>JAJDEQ010000212.1 GCA_029259695.1 Planctomycetota bacterium
GCTCAACGCCGACGGCAGCGAGAAGAGTCGCCACCTCGTGGGCGCGGGCACAGGCGGCTTCGGCGGCACGCTCGACGCGGCCGACGCCTTCGGCACCGCACTGGCCGCAGTGGGCGACATCGACGGCAACGGTGTCGGCGACATCGCCGTGGGTGCACCGGGCGACGACGACGGCGGCGGTCTGCTCGGCGGCACGGGCGCCGTGTGGCTCCTGTTCCTGCAGTCCGACGCCAGCGTGATCGGTGAGCTCAAGCTCAGCGCCACGGCCGGCGGCTTCGACGGCGCGCTCGACGACCTGGGCGAGTTCGGTCACGCCATCGCCGCGCCGGGAGACCTGGACGGGGACGGCGTGAACGACCTGGTCGTGGGCAGCCCCGGCGACCGCGACGGCCCCGGCTTCACCGGCACCGGCGCTGTGTGGGTCCTGGAGCTCAACCCGGGCGGCACGGTGCGCGACGAGCACAAGATGAGTCCCGCGTCCGGCGGCCTGACCGGGCCGCTGGCTCTCGGCGATCGCTTCGGCCACGCCGTGGCGGCCCTCGGCGACCTCGACGGCGACGGCGTGAACGACATCGCCGTGGGCGCACCGGGTGACGACGACGGCGGGATCGGCGCGCTGGCCAGCGTGGGCGCCGTGTGGGTGCTGCGCATGAACGCCGACGGCACCGTCGCCGGCGAACAGAAGATCGGCGCCCTCGACGGCGACTTCGGTGACGGCCTGGACGACTTCGACCGCTTCGGCAGCGCCCTCGCCGGCCTGGGCGACATGGACGGCGACGGCATCCCGGACCTGGCCGCGGGCGCACCGGGTAGCGACAACGGCAACGGCACGAGTCGCGGCGCCGCCTGGATCATGATGCTCAACGACGGCCGCTGGACGGATCTCGGCTTCGGCCTCGGCGGCACGAACGGCACGCCGGCGCTGCTGGGCGAGAGCACCCTCGCCGTCGGCGACCCGGTCACCATCTCACTCAGCGGCGCGCTGCAGAATGCGTCGGCCTTCCTGATCGTGGGCGTGACCAACATCAACGCCCCGTTCAAGGGCGGCACGCTGATCCCCGACCCGGGCGCGCCCGGCGTGCTGTTCCCGTTGATCACCGACCCCGCGGGCGAACTCGTACTGGCCGGCACCTGGCCCGCCGGCCTGCCATCGGGCTTCGAGACCTACCTGCAACACTGGATCGTCGACCCCGCCGGCCCGGTCGGTTTCGCCGCATCGAACGCGGTGGTCGCCGTCGTGCCGTGACGTCGGGTCGCGACGGCCCGCACGCACCGCCGGCTCACGCGATGCGGTCGTGAACCACCACCTCGTAGTTCACTCCTGCGTCTATCGCGTGGCCCGCGCGGCCGTGATCTGCAGGTCGCTGGGACTCTTCACTGCACCCCACGCAAGGCCAGGCGCTGGCGCCACGCGGATCTCGTGCTCTTCGATCTCTTGGCCGGCAGCGAGATAACTCGACTCCGGCTCAGAGACCGTGTCCAGGAGGTCGGCGGCGATGAGGTGCGCCACGCCGGTGTTCATCTTGTCAGTCGTCACGGTGACGGGCTCGTTCGCGCTCACCGAGACCTTGGTGATCTTGAAGGCTTGTTCGAGGATCACCTGACCTACCGAACTCGTGCTTGCGACGATCACGAACCGGATACCTGTGCCATCGGCGGCATCGAGAGCAACCTCGCTCACAGAGACGAGCGTCTCGGCCGTGACCGCACCGCCGAGGACATGCTTCGCTGGCGCCTGCACGGTCATGGTCGGTTGAGGATCAGTCGCGCGCACGGCTGGCTCGCTTCCATCCTGAACCACCGGAAGGAATCCCGCTGCAACGATGACGACGGCGACGAGACCTGTCTTGTTGATGATCATCGTGGCTCCTCTTCCATTGGATCCCCTAACCTCTTCCCATGCTCAGGTCGCTGCATTCGCAGACATCTTCCCAGGTTTGCCGATGCATGGATGCACGCGAGTATACACCCGCCGTTCTTCTGTGCTCGCGGTGATGGTCTGTCCCGCGCACGAGCCGTGTGAGCATGCTCTGCCCTCGGCAGCGGACAGCGACGCTCAAGCGAAGCGGTCGTGCACCACGACGTCGTCCAACGGCAGCTGACCGGGCTTGGGCCAGGCGGGCTTCAGCCCCTTGCCCACCGCGATCATGAAGCCGATCACGTGGTCATCGGGCAGCTTGATGAGTTCGGCCACCCGATCGGGATCGAAGCCGATCATGGGACACGAGTCGTAACCCATGGCCTTCGCTGCGAGCATGATCGTCTGGCCGGCGATGCCGCACGAGCGCATGGCTTCGTCCCGCTGGAGCTGGTCCTTGCCGTCGTAGAACGGGCCCATCCAGTTCACCAACAGCTCGGCCACTTGAGCCGGGGCGTCGCGCCAGTAGCGTGCGGGCTCGTTGGCCCAGGCCTTCACGTCGGCCGTCATCACGACCAGGATCGAGGCCTCTTCCACGTGGGCCTGGTCCACCGCCGCCGCGCGGATCTGCTTGCGCAGCGCCTTGTCGCGCACCACGACGAAGCGCCAGTTCTGCATGTTGAACGAGGTGGGGCTCTGCACCGCGGCCTGCAGCAGCTTCTGCAGGTCGGCCTCGGGCATCACGTGTGCGGGGTCGTAGTGCTTGACCGCCCGGCGCTGGTAGATGGCGTCGAAGGTGTCCATGGATCTCCTTGGAAACGGTGCCCGCTCGAGGGCGGCTCCGAAGACGAATGCCAGGGCTTAGCAGAGCATCACAGCCGGCGCCAGCACGAGCCGGCCGCTGGATGATCGAGACATCGTCCACGTCGCCGGCTTGGGTCGCTGCGCGATCGAGGACGGCGCATCAACCGCTCGCCGCATCTCGCTCCAACAGGCGCCCCGCTTCTTCGAGCATCTGCAGCATCCAGGCGTTGCGCAAGGACGAGGCCGCCTCGCGGCCTTCGGTGATCTGCTCCCGGGCGCTGTCGTAGGCGTCCGAGAGCGTCTCCATGCGGGCACGCAGGAAGCACACGTGCGGATCGTAGACCTGCATCGAGCGGCTGTGTTCATAGGCGCGCATGAAGTGCTCTTGCGTCGCGTCGACCCGGCCGAGGGCAAAGGCGACCTTGGCCGCCTCGAGGTCGGCCGTGATGGCCAGCGGCAGGCGTTCGACGCGCAGCAGGATCTCGACGGCGCGACGCAAGACGGCGAGCGATGCATCCAACTCGTTCGCCTCGTAGTGCGCGATGCCGCGCGCGAGATCGGCGCGCGCGCCGAGCACGTCATCGCCCAGCCGCCTGGCGATGGCGTCGATCTCGGCGCAGGCGATCGCCACCCGTTCGTGCTCGCGGGCCCGGGCGAGGTGCAGCGCGCCGGCCGCCAGCAGGCGACCGCGGCGCGGCTCGTCCCCGTCGGCCGTCACGCGCTCGAGGGCCGCCTCGAGCAGCGGCATGGAGGACTCCGCGTGACCGTACAGGTCGGCCATCCAGGCGTAGAGCAGTGCGCGCTCGGCAGCGAAGGTGGGCGAGCAGTCGTCGCCGCGGTCGTGCGCTTCCATCAACTGCGGGAAACCCAGCTCGACCATGCCGGTGGCGAGGAAGAAGCGTGTCGCGTGGAGCGTGGCCTCGGGGATCTCCTCGCGGGCGCGGAGCAGGAGCTGAGGCGTCTCCTCGTAGCCGGTCTCGCCGTGGGCCAGGGCGAGCCGCCCGTAGTGGCACATGTAGCGCGCGTACTCCGGGCCCGATGCGTGCTCGGGGCGGCGGAACGCCTTCCACGTGCGGTGCAGCAACCACAGGGCCGTGGTCTCGTCGCCGGTGGCCTCGAGCAGCGTGGCCAGCAGGCTCACCGCGTCCATCGGGTGCAACGCCGCGCTCCAGTCCGCCAGGCGTGCAGCCACCACGTGGGCCGTTGTGCCCGCGTCGGCCGTCGGGCCCTTGTCGGCCGGAGGGAGCACGGGCACCGGCGCGACGTCCAGTCGTCGCAGCAGCTCGTCGAAAGCCTCCGACAGCGTCGCGGGGAGGAAGCGGCCGGCGTCACCGTGGGCGGCCTGCAACGCCCGGGCACCGGCGCCGGGGGTGTGCTCGGGCAGGTGCACGAACGTGAAGCCGGGTGACGTGGTGCCCGCGGCACGCAAGCCCAGGTAGTCGGGGTCGTACTCCAGGTCGGATGCCGAGAATCCGCAGAACAGCACGTGGTGACGCCTGAGCAGATGCGCCAGCGCGTCCGTCAACGCCGGGCCCCGACCACGCAGGCGCTGCTTGAGCGTGTCGACCATGGACGCCGCGTCGCGCACCGTGCCGTGCACCTTCACCACCGGCAGTTCGGCGGGCCCGTCGGCGGCGTACGCAGCGGCGAGCGCCACGTAGTCGTCGGCCGTTGACCAGGCACGATGGGCGACCCCCGCCGCGCCGAGCGCCCGCTCGATCAGGCAGTCGAAGTTGGTGGTGACGACAGCGGCCACGTGTCCGGCGGCGGCGAGGGCGGCGATGGCGCCGTGAGCCGGATTGCAGGTCTCCACGTCCAGCGCCTGGAGCGCGCGGAAGTACGTCAGCCCGCACTGCTCCTCCATGATCTGGGCTTGGTAGTCCGGCGGGAAGGCGCCGTGGTCGCGCCGCTTCACCAACTGGTCGAGCTGGGAGGCGATCCTGCGGTCGTCGTCGAAGTAGCCACCCACGCGAGCGGCCACGGCCCCCAGGATGCGCTCGTTGAGCGCGAACCAGCCGGGCAGGCCCGTGGGCGGGCACATGGACACGCCCGCCCCGGCGAAGACCACGATCGGCCCGTCGCCCGCGGCCCGTTCCAGCGCCGTGATCGCACCCTCGTCCATGCGTCGCTGCCCCCCGGGAAGCGCTCCACCCTAGCAACCGTTCGACGCTGCACCCCGCGTTGGCGAGAATGCGCGGCCCCGCCGCCCGGAGCTCGTCCCATGACCCCCACGCCCCCACGCCGCAGGCCGGCCCCCGGCGAGTACGCCCGCTACTACGCCGCCTACGTGGACAAGGTGCCCGAGGACGACCCCGTCCCGGTGCTGCGCGCGGGCAGCGAACGCATGGACGCCTTGTTCTCGGCGCTCCCCGCCGACAAGCACGACCATCGCTACGCCGAGGGCAAGTGGTCGGTGAAGGAGCTGCTCGGCCACATGGTCGACACCGAGCGCATCTTCACCTACCGCGCCATGTGCTTCGCACGGGGCGACACGACGCGCCTGCCCGGCATGGACCCCGACGACTACGTCAACGGCGCCGACTTCGCCGACCGCTCGCTGGACTCGCTGCTCAGCGAATACCGCGGACAGCGCGCCGCCAGCCTCGCCTTCTTCGACGGCTTCGACGAGGCGCACATGGACCGCACCGGCATCGCCTCCGACTGCGAGTTCAGCGTGCGCGCCCTGGCCCACATCATCGCCGGACACGAACGCCACCACCTCGACGTGCTCCTGGAGCGCTACCTGCCCGCGCGCTAGACTGCCCGCTCGCCGCAGGGGAAACGAATGATGCGCACTGCGTTCCTGTTGATCATCGCCGTGTGCTGTGCCGCTTGCTCCGGCTCGATGACGAAGCGCCTGGCCGCGGACCTGGCCTGGGAGCCCGAGACCGTGGTCGAGACCGGGTTCGGCGAGATCTGGTCGCCCTTCGACGAGGTCTCCACGGGTTTCTGGCGCCACCGGATCGAGTCCTCCCTGGCGTTCGTCTCCGCGCTCTACGAGGAGCACGAGCTCGAGCTCACGGTGCGGCTGGTGCCCTTCGACCTGCCCCCCGGCTCGAACTCGTCGACGGCCATCATGGACGCCTTCCGCTCGCCGGGGGCCGTGCCGGGCTACGCGCTCAGCGAGGTCGACGGCCAGACCCACGACATCATCATCGGCGTGCCCGACAGCGACGAGACCGTGGTCAGCGCCGTGGCCGCCTTCGACAAGCAAGGCCTGTTGCGACACGAGTTCTCCCACGCGTTGTGCCGACGGGCGGGGCTCTCGCGCCTGCCGCGCTGGCTCGACGACGGGTTGGCCGAGACCGTGCGCTACCTGCAACTGCGCCGCGACGACGGCCGCCCCTTCTGGGACGACCTGCCGCCCGAACCCGTGCTCGCCCTGCGCGGGCAGCTCGAACCGGGCGCCGTGCGCCGGCTGCTCGCGTGGCGACCGATCGGCGCCAACGAGACGTCAGCCGACGAGTTCGTGAACTACCACATCTCCCACGCGCTCGTGCTGTTCCTGATGCTGCGGGACGGCGAGGGGAGTTTCCTGGAGCGGGCGAAGCGTCTGGCCGACATGCCCACCGATGCGTTGCTCGCCGCCGAACCCGAATGGCTCGCCTGGCTGGACGGCCTCGACCCGGTGCTGGAGGTGCAGCGCGCCGCGGCCAGCGGGGACTGGATGCGTCACGACCGCGCGCTCGAGCGCATGGGCTCCTGGGCGCGCGCGCCTGAGTGGTCGGTCTTCCGCCAGCGTCCCTACGTCGAGTTCGCCGCGCTCAGTGTCGATCGGCGGGAGACGGCTTACTGGGCCAGCACGTACCTGCTCGAGCAGGCCAAGGTCGTGCGCGACGAGGTCGTGGCTGAACTCGCCGCGTCCGCCACACCGTTCCGCTTCCTCACCGGGCAGGCGCTGCGCGTCCGGCGCGGTGGCGACGCCGACCAGGAACGGGTGCAGGCCGTCTGGGACCGCCTGTCCCATCGCGACAAGGCGCGCATGTCGCGCGTCGCCCGGGCGCTCGGCCTCGAGTTCCGCATCGGGTTGCCGGCAGCACACAGCGCCCGCGCGGGCTGACGCTCGCCGCAACCGCGCGTACCACCCACGCGTCACGCCCACGCGTCCCAGCATCGGACGGATGTTCCGGCGTGCAGTGCAAGCCCGCGGTGGGATACTCGCGGTCATGCTCACACTCCTGCTCTCCGTACTCCTGCAGTCCGCCATGTCGCTCCCGCCTGCGCCCGGCGACGGCGACCCTCACCGCCAGTTCGACTTCTGGGTCGGTGAGTGGTCGGTGCAGAACCGGCACATCAACCCCGACGGCAGCTGGCGCGACGGCGACGTGACCCGGGCGCGCATCGTGCCGGTGTGCGACGGCGCCGCGATGCTCGAGGAGTGGGCCGGCAACTTCCGCGGCACGTTCATGAACGGCTTCAGCCTGCGGGCCTACGACCCCGCCCAACAGGGCTGGAAGCTGCTGCTGTCCTGGACGACCAACGGCAACGACGGCTTCGGCAGCATGTCGGGCAGCTTCCGCCACGGTCGCGGCGAGTTCAGCTCGACCTGGACCGGCAGCGACGGCAACCCCGTCACCCAGCGCTACACGTTCTCCGACGGGCTGGCCGATTCGGTGCGCTGGGACAGCGCCACCACCCACGACGGCGGTCTCAGCTGGAAGACCGACTGGATCATGGAGTTCTCGCGCACACGCCCCGCCGTCGAGGTGACCCAGGACGTGCTCTTCGACGAAGCCTGGACCACCGGCAGCGTGAGCCCCCACGCAGCGGCGCGCGATCTCGACTGGATGCTCGGCACCTGGGAGGGCCGCCAGGTCGACTCCGCCACGGGCGCCGAGCGCGCCGCGCGCCTGCGCTCCAAGCTGCTCAACAAGGACTGCATCGTGCTCGACGTGCTGCAGACCCGCGCCGAGGGCTCATCCGACTGGGACCAACGCCTCGCCGTGCGCGCCTACGTCTCGCGCAAGAACGCCTGGGAAGCCTGGCACGTGAGCGAGGCCGACACCCGGCTGCGCCAGTCCAACGGTCTGATCGAGGGCGAGGCCGCGGGCTTCGAGCGCACCGACCCCGCCAACGCCGTCACCACCCGCGAGATCATCCGCCGCACGGGCGACGACACGCTGGTCATCGAGGAGTCCGCGTCGAGCCCGGGCACCAGCGAGTTCACGCTCCTGCGCGTGACGGAACTCACGCGCGTCGACTGAACGGGAGCGATCAGCTCAACGTAACGAGGTACGAGTCGGCGACCCGCCAGGCCCCGTCGGCACCACGGACGACCTTCACCAGGAAACCCATCCCGCAATAACCCATGTCGGTCACCGTGCACTTCAGGAGGGCGGTTCCGTTGTCCGGACCCCCGAAGGCAACGCGCGACAGCCGCACGCAATGGTCGCTCTGCTCGACGTCCCCGTAACGAGGGCCCGGCGCCACGTCCCCGGGGTCCAGCCGCAGGCCTTGCTTGGGGGCCGTGAAGCTGGCGACGAGCGCCGCGTCGATCTGCAACGCCTGGGCCCACGTCTCCGTGGCTCCGTTGGTGACCGGGAGGCCGTGCAGCTCGTTGGGGAAGTAGTAGGTCTTGCCGGTGCAACGTTGGCACCGACTGGCGCCGTCACGCAACACGGCCTCGAGGACCGCGGTCTCCTCGCTCGACAGCGTGCCGTACGGAAGCGGTCGCCGTGAGAAGGCGCCGGGAGCAGCCGAGTCACCGCGCGTGACGAACAGCACGACAGCGAGCAACACGGCAAACAGCGCGAAGCCCGGGACACCCTCGAACACGCGCTCGGCCCACGTCCTTCGTTGCTGCCGCTCGTCGTGCACCGTGGCTCCCTACTCCAACTCCACCTCGTCCATCACGTCCTGGGCGCGGCGCACGTGGGGGATCACGATCGAGCCGCCGACCATGAGCGCCACGTCGAAGGCTTCGGTGAGCATGGCGCGGGTGGCGCCTTCCTCCACGCAGCGCAGGATGTGATAGGTGATGCAGTCGTCGCAGCGCAGCACGGCCGACGCGGTCAGGCCCATGAGTTCCTTGGTGCGCGCGTCGAGCGCGCCCGCTTCGTAGGCCTGGCCGTCGAGGCGGAAGAAGCGCTTGGTGACCTGCGTGCCCGTGGCGATCACGCGCTCGTTGAGGCGCTCCCGTTCGCGGCGGAAGGTCTCGACCTTGCCGTGCTTGTCGCCGTGCGGGTCGGTGGCCGCGTCGCCCGGCCGCGCCACGTCAGTTGGCGCCCACCGGGGTCGGGTGGGTGCCGCCGGCCAGGTGCTCGATCAGGTCGAGCTTGCTCAGCAGACCCCGGAGTTTGCCGTCGTGATCGACCACGAGGGCCGTCTCGCCCCGCAGGAACACACCGGCCAGGGCCGAGGCGTCGTCCTCCATGCTCACGGTGGACACCTTGCGGCACATGACCTCGGCGATCACCGTGTCCATCGTGCAGCGGTCGTCGAACAGCGCCGTCAGCACGTCGGTCTCGGTCAGGATGCCGGCCAGCTTGCCGTTCTCGAGCACCGGGAGCTGCGAGATGCCGTGGGTCTTCATGGCCGACACGGCCTCGCCCACGTGCGCCGAGTGCTCCACCGTGTGCAGCGTGCGCGAGGGCATGCGGCGCACCAGGTCCCCCACCTCGCCGTTGGCCCAGGGCTCATCGGTGAAGCGGTTCTCTTCCATCCACTTGTCGTCGAGGAACTTGGTCATGTAGTTGCGCACGCCGTCGGCCAGGATCGTCAGCACCCGCTGGCCCGGCTTCATCTGCTTGGCGTATTGCAACGTGGCCCACACCGCCGAGCCCGAGCTGCCGCCCACCAGCAGGCCTTCGCGGCGGATGAGCTTGCGCGCCATGCGGAACGACGGGCCGTCCTCGGTCTTGATCCACTCGTCGACCAGGTCGCGCCACATCACGTCGGGGATGAAGTCGTAGCCGATGCCCTCGACCTTGTAGCTGCCCACTTCGTCACCGGGCAGGCCGGCGATGATCGAGCCCAGCGGGTCGACGCCCACGATGCGGCAATTGGGCAGCTCCTCCTTGAGACGCTTGGCCACGCCGCTCATGGTGCCGCCGGTGCCGACCGTGGCGACGAACGCGTCGAGCTTGCCGTCGCAGGCTTCGATGATCTCCTGGGCCGTGGCTTCGTAGTGGATGCCCGGGTTGTCGCAGTTCGTGTACTGGTCGAGGATGCGCGCCCGGGGGATCGCCTTCTGCAGGCGCAAGGCCACGCCGATGTGGCTGTCCGGATCGTCGAACGACGCCTCGGTGGGCGTGCGGTGGATCTCCGCGCCCAGCGCCTCGAGCACCACCTGCTTCTCGCGACTCATCTTCTCGGGCATGGTGATGATCAGGCGGTAGCCCTTGACCGCGCACGCGAGCGCGAGGCCGATACCGGTGTTGCCGCTGGTCGCCTCGATCAGCGTGTCGCCCGGGCGGATCTCACCGCGCTTCTCGGCCTCGAGCAGCATGTGCACACCGATGCGGTCCTTCACCGAGCCGCCCGGGTTGAGGTACTCGCACTTCACGAGCACTTCAGGCGGCACGTCGCGCGACACGTGGTTGAGGCGCACGACCGGCGTCTTGCCGACGCAGGAGAGGATGTCGTCGTGGATCAGACCCAAGGGGGCACTCCTCGAAGGGTGTGTCGGAGGCCGACCGTACCCTCGGGCTGAGGGGCCCCGCCGGGCCGGGCCCGTAGCGGGCGGGGCGAGCGGGAACGACGGACGGGAAAGGCGCGGGGCGCCGCCGGGATTGTAAACAGACGTGGGGATCCTCTGCGCACCCTGATCGGCCCACCGGGCCTGCCGAGACCCTGTTTCCAGCCCCGGCACGCCGACCCGTCGCGATCGGGCGATGGGCCCGTCGCGCCTCTGCTCGGGGCGACGCACCCATGGCCGACGACCCCGCCCGGCACCTGCGGCCGGGGTCATGGCCGTCCCGCGCTCAAGCAGCCGGGGGCCGACGCTCGAAGAAGCTGCTGACGGCGAGCGCCCGTCCTACGACCGGAAGCTCGCACCACCACCGGTGGGCCCCGCCGTCCCCCTCCCTGCGCCACACCATGATCGACACCAAGCTCCACGGCAGGTCGCTCGCGACCGACTTCCCCGCGCTGGCCTACACCCTGGGCCAGGCGCGCTTCGACGGTCTGGCCGATCAGGCCCTGGCCGCCGCCGACGCCACCGGCTCGCCGGCCGGCGAGTGGCTGCTGCGCATGCTGGTGAGCTTCGACATCCGCACCGAGGGCATCCCCAGCCGGCTCTCGGCCGACGTGGCGGCCCTCGAGTGGGCCATCGCCCAGGTGCACGCGACACCCGCACCGACGCACGCGCCCATGCTGCGACGCGATGTCCCCGATGACGCCCACTCACGACCCGGCGCCATGCTGGTGCCCATCGATGCGCTGCGCATCGTGCCGGTGGCCTTCCGTCTCGACGCCTACCTGCGCCGCATCGCCGCCGGCCGGCGGCCGCAAGCACCCGCGCGCGGGGACCAGGTCGTCGTCGTCTATCGCCCCGCCGGACGAGTGCACCGCATCGCGCTCAGCTCGGGTGAGGGACGCTTGCTGCAACACCTGCGTCTCGGCGTACCCGTGACCGACGCCGTCGCGGCCGCGGTGGCCAACGGGTCGGCCATCGACGTCGGCAGCGCCCGCCGCGACATCGACTTCTGGCTGGGCGAGGGCTTGTTCAGCCAGGTGCTGAGCCCGTAGACGGGGCCGGCAACGCCGGCCATCCGTGAGGGCGATCGCCAATGTCTCCCTTTCCATAGGGGGACGGAGGCCTGAGGATGTGACGCCGTTCACTCGACGTAGGTCCCGAGGCCAGTCGAGAGGCAGCCGTCACGCGCCTCCGCCGAGGAGCAACGAGATGCGCTAGACTCTGCGCGGCTGTTCTCATGAGCCAAGCTGACTGCCGAGGCCGCGACCGTGTTGGATTTCAAAGAGATCCTCACCGACTCAGACTTTGAGAGCTTCTGTGCGGAGCTGCTGGCCGCTCACAAGTGGACGATTACACGCCCACCGGGCATGGGCACCGACAGCGGCGTTGACTTTCTAGCGAGCACACCACCGCATCCTCAAACTGGGGTCCCGCTGACTTACGTGGTGCAGTGCAAGCACCACTCAAGGCCAGTCGGAATGTCCAAGCTCGGGCAGAGATCTCTCGCTGATATTGTCCGCAAGGACCAGGCATCCGGCTATCTGCTGATGGCATCGGGCAAGATCACAGCAGACCTACGCAGTGTGTTCCACGACCTCGACGACACCAGCGAGTATCACTTCATCGCATGGGACGGGCGAGAGATCGAGCGGCAGTTGCTCATGTCCGAGGAGCACGCGCTCCTAAGGTACTTCCCCCTGAGCGGGAAGATGATGTCACCGAGTCTCGCGGTACTCGACATTGCCCAGGTCACGGCAGTGTGTCGAACCGCCTCGGCTCGCGCGATTCGAGAGAACGCCTCCGCCACCTATGTCCCGGGCCTCTATGTCACCCGCATGGCCCAACGTGAGATCCTGGACTTCCACTCCTCCGACGCCTCCAACGCACTTGCCCGCGAAACCGCGCTGCGAGGCCTCAAGCCCGTTACGAACGACCTCCGCGAAGCGACTGCTCTTCTGAAGCGGAACAACGCCGGCTTGCCCGAGGCGACGCTGGAGGAACTGCACCGGAACCAGCTCATTGCCTCGAGAGCATTGGAAGAACTGGAGTCCGTCGAACAAATGGTGGCCACCTCTCAATCAACCCCGAGCCGCGACGAAGCGATCCTGCGGCAACTTGACAGGGCTTCGAGTGAACTGTCAGGAGCCGCGACCAGCTCGCAGAGTGACGAGACGCCAACGCGCCCGCCCCTGACGCACTCTCTACGCTGGCTACTCGGAGAGAACATGGTCCTGCTCGCGAGGAGAGTTCGGAGGGCAAGGGCAGACTACGCCAAGGCGGGCAAGCACTGTGGCTTGCTCACTGGCTCAGCCGGCTGTGGCAAGACGAACCTCCTCTGCAACATCGCAGAGAGTCTGTCAACAGAGGCCCCTACGCTCCTCATGTTTGGCCGCCAGGGCTTCGGGGCACAGCGCACGATCGTCCAGCACGTACTAGAGACATTGGCGACAGCAACTCGCCTCCCGGCCGATGAGCAGCTCCTCCTCGAGATCGACGAGGTCCTCAAGAGAGCAGGGCACAGCCTTCACATCTTCGTCGATGGGATCAACGAAGCTCGCGATCTGCGGGAGATGGATGCTCAGATCCAAGACCTGATGCGCTGGTCGAGCACCCACCAGGTTCGCGTCACTGTCTCTTGCCGTGATACGTATTGGCCGTTCTTCCAGTCCGACCGTTGGGAGCCTTGGCTGCGGCGAAGCGATCAGCTGGAGAGCTACACGAGTGACGAGTTTGCACGCGTGTCGCCTTTGTACTTGCGTCACTACAACATCGAGTGCATTCCCAGCGGCCGAGCCCAAGAACAGCTCCGCGACCCCCTCCTCCTCCTGTACTTCTGTCAGGCCTACGGAGACAACCAAGCCCTCGATCCAACCCAACTCGGAGTCGTAGAGGACATTCGCCAGAGAGAGGTCTTCGACCTCTACCTCGCCAAGAAGGGTCGTCAGATCCAGGCGCGGCTAGGACACGGCAACTCAGACGAAATCCGTCGCTTCTTACGGAGGTTCGCACTGCACCTCTACCAGAATAGGCGGCTGACGATACCCAACACCAAGATCGCAGATGCGACTGGCGAGACAGACACGAGCACTTCGGACTCCCTCTACCTCCGGATCCTCGACGAGGCGATCGTCATCGAGGAGCGCCCTACAGAGAGCGTCGAGATCCGAAACGTCGGATTCGCGTACGAGGCCTTCATGGAGTACGTCCTTGCCGACGCTCTCCTCGAGCGAGTTCGGGCACAGGGCGAGATCGAACCCGTTGCGTCCTCTCTCATGGACAGCGTCGACACGTGGCCCAACGCGAAGGGCGTCGTCGACTTCAGCGGACGTGCACTGCTCTCCACGCCAAGCGCTGGCGACCGCGCTCGCGGAATGGAGTTGCTGCGCTCGATCGTTGAGCGGGGAGGCGAGTGGGTCGACGAAGTCCTTTGGAAGATCATCGGCAGCCTGAACCCCGAGGACTGGGGAAGCGAGATGTCCGACCTCTTGTGCGATGCACTCAGCCGCGTGAGCAGCCAAGACCCTGTCGTCAAGGCTTTCCACAGCTTGAACCGAAGGAACAAGGAAGCCGCTCAAGAGATCATCACCGTCGCCCTGTGGTCCGTCTGCTTGCCCCACTCGGTGCTTTGGTCGGAAGTTCGCGAGTTCAACAGCGCAAGTGAAGAACAGCAGGAAGAACTCGCCCAAACCTGGGCTCGCCGCCTTCGCGAATCGGAGTCCAACCATTGGGATCCCCAGCCGGTCTCGCAGGTCTTCAGCGGTTTCCTGAGGCGGCTCTTGTCATTGCTGCCTGCGGACTTGGACCACTACATGAAGATCGAACTCGACGGACGTGTGCCGGGCCCGGATGAAGCCGAGAGGTACCTCATGACGCTCACCGAGTTCTTTGGCAAAGATCGAATGTTCTTGATCAACGGTCTCTTCGACGCGCGGGAACCGGTTCGAGGCCTCAGCGAGCAGAGACTCGCCGTCATCCTTCCGCGAAGAGTGCGCGCGGTCCTCGGCCTGCCGTGAGCCAGGCAAGAAGAGACCGTCCCCACTTTGCTTACGGAGCAAAGAGTGGTCCGGAGCCCGATACGACCTCGGCTCCTTCAAGCTCCAGCAGTCTGCGCTTGAGCGGCAGGCCGCCGCCGAATCCGCACAGGCTTCCGTCGGAGGCGATCACGCGGTGGCACGGGACGAAGAGCGGCAGCGGGTTGGCGCCGTTGGCCGCCCCCACGGCGCGCACCGCGGTGGGCCGGCCGATGCGCTCCGCCAGCGCCGCATAGGTGGTCGTCCGGCCGTAGGGGATCTCGCACAGCGCCGACCAGACCTCGTGCTGGAAGGCCGTGCCGTGCATGTCGAGCGGCAGATCGAGGTCCTGGCGCTTGCCTTCGAGGAAGCGCTTCACCGCGGACACGGCTGCCGCGTTGCGCCCCTTGCCCTCGACGAATGTGGCGCCCGGCAGCTTCTTCGCCAGCCACGCGAACTGCTTCGCGTCGGGCGTGCCGGGCAAGGTGCAGGCGACCACGCCGCGCTCGCTGGACGCGAGCGTCACCGGTCCCATCACGGTGTCGAAGCGGGTGACGTGGACCTCGGTCGCGGCGGCGCTCATCGCAGGACTCAGCGCACGCCGATGGCGTCGGTGACGAAGGACCCCGTCCCCTGCCGCGCGGAGACCCCGTGGGACGTCTCGGGCGCGGCGACCTCGTACGACCAGCGCTCCCCGACGATGAACACGTCTTCGTCGTTGACCATCTCGCCGCCCGCGAAGGTCTGCACGTTCACGAAGCCCCCGCCCGAGCTCCCCGTGCCGGCGGCGTAGAGCAGACCGTCCGCCTGCTCGCCCAGCTCGCTCACGCCCGCCAGCAGGTCGAGCGTCAAGGGCAACACGAACGTGGCCTGGGCCACCTCGTCGCCCACGACCTCCCGTTGTCGCAACGGCGCCCGGACACGGAAGGTGAACGCGACGTTCGCCTGTTTCTCGAGGCCGTTCGCCGTCTTGGCCAGGCGTTTGCGCAGCTTGAGGTAGGTCTTGGCGAGGGCCTTCTCCGCGGCGGTCTGGAACCCGTCGAGCGAGCCGCGATCACCTTCGTAGAAACCCACGGGGAAGATGCCGTCCAGCGCGTCGGCTGCGTCGATCGCCTGCAGCGCGTCGTGCTTGCTGGCGAAGAGCACCGTGTTGGCGTCGGCCACGGCGGTGACGACGAGGGCCTGGTGCGCGTTCAGGTCGGCGAGCAGGTCCGTCATGGCCTCGGTGCTGTAGTCGCCGTCCTTGACCAGCACGTCGAACGCCCCGAGTTGCACCAGGAAGGTCGCGAGCGCCTGCTTCAGGTCGGCATTGAGCGTCTTGAGCGCATCCTTGGCGCCGCTCTTGAGGCTCTTCTGCGCCAGCTTCTCCGGCGCCTGGGCGTGCACGGCGGGCGCGATGCAGACGACGCCCGCGAGCGCGCAGAGCGCGCCGAGACGCCGCGCGGATGGGATGGTCATGAGCAGCCTCCTCCTGCGATGGATTGCGTCTTCATCATCGCCCAGCCGCCGCTCGAACGGCAGCGCCAACTCGGCGACGACGGGCTGGCGGCGAGGGGCGCACTCCTGCGAGGATGGCCGGCCGAGAACATGAACGATCTCCGCAGAATCTGCGTCTTCGCCGGATCGAACGCCGGCGCCCGCCCGGTGTACGAGCAGGTCGCCCGTGCCCTCGGTACCGAGTTGGCCGCGCGCGGCATCGGTGTGGTCTACGGCGGGGCCAAGGTGGGGCTGATGGGCGCGGTGGCCGACGCGGCGCTGGCGGGTGGTGTCGAGGTGATCGGCATCATCCCCGACGCCCTGCGCACGAAGGAGGTGGCGCACGACGGACTCACCGAGCTGCGCGTCGTCCCCTCGATGCACGAACGCAAGGCGCAGATGTGCGCCCTCTCCGACGGCTTCATCGCCCTCCCCGGCGGACTGGGCACGTTCGAGGAGCTGCTCGAGATGACCACCTGGGCCCAGCTCGGCATCCACCGGGTGCCCTGCGGTCTGCTCGACGTGGACGGCTACTACGAGCCCCTGGTCGGCTTCCTCGACCACGCCGTCCAGGAGGGCTTCGTCAAGCCGCCCCATCGGCGCCTGCTGCTCGCGCACACCGATGCGGGATCGCTGCTCGACGCCATGGCCGCCTACGAGCCACCACGTTCGGCGGTGTGGCTCGACCGCGAGCGGAGCTGAGTCCGCGCGGCCGAGCGCGGCTTCAACGCACGCCGATGGCCTCGATCACGAAGCTGCCCGTGCCCTGCTGGACGATCACGGCATAGCTCCGCTCCGGCGTCTCGACGTCGTGTTGCCAGCGGCTGCCGGCGACGGACACGTCGGCTTCATGGACCGGGCCACCGACTCCCTGGATGCACACGTTGACGTCACCCTGCGCGACGCTGGCCCTCCCGGCGGCGTACAACAGTCCATCATCGGCCGCACCGAGCTCGCTCACCCCCGCGAGCAGGTCGATCGCCAGCGAAGGCACATAGGAGCCCACGGCCCCCTCGCCACTCACATGCACGCGCTGTCGAAACGGCTGGTCGATGCGAAACGTCAGGGCCACGTCGGCGCGGCTCTCGAGCCGGGCACGCGTCTTGGCGAGGCGCTTGCGCAGCTTGCCGTAGGTCTTGTCGAGCGCCTTCGTCGTGCGTTCCAGGTACTCGTCGAGTGTGCCCCCGTCGCCCTCGTAGAAATCGGCGGGGAAGAGGCCCTCCAGGTCGTCGGCGGCGTCGAACGTCATCAGGATGCTGCGCTTGGCGAGGGCCAGGTCGCTGTTGCCGGTGTCGGTCGCAGTGGCCACACCGGCCTGGAAGTCGTTCAGGTCGTCGAGCAGGTTCATCATCAGGGGCGTGCTGTAGTTGCCCGCCTTGACCTGGGCATCGAACGCATCCACCTCGATCAGGAACGCCTTGAGAGTGTCCTTGAGGTCGCCCTGGAGCGTGTTCACCAGATCATTCACGGCGACCCTGAGGGACTTCTGCGCCTTCTTCTCGCCCCCCTGCGCGCGCAGTTCGGGAGCGGACCAGACGGCGACGACAGCGATCAGGAGCAGCGCGCCTAGGCGCCGTCGGGGTGCGATGGACATGAGGATCTTCTCCGGTCGGATGGGCTGCATCCATGGGGCGCGTGTGCAGGCGCACGTCGCCCCGAGCCCTCCATGCTCCAACCTGGGGTGGCGAGCGCAAGCGCGGGGTCGCGAACAGGTCGGTTAGTCGGCGAGACGCGACCGAACGTCACATCATCGCCAACGGGTCGACGTCCACGATCACACGCACGCCGCGACTGGGTGTGGTGTGCCCGGCCAGCCCGCGCAGCAGGGCCTCGACGCTGGCGTCGTTGCCGCACTTGCAAACGATGTGGTGGCGGTACTGCTTGTTGATGCGGCTGATGGGTGCGGGGGCAGGGCCCAACACGTCGAGATCCAGGACGTCGGGGCCCGCCGCGCCGAGTGCCGGCGCCGGAAAGTCGAGCGCCCCGCTTCCGGCATCCCCGGGACGCTCCCCCTGCGCCAGTGCGCGCGCCACGTCCGCCAGCGCCACGGCCCGGTCGTGCGCCATGGCATCGGTCTCGCCGTGCACGACCACGCGCACCAGCCGCACGAACGGCGGGTAGGACGCGTCCCGCCGCAGCTCGAGTTCGGTGCGCGCGAAGGCCTCGTAGTCCTGGTTGACGCCCAGGCGGATCGAGAAGTGGCGTGGGTCGTAGGCCTGCACCACCACCCGTCCACCCTTGGGCCCGCGGCCGGTGCGCCCCACGACCTGGGCCAGCAGCTGGAAGGTGCGTTCGCTGGCACGGTAGTCGGGCAGGAACAACGCCGAGTCGGCGCAGATCACCCCGACCAACACCACGTTGGGGAAGTCGAGACCCTTGGCGATCATCTGGGTGCCGATCAGCACCTGGCTGCGCCCCTCGGCGAATTCGGACAGCACCGAGGCGTGGGCCCCGCGCCCGCTCATGGTGTCGCTGTCCATGCGCGACACACTGGCCGACAGGAAACTCTGGCGCACCTCCTGCTCCACCTTCTCGGTGCCGAAACCGAGCGGGGCCACGGCGCGTCCGCAGGTGGGACACGTCCTCAGCACCGGCTCCTCGTGTCCGCAGTAGTGGCACAGCACGCGTCCGATGCGCTTGTGCACGGTGAGCGACACGTCGCAACTGGGGCACTTGATCGAGCCCCGGCACGTGCGGCACACCATGACCTGCGCCCAGCCGCGCCGGTTCAGGAACAGCATCACCTGCCCGCCCCGGGCCAACGCGTCGTCCATGGCCGCGCGCAACGGGTCGGTGAGGAACGACACCCCGCCGCGCCGCTCCTCGACGGTGAGGTCGACCATCACGATCTCGGGCGTGCGCCCACCGCCCACCCGTTCGCTGAGCACCAGTCGTTCGTACTGCCAGCGGTCGGCGCCCGACGTGGATGCCGCCGTCGCCCCGAGCTCGACGGCCCCCCCGGGCGAATCGTCGAGCGCGCGACACCACGCCTCGAGTGACGGTGTGGCCGTACCGAGGATCGTCACCGCGCCGGTGAGGGCGCAACGCTCGACGGCGGCGTCGCGCGCGTGATAGCGCGGGACGTTCTGCTGCTTGAAGCTGGTCTCGTGCTCCTCGTCCACCACGATCAGCCCCAGGTCGGGGACCGGCGCGAAGACCGCCGAGCGCGCGCCCACCACCACGTCGGCGTCTCCGCGGCGGATGGCGCGCCACTGATCGTGCCGCTCGGCATCCGTCAGGTGACTGTGCAGCACCGCCACACGCTCGAAGCGCTCGCGGAAGCGCCGCACGGTCTGGGGCGTGAGACTGATCTCGGGCACCAGCACGATGCCCTGGCGGCCCTGCTCCACCACGCGGGCCAGGACCTGCAGGTAGACCTCGGTCTTGCCGCTGCCGGTGATCCCGTGCAGCAGGAACGTGCGCGCCTCGCGCGCGTCGACGGTGGTCGAGATGCGGTCGTAGACCGCGCGCTGCTGGTCGGTGAGCTGCAGCGGCTCGGTGCGCGCCACCCATTCACCGAGCGGATCGTGGGAGACCGGCACGCGCCGCAGGGACACGTAACCCGCCTTGACCAGGCTGTCGATCGGCGAGCGACTCACGTGCGCCATGCCCATCAGCTCGCGCACCGGCAGCGCACCCCCGCGGTCACCGAGGATGCGCAGCGCCCGGGCCTGCTTGGGTCGCTTGGCCTGCAGTTCCTCCACCACGGGCGGGAGCGACAACGGATCGGGCACCAGTCGCGCCTCTTCGACGGTGCGCAGCCGACTGCCGGTCTTCACCGCGCGCGGCAGGGTCGCGTCGAGCGCCTCACCCAGGGAGCAGCCGGTGTGCCGCGCCACCCAACGCCCCAACTCGAGGATGTCGGCGCCCACCAACGGCTCGTCTTCCAGCAACTTCACGATCGGGCGCAGCCGCACGCCTTCGGGCGCCTGCGTCTCGACACCCACGCACATGGCGCTGAGGCGCCGCGCACCGAACGGCACGAGCACGCGCACGCCGGGCACCACCTGAGCGGCCAGCTCGTCGGGGACGCTGTAGGTGAACAGTCCCTCCACCGGGAGCGGTGGCGCCACCTTGGCGAAGATGGTCGTGGACGACGGGCGGGCCGAGGGGGGCGGGAGCGACACCGGCGTCAGGTGGCTCGCTGCCCACCCGCATCGGTTCCACTCCCCGCGCTGCCACCCGGGGCGGTCCTCGGGGCCGTCCTCGGGGCGGCCCCCTCCGGGGCGGGGGTGGGGGCGGGCACGGCCGAGGCCGTCAGATCGGAGTGGACCGGCCGGTGGTCGCTGCACGAACAGGGATTGCTCCCGCAACGGGGACAACCCTGCTGGTACTTCGCGCACGCTGCCGCCTGGAGGTCGACGCCGTGCATGCTCGCGAGCGTGGTGAGCCATGCCAGCACGTCGGCGAACTCCTCCTCGAGGTTACGTCGGTCGGTGCCCTTCAAGGCCCGCGCCAGCTCGCCCACCTCCTCCACGAACCACATGAAGGTGCCGGCCGTGCCGCGCGCCAGGTCCTTCTCGCCGTACACGTCCTCGATGAGCTGCTGGAACTCGCTGATCTTCATGGCCTACGGCTCTCGGGGCAGCGGAACGGGCGCGGTCAGCTCGCCGGACGGGCGAGGGTCAGCAGGGTCACGTCGGCCTCACGATCGCGATCGCCGCCGAACTTCGCCAGGGTCGCGCCCACGCGCTTGATGAACTGGTCGGTGGAACGCGTCGCCTCGCGCCTGACCAGGCCCTTCAGGCGCTTGTCACCGAGCGGCTTGCCGTCGGCACCCACCAGGGCGGCCACGCCCTTGCTGGCCAGCACCACGCGATCGCCGCGAGCCAGGGGCAGGTCGAAGGTCTTGAGCGTCGAGTCGAACACCGGCCCCTTGTCGAAGCCGAGGGCGATGCCCTCGCTGTGGCAGGGCGAGAGCAACTCGTCGGCGGCCACGTACGACAGCAGCGGTTCGGCGCCGGCATTGGCCACGCGCAACGTGGAGCGCACCGGGTCGAGCACCGCCAGCATGGCGCTCACGTACATGCCCTTGCGCAGCCGCCCCGACACGAGCGCGTTGGCCTCGCGCAGGATCTGGTCGGGTTCGTAGGCGTCGCGCGCCACGGCCGCGATGGTCGAGCGCGCCATGGCGATCACCAGCGCCGCCGGCACACCGCTGCCCGACGCCGACGCCACCAGCAACCCGTAGCGCCCGCCGCTCATGGACAGCACGTCGTACAACTCGCCACCCAGCCCCTCGCTCGCCTCGTGGTGCGCCCCCAGCTCGAAGCCGGGGACTCGCGGCAGGCGCTCGGGCAGCAGCCCCTGGGCCACCTCCGCCCCGCGCGAGACCTCGTGCTGGGAGGCCGCCGCCTCGCGCTCCAGCTCCTGCGCCTCGACCAGGCTGCGCGTCATCGAGTTGAACGAGCGCGCCAGCTCTCCGATCTCGTCGCTGCTGTGGGGCACCGCGTGGTGCTCGAGTTCGCCACCGGCGACGATGCGGATGTCGTGCTGGAGCTGCCGCAAGGGCTTGGCGATGCGCCGGCCCATGAAGAAGGACAGACCCGCGCCGGCCAGGATGAAGCCCACGGCGATGTAGGCGATGCCGAGGTTGAGCTCGCGCGTGATGGCCTCGATCGAACGGGCGTCGATGAAGGCCGCGAAGCGCCCGGTGACGTCGCCGTTCCGATCGAGGATCGGGTACTCGCCGCGGATCACCCGGTAGCTGCGACCCGCGATGTCGAGCTGTCCCTCCTCCACCACACCCTGGCCGCGCGCCTCGCGCCGCCCGCGGTACGGCGTGTAGACGATCTCGCCGCGGTACGTGCCGTCGACCATCCTGGTGCCGTCGGCCGACAACTGCTGGATCGCGAGCAGCGTGCTGTTCGGGTCGGCGAAGCGCGAGAGCCGCTCCTGGTTCCACGTGCGCTGCGCCTTCTCGCCCGTGCTCAGGAAGCGTTGCTCGAACAACTCGGCCGGGATGCGGTCGACCTCGGCCTGGATCTCCGCCTGGGTCATGCCCTGGTAGGGCGTGGCGAACCACTGGCTCCAGGCCTCCGCGTCCATCTGGGCTGCCGTGCGGGCCGCCTCGAACGCGGTGATCTCCAGCTGTTCGGCCGCCGAACGGCGCATGAAGCCGTTGAGGAACAGGGCGAAGCCACCCATGAAGACCGTCACCATCAGGGCGATGACGACGGTCAGCTTGGTGGCCAGCGAAGCGCCGCGCACATGCCGGCCTTCCATCTTGGGCGCGCCGCGTACGGACATCAGGCCTGCTCCCCGCACGGCCGGCCGGTCGGCGCGCCGACGAGCGAATCCGTTGCGCCCGCACGCACCCGTTGCGTCTTCACGCCCGCTCCCTCAGAAGAGTTGCAGCTCGGTCCCGGCGAACACCAGCAACGCTGCATAGACACCCGCCACCACATCGTCGGCCATGATACCGAGGCCGCCCGGCAGACGCTCGGCGGCCCGGCAGGGCGGCGGCTTGGTGATGTCGAACAGCCGGAAGAGCGCGAAGGCGACGACGAGGCCGAGCAGCGAGAAGCGCGCCGGGTCGTCCCAGCGGCGGCCGATGAGCGGGAGTAACGCCAGGCCCTGGCCCACGACCTCATCGAGGACGAACGCGCCGGGGTCCTTGCGACCGTAATCGGCCGGCGCGTGGTTGCCGATCCAGCACCCGAGCGCGAACAGCACGACCAGCCAGGGGACGACCATGACCTTCGTGTCGAAGTAGAAGACGTTGAACGCGCCCGGCTCGCTCGGGTTCGGCAAGCCCGCCAGGCGGGCCCCCTCGGCCACCTCGTGGATGCCGAAGACCACGGCGAACACGACCACCGTGGCCAGGCTGCCCCAGGTGCCGGGAGCGCCGGGCAAGAGGCCCGACCAGAAGAAGGTCCCGAGCATGCGCCGGAAGGCGCTCGGTCGCCGAGGCTCACCGGCCGCGGGCGACTCAGGCACGGGTGTCGCCGCGCAGCACCTTGGCCGCAGCGGCCACGTAACGGGCGCCGGATGTGCACGTCACGATGAAGGTCAACCACACGCTGGTGTAGGCGACCACGTCGGCGAACGTGACCAGCCAGGTGATGCCCGGCCAGCCGAGGTCGAGCATGCGCTGCAGGAAGATGGCCGGAACCAGGACGCACTGCAGCACCATCTTGAGCTTGCCGTCCCAGCGGGCCGGGAAGGCCATGCCCTTGGCTTCGATGAAGCCGCGCAGGCCCGAGACCATGAACTCACGACTCACGAGCACCACCACCACCCACACCGGCAACACGTCCCGGGTCCACTCGACCGAGGCCAGGAAGATCAGCGCGCCGGCCACCAGGACCTTGTCCACCACCGGGTCGGCGATCCGCCCGAAGTCGGACTGCTGGCCCAACTTGCGCGCGTAGTAGCCATCCAGCGCGTCGGTGATCACGGTGATGATGAACACGCTGCCGGCAATCGCCGGGTAGCCCCACTCGGGCCCCGAGCAGGTGTTGGTCCAGACCAGGAAGGCGAACAGACCCAGGGCCAGTCCGAAACGGCCCATCGTGATGCGGTTGGGGAGATTCATGCGGGGGCTGACTCGGCGGCCAGCCTACCGGTGAGGTCGTAGCCCTTCACCCCCGTGATCTCCACATCGATGAAATCGCCCTGGGCGGGATGCTCCCCCGAGGCCGGCAGCTCGACGAGCACCTGCCCGTCGATCTCGGGCGCGTCGTAGCGCGTGCGCGCGACGGCCACCGGACGGCCACCCCCGTCGAGGACCGCGTCGACCAGGGCCCGCTCCACGCTGCCGATGCGGCCGCGGTTCTGCTCCTGCATCAGCGTCCGCTGGAAGCGCATGACCGTCTCCCGGCGGGCCTCGGCCACCTCCGCGGGCACCTGGCCGGGCAGGCCCGAGCCTTCGGTGTTCTCCTCGGCGGAGAAGGTGAAGCAGCCCACCCGGTCGAAGCGCAGCTCCTGCAGCAACTCCATCAGGCGGGCAAACGACTCCTCCGTCTCGCCGGGGAAGCCCACCAGGATCGTGGTGCGCAGGGTCACCTCGGGGATCGACTCACGCAGCCAGCCGACCACCTGGCGGATGCGGTCGGCGGACGTGCCGCGCCGCATGGCGCGCAGGACCGCGTCGTCGCCGTGCTGCACCGGCATGTCGATGTAGGGCAGCACGTTGGGAACGGCGGCCATGGTGGCCACCAGGGGGCGATCGATGGTGGCCGGGTGGGCGTACATCACGCGCACCCACTCGATGCCGTCCACCCCCCCCAACTCGTGCAGCAGCCCGGCCAGGCCGTAGCCGGCGCCGAGGTCCTTGCCGTAGTCGGTGGAGTCCTCGGCGATCAGGGTGAGTTCCCGGGTGCCCAGGGCCGCCATGGCGCTGGCCTCTTCCACCAGCACCTCGATCGGTTTGCTCTTGAGCTTGCCGCGGATGAGCGGAATGGCGCAGAAGGCGCAGACGTGGTTGCAGCCCTCGCCCAGGCGCAGATAGGCCGTGTGGGCCGGGGTCAGCAGCGCGCGCCCGAGGTCGGAATCGCCCTGCTTGAGCAGACCGCCGGTCACCGAGCGCGCCTCGCCCGTGGGGCAGATCTCGCTGGGTTGGTGACCGAGCACCGCGTCCACGATGGACGGCACGCCGGAGTAGTCCGACAACGGCAGGAAGGCGTCCACCTCCGGGATCTCGGCAGCCAGACTCTGCTCGTGCAGCTGCACCAGGCAGCCGGCCACGACCACGCCGCGCACCACGCCCTGCTTCTTGAGCTCCACGTACTGCAGGATCGTGTCGACGCTCTCCTCGCGGGCATCGTCGATGAAGCCGCAGGTGTTCACGATGACCACGTCGGCATCGTCGGGCTCGGCCACGAGGGTCATGCCGGCCCGGGCCAGGTGGCCCACCATGACCTCGCTGTCGACCAGGTTCTTGGAGCAGCCCAGGGACACCAGGCACACGGCTCGCTCGACATCGGCCTGCGGGCCCTCGCCGGCCGGCCCCGCCTCGGGGGACGGGGGATCGGTGACCGTCGAGGCCGTCGCAGAATCGTCGTTCGCGGGGTTGGGCATGAAGGGCCGATTGTACCGGTTGGGGCCGGCTCCGGACGGCTCTCGAACCGCGGCGTTGGGGGCGCCCTCGGACCGCCCCCGGCTGCACCCTCGGGGTGCGAGGGGGGTCCCCACGAGAGCGCGAATCCACGCTAGACTGCCCCAGCTCCGATCACACGTCCGGGCACCGCGGGGGGCCGTGCCCCCGCCGATCAGGTGACGCCCCCGGGGATTCCCTGCACATGAACAACAGACGTCCGTCGAACTCCGCTCGCTCGACTGACCCCGCCGACCCCCATCCGCGGCGGGCCGCCGCCCTGATCCTGGCGGCCCTGGTCTCGTTGGCGAGCCTGGCCACCGTGGTCCGGGCCCACTCGCCCCACGACGTCGTGACCCATGTGGCCCTGTCCCCTGACTTCGCGAATGACGAGACGGTCTTCGCCTACATGGTGCTCACCGGGCACCGGGTCTTCGCCCGCTCGACGGACGGCGGCAGGAGCTGGGAGCAGACGAGTCCGGCCATGGCCATCCACGGCATCGAGGACTTCGGCTTCTCGCCTGACTACGCGAGCGATCGCACCGCCTTCGCGGCCACGCTGGGCGGCGTCTACCGCACGACCGACGCAGGCCTCACCTGGGCGCCGGTGAACACCGGCCTCGGCACGGGCACGGGCACCGCCGCGTTCGGCATCGCCGTGTCGCCGAACTTCGCGACGGACGACAAGGTCGTGCTGGCCACCGACCGCGGCGCCTACGTGTCCAACGATCGCGGTGACAGCTGGATCGAAGCAAACACCGGGATCATCGATCCGCTGGTCTCGGTGGTGGGCTTCTCGCCCGACGGGGCCACGATCTTCGTCGGCGACATGACCTTGCACCGTTCGATCAACGGCGGCGCGAGCTGGCAGCCCACCTTCAACTTCACCGACCCCTTGATCTCCCTGGACTTCTCGCCGCTCGCGCCGGACGGCAGCCTGCTGGCCGTGACCTTCGGGCGTCTCGGCGGCGGCGTGCTGGTCTCGGTCGACGGCGGTCAGAGCTTCCAGACCTCCAACGACAACCTCACCGACGACCAGATCAACGACGTGCGCTTCGCACCGGACGGTTCGGTCCTCGCCGCGGCCTTCGCGGCCGGCTCGTACGTCGCCGACGGGCCGTTCCAGACCTGGAGCGTGAGCACCACCGGGCTGGAAGAGCTGTCGGCACTGACCGACAACCACTTCCGCGAGCTCGCCATCTCCCCGACGTTCAGCAGCGACGGCATCGTGTTCATGGCCGCGTACGAGGGGCTGTTCCGCTCCGACGACGGCGGCACGACCTGGGAGCAGCTCGAGCTGTACACCCAGCGCGTCTGCAAGTCGGTCCACATCCCGCCCGGGTACGCGTCGACCGGCACGTTCTTCCTGGGCGCATACGGCGGCGGCATCGTGTGCGGCAACGTCCTGCCGCCCCCGGTGTTCGAGCCGGCGCCGACGCCCCTGCCCGGCGGCACGACGATCAACACGGCGGCCCAGAGCGCCGGTCAGCGCGTGTCCGCGGGCCCCGCCCTGGCACCACCGATCAGCTCCGCGCCGATCCCCGGCCCGCCGCCCGAGGTGAGCTACGACCCCTGGGCGACCGGCTTGATCCTGCCCTATTCGGCCGTGCTCGAGATGTCTACGCAGTTCGAGACCGACGGCACGATGTTCTACGGGTACACCGAGCTGTACCGCACCAACAACGGCGGCCAGACCTGGGTCCCGATGAACAAGCCACCCGGCGTCGTGGTCGTTCGCGCCATCGGCATGTCCCCCGACTTCGACAACGACCGCATCGTGTTCCTCGGCTCCACCGCCGAGGGCACCTTCCGCTCCGACTCCGGCGGCGGGGCGTGGACGGCACTCGCCGGCGGCCTGCCCGTCGACCTGCGCTCGCGCCACGTCTGCCTGTCGCCCGACTTCGTCAACGACGGCACGGTGTTCATCGCCAGCAAGGACCACGGCGTGGCCCGCAGTACCGACGGCGGCGACAACTGGACCCTCGTGGGCCTCGGCGACGACGAGCTGCGCGCCTTCGCGATCTCGCCCGACTTCGCCTTCGACCGCACCGCCTTCGCCGGGCGCGAGACGGACGGCCTGTACATCACCACCGACGGCGGCGACACCTGGACCGCAGCGAACCACGGCCTGCCCACGGACGACGTGCTGGCCGTGGAGAGCATCGTCGTCTCGCCCGACTACGCGGTCGATCGCACGGTCCTGCTGGTCACGCTGGACGGGACGGTCTTCCGCTCGGTCAACGGCGGCACGCGCTGGGTCCCGGCCACGGTCGGACCGGGCAGCGCCTCCCCGCGCGCCATGGCGATCTCACCCGACTTCGCCGCGGACCAGACGCTGCTGCTCACCAACCACGACTGGGTCTACCGCTCCCGCGACGGGGGTGACACCTGGTCGCGCCTGCCGGGTTACGCACGCGTCGACGACGATCACCAGGCCGTGCGGCACACCGGGAGCTGGCTGACCTTCTTCGTGTTCGGCGCGGGCGGCGACTTCCCCGGCCCGGCCCTGAGCTTCGGCCCCGGGACGCACCGGACGCAGAGTCCCGGCGACTCCAGCACGTTCACGTTCTTCGGCGACTCCGTCGAGTGGTACGCCCTGCTCAACAACGCCTCGGGCATCGCCGAGGTGACCATCGACGACGGCCCACCCGAGCAGGTGGATCTGTACGTGCCGGTCACCGAGTACCAGCAGCGCGTGTTCAGCACCCGCTTCGACAGCCCCGGCTGGCACACGATCCAGGTCACCGCCACGGGCCTCTCGAACCCGTCCTCGTCGGGGATCACCGTCCACTCCGACGGCTTCGGCTACACTTTCTGATCGGCCTGGGCCCGGCCCGACCGGCCCACGCGCCCCATCCAGCCCCGGATCAGGCGCAGCCGGAGGGACCCGGCAGGGCCTCCGTCCGGCAGGTCGCCCCTCATCGAGATCGACACCATGAGCCAGGGATCCCCCTCTCCGACCCAGGGATGCCTCTCTCCCACGGGTGCCGCTGTGCCCCGCCGGGATCCGGGCGACGCGCTCGTCGCCCGGTGCGCCGCGCTGCTGACGCCCTCCCTGCAGCCCCTGCGGTCCATCTGCCTGGCGCTCGCCTGCCTCGTCGCGGTCGCGGGCCCCCTGACGCACGGCGCGGCCGCCCACGCGCCCCACGACGTGATCAAGACGATCGCCCTGTCCCCCGACTTCGCCAACGACCAGACGATCTTCGCCTTCGTGCAGTACACCGAGCGCACGCTCTTCGCCCGCTCGGTCGACGGCGGCCTGAGCTGGCGGGAGTTCGGGAACCCGATGAGCTTCCACCTGGTCGAGTCGTTCTCGTTCTCACCGGACTTCGCCAACGACGACACGGCCTTCGCCGCGACGTTCAGCGGCGGCGTGTACAAGACCACTGACGGCGGTGACACCTGGACGGCGACCAACACCGGGCTGACCAGCCTGACGGTCTTCGACATCCAGACCTCGCCGGGTTTCGCCAGCAACCAGCTCGTGGTCGCCGCCACCGAACAGGGCAGCTTCCGCAGCACCGACGGCGGCGCCACCTGGAACGCGGCCAACACCGGTCTGGTGGAGACGGCGCTGACCCAGGTCACGTTCTCCGGTGACGGCACGGCGCTCTACACCGGATCGGACGTGATGCACCGCTCGACCGACGGCGGGCTGACGTGGGAGGCGCGCTCGCCGCTGCCCGCGCCCATGACCTCGCTGATGACGTCCCCGCTCGACCCCACCGGCCAGACGGTGGTCACGGCCTTCGGACGCCAGGGCGGCGGCGTGTTCCTGAGCACCGACGGCGGCCTGCTCTTCAACGCCTCGCTCACGGGCCTGACCGACCTGCGCGTGAACGACGCGTACATCGCCGTGGACGGGCGCGCCTTCGCCTCCACCTCCGAGGACGGCTGCTTCGTGGCGACCGACGTGACCGGTCCCTGGAGCGCGAGCCTGGTGGGCCTCGAAGTGCTGTCGCCGCTCACCGGCAACCACTACTTCCAGGCCGTGACCACGGCCGACTTCGCCACCGACGACACCGTCTACCTCGCCTCCTACGAAGGCCTCTACATCTCCGACGACGCCGGCGCGAGCTGGCGCCAGCAGGAGACCTACACCCAGGACATCAACCGCCTGCTCACCGTCTCGCCCGACTTCGCCAACGACGGCACGGTCTTCGTGGGCAACTACGGCGGCGGCGTGTTCTCGGGCCGGCCCCCCGGTCTGCTGGGCGCGAACACGGCGCCCCACCCGGGGACCAGCACCGTCGCGACGTCGGCCGAGAACACGGCCGGTGCGGGCGTGACCGCCCTCGGGTCGGTCAACCCGGGCAGCGGCGTGAGCCCCGTCCCCGCCCCAGGCGCGAACGACGCGGACATCGTCTGGCGCGAACACGGCACCGGCATCACCCTGTTCTCGTCGCTGATCACGCTGTCGCCGGACTACGCCAGCGACGGCACCTTGTTCTACGGCTACACCGGCCTCTACCGCTCGACCGATCGGGGGCTCTCCTGGGAGACGCTCACCAAGCCGGGCACGATCGACGTGGTGCGCGCGCTCGGGTTGTCGCCCGATTTCGCGAGCGACGGCACCGTCTTCCTGGGCTCGTTCGGCGAGGGCACCTACAAGTCGCTCGACGGCGCCGACAACTGGATCCAGCTCACCGGCGGCCTGCCCGCCGACGTGCGCTCCACCTTCATGCTGTGCTCGCCCGACTTCAGCGCCGACCAGACGGTGTTCATGTCCACCCGCGAAGACGGCATGTGGCGCTCGACCGACGGCGGCACCAACTGGACCCTGGTGGGGCTGGAGAGCCAGGACGTGCGCGCCCTCGTGCTCTCGCCGGCCTTCGCCAGCGACGACACCGCCTTCGCCGGCACGGTGGGCTCGGGCCTGTTCCGCACCACCGACGGCGGCGACACCTGGCTCAGCGTCAACACCGGGATCGCCCCGCCGGGCGAAGCGATCGTGGTGGAGGGCGTGGCGCCGTCCCCCGACTTCGCCAGCGACGGCATCGTGTTCGTGAGCACCCTCAGCCACGGTGTGTTCAAGTCCACCGACAGCGGTTCGACGTGGACGCCGTCGGGCAATGGCCTGCCGGTCGAGGCATCACGCATGATCGCGGTGTCGCCCGAATTCCCCAACGACCAGACCCTGTTCCACACGACCCACGACTGGATCTGGCGCTCGCGCGACGGCGGCGGGAGCTGGCACAAGCTGCCCGGCACGCTGCGCGTGGACGACCGTCACCAGAGCGTGCAGTACAGCGGCGACTGGGGCTTCCTCGGCTTCGACGACGGCGGCGGCGTGGACAGCACCTGCGTCTGTCCGCCGGTGCCGAACGTGGGGCGGCGCCGGGAACTCGTGGTGGACGCCGAGGATCCCGGCTCGCTCGGCGCCGGCATCGCGAGCCACACCGCCGCAGCTCTGCTGAACGCGGGTTCGACCGGAGGGACGAGTGTCGAGCGCACCCGCCGGTCCGCTGGCAGCGGCAGCCTGCGCGCCGCCGGGTTCGGTGCGCAGGACCTGGATCCGGTGACCCCTGCTTACACCTACGAACCCGAAGACGGCGGCATCGCCCCCCTGGTGATCCTCGAACTCAACTACGGCCCGGGCATCCACCGCAGTGACAGCGCGGGCGACGTGATGGAGTTCCGCTTCTTCGGCGACTCGATCAGCTGGATCGCCGTGCGCGACGCCGAGTCGGGCCGCGCCGCGATCGAGATCGACGACGTTCCTGTGGCGACGGTCGACCTGTTCTCACCCGCCACGCGCTACCAGGAACGCGTCTTCACACAGCAGTTCGAGAGCGCCGGCTGGCACACGATCCGCATCACCAACACCGGCAGCGCCCACCCCCTGGCCGGCGACATCAAGCTCTTCTCGGACGGCTTCCGCTTCACGTTCTGAGGCGGAACGGCCACGCCAGGTGCCGCTCGAGAGCGCGGGCACTCCGGATTGCCGCCGCAGGCAGCTCGCTCATGAAGAGCCGCCATTCGAGGAGTCACCCGCCCCGCAGATTGCGGATGCGCTTGGCGATCTCGTCGCAGAAGTTCTTCAGGGACTGGGCCTTGGCTTCGCGGAAGGTCTCGTTGGTCTCGTTCTCGAGGAACGTGGGCCCGTCGCGCTGGACCAGACCTTCGGATTCCGCCGAGGCGTACAGGAAGCCGTTGCCCACGTCCCACATGGCGCCGCTGGTGAGCACCAGCGCTTCGCGCCGCGAGGCGGGCACGAAGAACCCGGGGATCAGCAGGATGTCGAACAGCCCCAGGGCGTTGCGGTAATAGCGATCGACTTCGCCGGCCATGCTGATCACGAGCAGGGCGTCGGCGCCATGACGCGCCGCAGCCAACCGCAGCCCCTTGAGATCCGTGGCCTCCACGGTGACCTCGCTCATGAAGAACATGTCCGAGACGAGGTCTCGTTGCTTCAACCCGTCGGCGAGCGCGAGCACCGTTTCCTTGTCGCCGACGGTCCACTGGGCCGACGCCAGGCTCACCGACGCCCGTCGATTGGTCCGGCTCGACGTGCTCGCCCCGCGGAAGTCGGCATACACCGCGAGCTTCATCGGGAAGCTCAACTGGGGTTCCACGGCGTAGGCCCGGGCGATCTCCTCGTCGGAGATCTCGCGCTCCTCGCCCGCCATGCGCTGGCGCAGGGCGCCGCGATCGAAACCCACCGCCGAGCACCCGGTCACGGCCAGCAACAGCACCGCCATCAGGATGCGGGTGCCACAACGGCTGTGGCGACGGGGTGAAGACGTCTCACCGAGGTCGTTCACGTTTGCTCCTCCCGAAGGGCCTGACGGTACCGCGAAGAGCGGACCGGATCCCCGTTCACCAAGGCTCGCACGAGTCGCCCCGCATGGAAAGTGAAGTGGCCATGACGCCCCGCAGCACAGCGATCAGCGGCGGGCCCGCCCGCGCTCAGTACGCTTCTTCTTCGTTCTCGCGCGCTTCGGGGTTGATGGCGATCCAGTCGTCGAGGCTCAGGATCACCTCGCGCGCCTGGCTGCCCTTGTACTCGCCCAGCACGCCTTCCTCGGCCATCAGGTCGATCAGGCGTGAGGCGCGGGTGTAGCCGATGGCGAACTTGCGCTGGAGCAGCGAGGCCGAGCCGCGCTCGGTGGCGATGATGAAACGCACGGCCGCGTCGTAGAGTTCGTCCACTTCGCTCGGGTCGCGGCTGCTGCCCTCGCCCTGGCGCTGCACGAGTTCCCGTTCGTAGTGCGGGCCGGACTCGGTCTTGACCGCCTTCATCACGTCGCGCACCTCCTCTTCGGAGAGGAACGTGCACTGGCCGCGCAGGACGTGGGACGAGTGGGGCGGCAGGAACAACATGTCGCCCTGCCCGAGCAGTTGCTCGGCGCCGTTCACGTCGAGGATCACGCGCGAGTCGATCTTGCTCGACACCATGAAGGCCACCCGCGTGGGCAGGTTGGCCTTGATCAACCCCGTGATCACGTTCGTGCTGGGACGCTGCGTGGCCAGGATGATGTGGATGCCCACCGCGCGGCTCTTGGCTGCCAAGCGCGTGATCGAACTCTCCACGTCCTTGGCCGCGGTCATCATCAGGTCGGCCAACTCGTCGACCATGATCACGATGAACGGCAGCGTGACCGGGAAGCCCTCCTCGTCGACGCGGTCGCCGAAGCGCTCGCGCATGCCTTCCTTGCCCATCTTGTTGTAGCTGTAGATGTTGCGCACGCCGGCCGTGCTCAGCAGGCGGTAGCGCTCCTCCATCTTGTTCACGGCCCATTCCAGGATCGCCGGGGCGCGCTTCATGTCGCTGACCACCGGGCAGGCCAGGTGCGGCGCGCTCGAGAACTGCGACAGCTCGACCATCTTGGGGTCGATCAGCACCAGGCTGACCTGCTCGGGCGTACGCGTGTACAGCAGCGACACGATGATCGTGTTGAGGCACACCGACTTGCCCGAGCCCGTGGCGCCGGCCACGAGCAGGTGCGGCATCTTGGCCAGGTCGACGATCATCGGGCGGCCCGAGGCGTCGCGGCCCAGGAAGATCGGCAGGGCGAACGTGCCGTCGGCGAACTCCTCGCTGCGCAGCAGCGGCTTGAGGCGCACGGTCTCGCGGATCGGGTTGGGCACCTCGATGCCGATCGTGTTCTTGCCCGGGATGGGCGCCACGATGCGCACGGTGCGGGCGCGCAGGGCGATGGCCAGGTCGTCCTCCAGGGAACGCACCTTCTCCACCTTGATGCCGGCGCCCAGCTCCATCTCGAACATGGAGATCACCGGGCCCTTCTGGATCTCCACGCAGCGGGCTTCGACCTTGAACGAGGCCAGGGTCTTCTCGAGCACCTCGGTCTTCTCGGCCAGCAGCTCGTCGAGTTCGACCTGGTCCACCTCCTCCTGATCAGCCAGCAGGTCTTCGCTGGGGAAGAAGTACTCGCCCGGCAACTGCGGCGCAGGTTCGGCCAGATCGCCTTCTTCGTCGCCTCCGCCCGTCAGGTCGATGGGCGCCATGTGGGTGCGCACGACGGCACCCTCGAAGTCCTCCTCGTCGAAGTCGTCGAGTTCGAGGTCGTCGGGGTCCTCTTCCTCCTCCTCGTCCTCTTCGTCTTCCTCCTCGTCGTCGTCCTCGTCAGCCTCGAGTTCGACGTCCTCCTCTTCGTCCTCGTACTCCTCGTCGCCCTCGAGTTCTTCGTCGTCCTCGAGTTCCTCTTCATCCTCGTCGAGCTCGGCTTCGGGGTCCTCGAGCTCTTCGTCTTCGTCGTCGAACTCCTCGTCGCCTTCCTCGTCCTCGTCCTCCTCCTCTTCCTCTCCGTCCTCGTACTCTTCCTCGTCCTCCTCTTCTTCCTCGTACTCGTCTTCGTCTTCGAAGGCCTCGGGGTCGTCGTCGACCAGCTCGAGGTCGTCGTCCTCGTCGGCGGCCTTCCGCTTCGGCTTGCGGCGCTTGGTGGTGCTGGTGCGGGCCAGTTCGGCGTCGATGGCGTCGGCATCTTCCCGAGCGGCCCGCTCCTCGGCGTCCTTGTTGCGGACGAAGCGGCTCCACAGGCTGCGCTTGGTCTGCGCGTCCTCGGAGGTCGCCACCGACACCGCCTTCTCGGCCTTGCGACGAGCCTTGGCCACCGCGGCCTTCTCGGCCACCCACTCGGCGCGCTTCTCGCGCACCCAGGAAGCGCTCGACACGAGCGTGGCGTAGTAGGCCACGTCGGTCGCCAGCATGAAGGTCATCAGCGACAGCACGATCAACACGATGCGTGTGCCGGCGACCCCGAGGCCCGCGACGTGGACGAGCAACTCGTTGATGTACTCACCCACCATGCCGCCGGAGGGGAACACCCCGTGGCTGTCGGGAGCGAGGTGGGCCAGCAGTGCCGAGAAGCAGATCAGGCACAGGACCAGGCCCGAGATGCGCAGGCTGATCGAGTCGCTCTCCAGGCGCGCGAAGAGCAGCACCGACCACACGCCCAGGACGAAGATCAGCAGGTAGCTGGCGTAGCCGAAGTTCAGCAGCAGGCCGCCGGCCAGGATCTCGCCCGTGGGACCGCAGAGGTTGTCGGCGCGACCGAAGCTCAGGCTGGCCAGCAGCATGAACAGGGTGATGCCGAACAGCGCCAGGGAGAGCACCTCGCGCAGGCGGTCGCGGAGCTCCTCCGAGATGGGCTCACGGGCCGGCGCCTTCTTGCGCCGCCGCGCCGCCGTGGCCGCCAGGAACCCGCGCCCCGGGAGCCGCGAGGTGAGCTTGCTCTGCAGGGGCGTACTGCCTCCGCGCTTCTTCTTGCGCGAGCGTGCCATGCCGTCGAGCTGTCCCTCCCACGGGCCGCCAAGCCCGTCGTCGTGATCCTGCCGCACACCCTCAGAAACAAGCGCTCAAACCGCCATTCAAGCGCCAAGGCGTCGGCTGTCGATCTGACATCGTGGCCATCCCGGGCGATATCATCAATCTCTTTCCCCCTGCCGGCGCCATACCGCCGCAGGCGGCCCTGGTGCTGCTGGCGGTGGGTCTGCTGACGGCGCTGGCCCTGGGCGTCAACTTCACCGTGCGGGTCCGGCGACGGCGCTCCATCCGCCGCCGCGCCGTGGGGCGCGGCCTGTGCCCCGAGTCGGCGCAACTCGTCGCCCGGTTGCTGCACGGCGAGAACGCGCGCACGGCGATCATCGCCCTGCGCTCGGCTCCCCTGCTGCGGGAACGCCTGGTCGCGGCCTTCAAGCGCTGCAAGCGCGCCGGCGACGCCGAACGCTTCGCCGACGCGTCACGCCGGCTGCTGGCCGAGCTGGACGCGGCCGAGCCCGGTTTCCCGGGGGCCCCCCTGCCCTTCGACGTGATCTCGCTCACGGCCGCCCAGGAACCCGACTCGCCCGTGATCGCCGGCTGGATCGTGCAGATCGACGACCGCAGTCTGTCGGTGGTCACCTTCCGTCGCTGTCCGTGGCCGATCCGCACCGAGCTCGTGGTCACACGACGCGACGCCGAGGCGGCGCCGTTCAGGGCGGTGCTCCTGCTGCGCCCCGTGCCCGGCGGCGAACACTGGGTCGTGTCCCACGACCTCGCGCGACACCTCGAGAATCGCCGCCGCTCTGAGCGCATCCCCGTGTCGATCCGCACCTGGGCACTGCCCATGGGGGAGCGACTGACCGAACTGCGCGACCGCCTGCGTTACGGCGACCGGGTCGACCTCCCGCGCCTGCGCAAGGCGCAAAGCTGGGCCCGCCGCCACAACATCACCATCGACGACCTGTCTCCGGACGGGGCGCAGATGACGGCCGACCACGAAGTCGCCCGGGGACAGCGGTTCCATCTCGTGATCCCGCACGCACACCGTGCCGAGACGGTGATCGCCCTGCCGCTGGCCGAGGTCGTCTCGGTACGCAGCGGTCCCGGCGGCCGGCTGGTGGCCGGCATGCGCTTCTGTGCCATGCGCATGAAGGAACGCACCGCCCTGGCCGACTACGTGCGCGCCGCGGCCGCCGAACGGTCGGGGACGATGGACGCGGAGCGCGTAGCAGCGCGGGATGACTCGGCGCCGGTCACCTGACCGGCGAAGCTCACGCCATGTCGACGTCTTCCGCGCCGCCGGGCCCGGCCGCTTCGTCGGGGGTCGGGGCTGCGGGAGCCGCGTCGGGTGTGACACGGGAACGCAGAGCCTCGAGGATCTCGGCCTCTTCGCTGGCCATCTTGGTCTCGGCCTCGAGTGCCTTGAGCTCCTCGTCGGAGAGATCGACGAGCTCGATGGCGTCGGCCTCGACCTCCATCATCGCGATGTTGATCGGGTCGGTCTCCTCCGTCTTCACCAGCTTCGGCGAACCGTTGACCAGTTCGTGCACCCGCTTCTGAAGCAACACGGCCAGGCGGAACAACCCGCCGGCTCGCTCCGCGAGCTCCATCACCTTCGTGCGATCCATGGCGTCCTTTCTCTGTCAGCCCTCTGGTTGACTGCCGCGGCGACCGACGGCCTGATCGGCCGGCCGGGCGCTGCTGTCGTCGTTTCGTTTGTCGTCGTTCGGATCGAGCCCGCAGAGGCGTCGCACCTCGGCCACGGCCCGATCGAGTGAGTCGTTCTTGACCGGGACGGCGCCGGACGTGCGCGCCTCCTCCAGTTCTTCGCGCGCCCGCTCCAGGCGCCGCGCGATGGCCGCCTCGGGATCGGTGCCGCGGCTGCGCAGTCGCTGCTCCAACAGTTCCATCGAAGGCGGTTCGATGAAGATCGAGAGCGGTTGCAGGCCGGCCTCGGCCAGGCTCCGCGCGCCGACCACGTCGACCTCCATGATGTACACGCAGTCGCGTGCGAGCGCTTCGCGCAGGTCGCTCCAGAGCGAGCCGTACAGGTGGCCGTTGCCGAAGACCTCGTTGGTCTCGATGAACTCGGCGGCGGCGTGCATCTGCATGAAGCGGTCGCGCGTCACGAAGTGGTAGTCGCGTCCAGCGACCTCGTGCTCGCGCGGCGGACGGGTGGTGACCGAGACCGAGACCAGCACGCGCGGATCGGCGCGCAGGCTGTCGATGATGCTCGTCTTGCCCGAGCCGCTCGGGCCCGAGATGACGACCAGACGTCCGCTGTCGGGGATGTCGGCGCGCTCCGTCATTCGACGTTCGCCGCCTGCTCGCGCAACTTCTCGACGCAGGCCTTGAGCTGCACGACGCTCTGGGCCACGCGCACGTCGGTGCACTTGCTGCCGATCGTGTTGACCTCCCGTCCCACCTCCTGGAGCAGGAAGTCGATCCGCCGCCCCACGGCGCCCGATGCGGACAGCGTCTTGCGCAGCGCGCCCAGGTGGCTGTGGAGCCGATCGATCTCTTCGGTGACATCGGTGCGGTCGGCCAGCAGCGCCACCTCGCGCAAGAGCACGGCGTCGTCCTTGCGCACCGTCTGGCCCTCGAGCAGTGCTGACAGGCGCTTGTGCAGCTGGGCGTGCTGGTCGCGCACGATGGCCGGCACGCGCCGCTCCACCGAGGCCAGCAGCTTGTCGATGTGTTGCAGTTCGCGCGTCATGGCCAGCGCCAGGCGCTCACCCTCGCGGCTGCGCGCCGTGTCCAGCTCGGCCGTGGCCTCCCGGGCGGCCGCGAGCACGAGGCGATCCACGACACCGCCGTCGCCGTCCTCCTCCACCAGCGTGACCACGCCCGGCAGGGACAACAGCGTGGCCCCGTCGACGCCGGCCACGCCTTCCAGGTCCTGCGCCGCGCGCTGGTACACCGCCAGCACGTCCTCGTCGATCTGCGGCCGGACGTGCTTGCGCGCCGTGCGCACGCGCGTGTGCACATCGACGTTGCCGCGGTCCAGACGCTTCTTCACCAACGCCTCCAGCTGGGGCTCGAGCCGGACGAACTCCGCCGGCAGTCGGCACTTCACCGACAAGTAGCGGCCGTTCACCGAGCGCAACTCGACCTCGACCGAGGCCTCGCCCCGTTCTCGGCGCGAGCGCCCGTAGCCTGTCATGCTCCTCAATCCCAAAGAGGTCAGGCCCCCGGCCGGCTCCCCGGCTTGATGGCGGTGCCGCCCTGCGCACACAGCGGGCAGCTCTCCGGATCCCAGGAATCGACCTGGATCTGGAACAGTGATTCGAAGCGTTGCTCGAAGGGCGAGCTGGGTGCGCGACACACGAGCGAGCCCACGGCGAGCACCTCGGCTCCGGCTGCGGTCAGCAGGGCGATGACTTCCTTCACCGACCCGCCGGTCGTGACCACGTCCTCCACCACGACGATGCGCTGGCCGGGCTCCACGCGGAAGCCGCGCCGCAGCGTCATCTCGCCGTTCTGGCGTTCGGTGAACAGCGCCGGCAGTCCCATCGCGCGGGCCACCTCGTGCGCCACGACGATGCCGCCCATGGCCGGCCCGACGACCACGTCGACGTCGAGGTCGGCGAAGCGCGCGGCGAGCGCCGCGCAGGCCGCCTCCGCCTCCCGGGGATGGCAGAGCAGCTTGGCGCACTGGATGTAGCGGTCGCTGTGGCGGCCGGACGTGAGCTGGAAGTGCCCCTGCAGCAGGGCTTCGCAGCGCACGAGTCGTTCCTGGAGATCCACGTCCTCGCCTCGCGTTTCGACGTCCGTCGCGCTCACCCTTCGTCCTCGCCGTCACCGGCCGGGGTGGCCTCGCCGCCGTCCGTGCCCGCGTCGACATCACCGGCTCCGGCACCAGCGTCAGCGGCTCCGTCGACGGCGCCATCGGTCGACTCGACGTCGCCGACCGGCGCGAGTTCTCCGGGCTCCTGCGAGAACGAACCCTCGAGCACCGAAGCGCCGGAGTGGATGCGCGTGATGATGATCGACAGCACGAGCACGCCCACGGCGACGTAGCCGGTGAACTTGGCCACGCCCTTGTTGTCGACGCCGAAGCTCTGCGCGCCGGCTCCGCCGAAGGCTTCGCCCAGGCCGCCACCCTTGCCGTCCTGCAGCAGGATCACGGCCGAGGCAACAACGCATAGCAGGGTGAACAACACCCAGAGAATGGGTTCGATGATGCCCATCAGGCGGCTCCTCCAACACCGAGGCGCGCGAGCGTCTCGAACGATTCGAGCTTGAGTGACGCACCTCCCACGAGGGCGCCGTCCACGTCGGGACATGCGAGCAGCGTGGCCACGTTGTCGGGCTTCACGCTGCCGCCGTACTGGATCACGAGTCGAGACGACACGTCGCCTCCGAAGTGTCTGTCGGCCAGGGCGCGCAATTGCGCGTGCACGTCCTGTGCCTGCTCAGGCGTGGCGGTCTCGCCCGTCCCGATGGCCCACACGGGCTCGTAGGCCACGGTGATGCGTTCGGCGACGGCCGCGTCGTCGATGTTCGACAGCGCCTGCTCGAATTGCCGGGTGACCACCTGCTCGGTGCGACCGGTGTGGCGCTCTTCGAGCGTCTCACCCACGCACAGGATCACGTCCAGGCCGAGCTCCAGGGCGACGTCCAGACGTGCGCGCACGTCCGCGTCGGTCTCGCCGAACACGTGGCGTCGCTCGCTGTGGCCCAGGATCACGTGCGTGGCGCCCACGTCCTTCACCTGACGCATGGCCACTTCGCCGGTGAAAGCACCCGACGCTTCGGGCCGTGCCGTCTGCGCACCGACCACGACGTCCGTGCCGGCGAGCGCTTCGACCACCGCACCCAGGTAGACGAAGGGCGGGAACACGCCGAGACGCACACCCTCCGCCTCGGCCGCCACGTCGCGCAGTCCGGCGCAGAAGGCGGCGCACTCGGCGCCATCCAGGTTCATCTTCCAGTTGCCGGCGATGAAGGGAGTTCGCATCGGGTTCAGACGCTCCGTCGGCTCGACGCCGCTGTGTGTTGCCCGTCGATGCGGCCGGGTGCTCCGGCCAGACGCACGCGCGCCACACCGTTGCCCTCGCCGTCGAGCGCGTGCAGCGGGGCCGGCACGACACGTCGTCCGTCCAGCGCCACCAGGCTGCGCACGTCGTTCATCAGCTCGGCGAAGGCCCCGGGACTCAGGGCCTGCAGCGCGTCGCAGCGCGTGGCCTCGGGCGCGTGGTGCACCTCGACGATCAGCCCGTCGGCGCCGGCGGCAATCGCCGCACGGGCCAACCCCGGCACGAGTTCGTGGTGGCCCGCGGCGTGACTGGGGTCGACGATGATCGGCAACCCCACGCGCTGCTTGAGCCACGGGATCGCGCCGATGTCGAGCATGTAGCGCACGTGGCGCTCGGCGCTCTTGATGCCGCGCTCGCACAGGATCACGTCCTCGTGGCCCGCCTGCAGCACGTACTCGGCCGCCAGCAGGAACTCCTCGAGGTCGGCCGCCATGTGCCGCTTGAGCAGGATCGGCTTGCCGAGCTTGGCCGCCTCGAGCAGCAACGGGAAGTTCTGCATGTGGCGCGCGCCGATCTGCACGCCGTCGACCAGGTCGGCCACCTGCTCCACCTGGCGCGGGTCGGTCAACTCGGTGAAGAACGGCAGGCCCACGTCGCGCGATGCGGCGCGCAGGTGGGTCAGCGCTTCGAGTCCGCCGCCCTGGTAGGCGTGGGGCGACGTGCGCACCTTGAACGCGCCGCCGCGCAGCGCCGCCGCGCCGGCGTCGCGCACGGCGTGGGTGATCACGCGCAGGTGCTCCGGGTCCTCGATGGTGCACGGACCCGCGATGACCGACACGTGGCCGCCGCCGAAGAGCGCGGGACCCAGGGCCACCGGCCGCCGCTCGCGGGTCAGCGAGCCGGCCGCCAGGGGCGTTCCCGAGTCCAGCGGCACGACCCGCTGGACGTGGGGCAGTCGCGAGAGCGCGCCGACCGTCAGTCGACCGCCAGCGTCCTCGACCAGCAGGGCCTGCCGGGATCCCAACTCCACCTCGCCCACGGTCGCGCCGAGCCGCTCGACAGCGGCGCGTACGGCGTCCCGGTCGGACGGACCGGCATCCGGAGAAAGGAGGATGATCACGCGGGGCTCCTGCGACCCGGTTTCCCCCCCGCGGCGGCAGTCGGGAGACTGCCGAAATGCGCGCATCGGGGGCCGGAATCGAGCCCCTCAGCGTAGTGGAAAGCGGCCTTCAGGGTCAACGCCACCCGAGGCTCGGCCAGGCCCGGGCCCATGGGGTGACCCGACCCGGCAGGGGGCGGCCGCCAGCAGCCCCCGGCTCTGGCTCGCTCCAGGCTCCGGGGCTCTGGCTCCGGGTCTGGCTCCGGGGCTCTGGCTCCGGGTCTGGCTCCGGGGCTCTGGCTCCGGGTCTGGCTCCGGGCTCTGGCGCCGGGCTCAGGCTCCGGGCTCAGGCTCCGGGTCTGGCTCCGGGTCTGGCTCCGGGCTCTGGCGCCGGGCTCAGGCTCTGGGCTCGGGCGCTGGGGCCAGGCGCGGCTCTCAGCGGGGTCGATCGAGGAAACGCTCGTCAGAGATGTCCGACAGGTCCTCGGGCAGGTCCACGAGGCGCCGGGGGTCGTGGTACGGCTCCAGGGGCATCAAGGTGATCATGCGGGGACGATCACTGCCCACCATGCGCCAGACGGTGGTCCGGTACCAGCGGTGGGGCCCCATCGTCTCGCGCGTTCCGCGGATATCGGTCGATGGCTCGCGGACCAGTATCTTCACCGTAAATACCTGACTTTGGACGCTGAACCAGCGGATGAACTCGTCCTTCGCCAGATCGTCGGCATTGATCGCGACGTTGAACTCCTCCTCGACCTTGTTGAAGACCTCACCAGGGTCGGCGAACACGTACTTCGCGATCTCGTCCTCGCCGTCCTCCTCGCCCTCCTGGCCATCCTGGCCATCCTCGGGGTTGCCGGACGAGTTGCCGCCGCCCAGGTCCTCGAACATGCCCGAGGCCGTGGCGTTCTCCGACTCCAGCTCGTCGATCTTCTCCCGGAACTCCTCGATCAGCTCGAGACTGGAGACCGGGATCTCCTGCCGCGCGATGGCGCGCAGGACGGTGAGCCTGGCGGTGTTGATGTTGACCAGGCCGTCGTAGGTGGCCTGGGCGGTGAGCTCCTCGCGCTCCTCCTCGGCCTCGGCTTCCGCGTCGGCGTCCTCGCCTCCGAAGCCGCCGCCGCTGGCGGACGGGCCCTGGGCGAAGGGGCTGCTGGCGAAGACGTCCTCCTCGGTGGGCGGAGGGAGCAGTTCCAGGTTGCTCCAGGTGGTGAGGTACTCGGCCAGCCCCGGGTGGAACACGTCGTTCTCGACGAAGCCGTTGAGGTGCCCGGGCTCGACGCCCTCGATCAGCAACAGCTCGCCGAGCGAGAGCGGGTAGTTCTTGTCCTCGTCGTCGATCAGGGTGCTCTCGATCAGCTCGAAGGCGCCCTCCTCGTCCGACTCCTCGGCGCTCTTCTTCAGCTTCGGCACCGGGATGTCCTCGTAGGAGCCGCCCCGGCGACCCTTCACCCAATCGTCGAGGCGATCGATGATGTCGGTGGCGTCGGAGTACGACAGGTCGCGGCTGGTGCCCTCGAAGGCGATGTCGAGCAGGCGCTGGACGATCTCGCGGGCGTCCTCCCGGGTGTCCTCGTCCTCGGTCCACATGCCGAGCAGGTTGATCTTGGAGTCCTCGTCCACGACCTCGATGAACAGGGTCAGGCCGTCACCCATGGCCGGGGCCAGGGCGGTGGAGTCGGTCCACTCGTCGAGCGTGCTGTCGGTCTGGGACACGATGTCGGCGGCGCCGGCGGCGCTGGCCAGGGGATGGGCCGTGTCGGCGCCGGGGTCCTCGGAGTTCTCGAGGTCCATCAGCAGCGTCGACAGGGCCTGCTGACGGGCGGCGTCGGCGAGGCGCCCCATGGTCGAACTCTGCAGGGCGAGCTGGGAGAAGTCAGCCTCGACACGCGCCGCGAAACGCACCTGGACGGCGACCACGAGCAGCACCATGAGCACGAACAGGGCCAGCAACAGGGCTGCCCCCTGCTGACCGCGGTCGCCGTCCAAGCGCGTGCGGGGCTTCGTATCCATGATCGGCCTCTTGGACGCCGCGGGCGGACCGCAGCGTCCCGTGATTCTCCCGGGCTGGCGCGCCGGCTGGGGCCGCCGACGACCATCATCGCCCACGGGCCGCCCGCAGGCCCAGCGCTCGGAACCTTCTTGAGCGTCGAACGCAGCCCGGACGGGCCCTATGATCCCCAGGCGTGGCTGATTTCTGCCTGATCATTCCGGCGTACAACGAAGCCCACGGTATCGGCCCGGTGCTCGATGCGGTGGCCGACGTCATGCAGGCGTCCGGGATCGACCACGAGATCCTGGTGATCGACGACGGCAGCACCGACGGCACGGCCGACGCGGTCAAGGCCATCCTCGCCCAGCGACCCACCGTGCGCCTGGTGACGCATCCGGTGAACCGCGGATACGGCGCGTCGATCAAGACCGGCGTGCGCACCACCCATGCGCCGGTGGTGGCCATCACCGATGCGGACGGCACCTACCCCAACGAGGTGCTGCCCGACCTGTACCGGCGCCTCGTGGACGAGCAGGCCGACATGGTCGTCGGCTCACGCACCGGCGAAAACGTGCACATCCCGCTGGTGCGCCGGCCCGCCAAGGCGTTCCTGCGCGGCCTGGCCAACTACCTGTCGGGACACAAGATCCCCGACCTCAACTCGGGCCTGCGCGTGTTCCGCCGCGAACCGATCGAGGAGAACTTCAACCTCGTCAGCGACGGCTTCAGCTTCACCACGACCACGCTGTTGGCCCTGCTGGCGCGGAACAAGCGGGTCGTCTTCGTACCGATCGACTACCACAAGCGCACCGGCAGCTCGAAGATCCGCCCCATCGCGGACACCTTCAACTTCATCGTGCTGATCCTGCGCGTGAGCGTGTACTTCGAGCCACTCAAGGTCTTCCTGCCCACGGCGGGCGCGCTGGCCCTGGCCGGCACGATCTGGGGCGTGCGCCAGATCATGGCCGACGCGGGCCTGGGCGAAGCCCCCGTGCTGCTGCTCGTGTCGGCGCTGCAGATCCTGCTGGTGGGCCTGATCGCGGACATGATCAGCCGCAAGAACTGAGCCGCGCCGGCCCGCCGGGACCCGAGTGGGCCCGACGGCGGGTGGACCCCCCGGAATCCGGCCGCTCCGGGGCCTCGGGCTCGAATCCTCCACGTGCCACTTCAGTCGGGCCGTGTCGAGGCCGACGAGAGATGGACAAGAGTTGGCGCCACGGCCGTCGAGCCTAGCTCCCAGTACCCCCCCGCCCTGCGAGGCGGCCGCGGCGCCCTCTTTGAATCCCACCTCGATCAACTCCTTCAAGGGGCAGCCGTGAGCACCACGAACATGGCCGTGTCGGGCGTGGACTTCGGACGCATCGCCAGGCTCTACGGCAAGTACCGTCCTCCGTTCCCCAACGTGCTCTTCGAGCGACTGCTCGAACTGGGCGTGGGCCAACCGGGTCAGCGCGTCCTCGACCTGGGTACCGGCGTGGGGACGTTCGCACGAGAGCTCGCCAAGCGCAGCTGCCTGGTGACCGGTCTCGACAAGAACGCGGCGCTGATCCAGCGGGCGGTGGCCGAGAGCGAGGCCGAAGACATCGACGTGCGCTACATCCAGGCCCCGGCGGAAGACACCGGTCAGCCCGATCGCTCCTTCGGCGCGGTCACGGCCTGCGGATCCTGGCAGTGGTTCGAGGCGCGACGGGTGGCGCAGGAAGCCATGCGTGTGCTCAAGGCCGACGGGATGCTCGGACTCGTGAGCTACGAGTGGGTGCCGCTCCAGGGCGGTGTGGTGGAAGCCACCGAACACATGGTCCTGCAGGCCAACCCGAGCTGGATCGGTGGCGGTTGCGGCCTGCACGCCGAGTGGCTCAACGAACTCGCCGTGGTCGGCTACCAGGACCTCGAGACGTTCTCGTTCGACGTCGAGGTGCCGTTCTCCCGGGAAGCCTGGCGTGGCCGGGTGCGCGCCAGCTCGGGCGTGGGCGCCAGCCTCGAACCCGACGCCGTCGCGCGCTTCGACGAGGACCTGCGACTGCTGTTGCAGGATCGCTTCCCGGCCGAGCCGATCCGCGTCCTGCACCGGGTCTTCGCGACCGTCGGTCGCAAGGCGCTCGACGTGGAGCTGTCGCTGCACTAGCAGCCCGGCGCCGTCGCTAGCCCGGACTTCACAGGAGCTGGTGAGAAGTCCGGGCTAGGATGGTCTGATCTCTTCCGGTTGCTCGGAACACGGAGATCGACCCATGCGCGATTCGACCGTCCTTCCCCATGGCTGGCCCGCTGCCCTGCGCGCGGGTGCGAGCCTGGTCCTGCGCGGCGGCGCGGTCCTGGCCCTGGCGACGACGCTGCTGTCGTCGGTCGGCGCACGGGCGCAAGCCGAGCCCGGTGCCGAGGCAACCGCACCGGTGACGGGCACGCTGATCGTGCTCAACAAGAGCGACGCCACGGCCTCCTTCATCAACCCGATCAGCGGCGAGACCGTGGGCACGGTGAGCACCGGCACCGGCCCGCACGAAGTGGCCGTCTCGCCCGACGGCAGGCTGGCCGTGATCGCCGACTACGGCGAGCGCACACCCGGCAACACGCTCACCCTGATCGACGTGCCCGGGCGCCGCGTGCTGAAGACCGTCGACCTGGGCGAACACCGGCGACCGCACGGCATCGCCTTCCTGCGCGACGGCAAGCGCGTGGTCGTGACCACCGAGGAAGCACACACGACCGTGCTGGTGGACCTGGAGACCGACCGGGTCTCGCGCAGCATCGCAACCGGCCAGGAGATCTCGCACATGGTCGCGCTGTCACCCGACGAGACCCGCGCCTTCGTGGCCAACATCGGATCCGGCTCGGTGAGCGTGCTCGACCTGGAGAGCGGCGAGCGGGTCGCGGTCGTGCCCACCGGCACGGGCGCCGAAGGCATCGACGTGACGCCGGACGGCGAGCAGGTCTGGATCACCAATCGCGGCGCGAACACCGTGTCGGTCCTCGACGCTCGTTCGCTCGAGATCGTGGACACCCTCCCGTGCTCCAATTTCCCGATCCGCGTGAAGATCACGCCCGACGGCGAGCACGCCCTGGTCTCCAACGCACGCAGCGGCGACGTGGCGGTGTTCGAAGTCGCCGGGCGCAAGGAGGTCCAACGCATCTCCATGGACGTCCAGCCCGACGAGAACCTGGACGGCCGCCTGTTCGGCGACGCCTTCGAGGGCAGCCCGGTGCCCATCGGCATCCTTGTCCAGCCCGACGGCAAGCGGGCCTACGTGGCCAACACCTACGCCGACATCATCACCGTGATCGACCTGGAGACGTGGGCCATCGTCGGGCGCATCGCGGCGGGCACCGAACCCGACGGCCTGGGCTGGAGCGCGTTGGCGCCGAACTGACCGGCCGGCGCCCTCGAGTCGGGAACGCCGCGGCCCCGCCCTCGACGCGGCACCTTGCCGACAGGAACGCTGCGGCGCCGTCAGCTCCAGACCGACCAGAGCGTGCCGATCCCCACGGCCACGGCGGCGATCACGCTCACGAGCACCGCGGCGGCCGCGCAGTCCTTGACGACCTTCACCTCGGGGTGCCGGCCGGGGTGCAACAGGTCCAGCGCGTGTTCGATGGACGTGTTGAGCAGTTCCGCCCCCAGCACGAGCGCCGACGCCAGCAGGCTCAGCCACCACCAGAACCCCGCCGGTTGCAGCACGGCGAGCAGGACGTACCAGCCCAGTGCCAGCCGCACCTCCGTGCGCAGACTGCGCTCGCGCTGATAGGCGACGCGCAAGCCGGCCCATGCGAAGCCGGTGCGCTGGAAGAGCGTGTGGTTCTTCACCACCTCATCAGACCCGCTGCGCCGGCGGCGACCAAGAGCGGACCGACGGGTGACGGGCCGCGCTCCCCGGACCCGCTGTGCGCCGTGGCCTGTCGCGCGATCGCGACGGCGCGCTCAGCCCCGGACGAGCTGCAGCCGGGGGACTCCCGGCGGCGACGACACGGCCGGCCGGAATTGAAAGTTGCCTGCGGAGGGACCCCGAGCCCGCTCTGAATCTAAGACCGTTGAATCGCCCCCGTCCCCCACTGTCACCGCGCACCACCCGTACATCCGGTCACAGTAGAGACTATGCCAAGGACTCTCCGGACTGAGTTCCAGCGCCGAACCGGCATCGCCTCGCAGGCAACATTCGTAGAATACCGGTCTGGGGGATTCGCGGGGGACTTTGCTGGAGTTTCTTGCCATGTCCACAGCCGAGGCTGGGCCGACCGTTCAAACTGACACGACGATCATCGACAGGAATCCCGCCACGGGCGAGGTGATCGCCGAGATCCCCTGCGCCGACGCCGGAGCAGTCGATCAGGCCGTCGACCGGGCCAGGGCTGCCCTTCCCGCGTGGGCGGCGCTGGGCATCGACGGCCGCACCGAGTTCCTGGAGCGGGTGGCCAGGCGCCTGGAGGACCCGGCGCTGATCGAGAAACTGGCCGGCCTGATCGTGGCCGAGATGGGCAAGCCGATCGTCTCGGCCCGACGCGAAGCCGAGTCGCTGCCCTCCGGCATCCGCAACATCGCCGCAGCGTGCGCCGCGGCGCTGGCACCCATCGAGCAGAGCCGCGACGGCACCACCACGCGCATCACGCGCGAGCCCCTGGGCGTGGTCGCCGCCATCACGCCCTGGAACTTCCCGCTGTCCATGGCCAAGGAGGTCATCGCGCCGGCGTTGACCGCCGGGAACACCGTGGTCTTCAAGCCCTCGGAGATCGTGCCGCTCACGGGCGCCGAGATGTACGCGGCCTTCGCCGCCGAGTTGCCCGCCGGCGTGATCGAACTGGTCCAGGGTGACGAAGCCACCGGCAAGGCGCTGGTGGCCGCGCCGATCGACATGATCGGCTTCGTGGGCAGCGTGGGCGCGGGGCGTCACATCATGGCGTCGGCCGCGGGATCGCTGAAGCGCCTGGTGCTCGAACTCGGCGGCAAGGACCCCATGATCGTGTGCCGGGGCGCGGACCTGGAGCGCGCGGCCGACTACGCCGTGCGCGAGTCGATGCGCAACACGGGCCAGGTGTGCTGCTCGGTGGAGCGCATCTACGTCGAGCGCGATGTGGCCCCGGAGTTCACGGAACTCGTCGCGGCCAAGGCGGGCGAGCTGAGCACGGGCCCGGGCACCGAAGACGTGTTCATGGGGCCCATGGCCAGCGAACAGCAGCGCGCCAACGTTCTGGGACAGCTCGACGATGCCCGTCGCAAGGGCGCGCGCGTCGTGTGCGGCGGCGGGTCGATCGAGGGCCCGGGCTACTTCATGCAGCCCACGGTCGTGACCGATGTCGACGAGTCGATGGAGCTCCTGACCGAGGAGACCTTCGGTCCCGTGGCCACGATCCGGGTGGTGGACGACGCAGAGCAGGCGCTGGGTCTGGCCAACGCCTCGCCCTTCGGCCTCGGCGCGTCGGTCTGGACCGCCGACAACGCGCGCGGTGTCTCCCTGGCGGCACGGCTCGAGTCGGGCCAGGTGGGCGTGAACCGCGGGTTGGGCGGCGTGGGCGATCCGCCCTGGGCAGGCGCCAAGCAGAGCGGCTTCGGCTACCTCGGCAGCCCCGACGGCTACCGCCAGTTCACGCGCCCGCTCACCATCAGCTGGGACGACCCCGACTCCACCCCGTGAGCTGACCAGACGGGGCATTCTGCCCCTGGCATCGGTGTAGAATCCCCGGCTCTTTTCCGTTCCCGTGCCGGGTGCTCCCTGCCCATGTCGCAGTCCGTCCGATTGCTGACCGCCTTCGTGTTGTTCCTCGGTGGCATCACCCTGGCCCACGGCGTGCTCAACCTGGCCTGGCTGGAGGAGCCACGCGAGAAGCTCTTCGTCGGCCATCTCCCGGTGACATGACACCTCACCTGCCCCGTCACCAGTTGGGTGACCGAACACAGCGAGCACGGCACCCAGTTCGTGTCCAAGAAGTACACGAGCTGGCCGGCCATGACCGAGGACATCAACGGCGGCACGCTGCACGCCGCCTTCATCCTCGCGCCGCTCGCGATGGTCATGGCGCGCGAAGGTGACGTGCCGGTGAAGATCGTGCACCTCGGACACCGCGACGGCACGGCGATCGTGGTGCGCAAGGACTCGCCCTACGAGAGCTTCGCCGACCTGCGCGGAACCGAGATGGCGATTCCACACCGCTACGCGAACCAGCGCATCCTGATCGAGAAGCTGAAGGAGGACTTCGGCTTCGGCGACGACGAGATCACGCTGATCGACTTCAACCCGCCGGAGATGCCGGCCGCCCTGGAGGCCGGCCAGTTCGAGTCGTACATCGTCGGCGAGCCGTTCGCGGCCAAGGCCGAGGTGGACGGTTTCGGCCGGGTGCTCTACTTCACCAAGGACATCTGGCCCAAGTTCATCTCGTGCGTGCTGATCGTCACCCAGGAACTGATCGACACCGACCCGGAACTCGTGGCCGAGCTGGTCCAGGGCATCTCGGCCTCCGGCAAGTGGCTGGACGAAGGTGACGAACGGCTGATGGCCGGCGTGCACCGCGAGGGTCACATCCCCGTGGACCCGGGGCGCGGTGCGCAGGTGATCATCCCCGACGGCTTCGGGACGTCACCGCGCATGCAGGCCGCGATGATCGCGTCGCAACGTCAGTACTACAACCAGGACCCCGAGCTGCTCAAGTGGGTGCTCAGCCGTCCGCCCGACCGCGTGCGCTACACCGAGCTGGCCCTCGCGCGGGACGAAATGGAAGAGATCCAGCGCTACGCCGAGCGCCTCGGCTTCTTCTCGCGACGTCCCGTCACCGCCGAGGACCCCTTCGGCTTCGACGACTACTGCGATCCCTCGTTCGCCGAGAGCGGACGACGCCCGTTGCCGTTGCAACCGGCAGACGGCCAGTGAACCGCCCGCCGCCAGGCCCCGTGCGCACTTTCGCCTCGGCAGTGGCCGGGTTCGCCGCGTTCCTGCTCGTGTGGCAGCTCTCGGTGTCGTTCGTGCCGTTCCTGGAGCGCGTGCCCGCGCCGGCCGACACAGCGCGCGCCATCAGCCAACTGGCGACAGGCGACCTCCTCTGGAAGAGCATCGTCGCGTCGGTCTTCCGCGTGGCGTGGGGCTTCTGCCTCGCGGTGGGTATCGGCATCCCCCTGGGCGTCCTGCTGGGTTGGGTGCCGACTGCGCGCGCCGTCGGCAATCCCGTGGTGCAGGCGTTGCGACCGATCTCGCCCATCGCGTGGCTGCCCATCGCGGTGCTGTTGTTCGGACGCACCCGCTGGTTCTCCGCCGCCGACGTGGAGGCGATCTTCATCATCTTCATCGCGTCGTTCTTCCCGATCGTCACCGCGACGACGTCGGCCGTCAGCTCGATCGACCACAAGTACATCCGCTCGGCCGCCAACTTCGGCGTGGGCGGCAGCCTGCTCTTCCGCCGTGTGATCCTGCCGGCAGCCATGCCCCAGATCCTGACCGGACTGCGGCTCGCCCTGGGCATCGCCTGGGTGGTCGTCGTCGCCGCCGAGATGCTCGGCGTGCAGTCGGGACTCGGCTACCAGATCAACGACTCGCGCAACAACCTGCGCTACGACCTGGTCACGGCCGTGATGGCGGTCATCGCCGTCATCGGCCTGTTGCTCGACAGCGCCATGTCACGCATCGAGCACGCGACCCTCGCCCGGCGCGGAGCGCGACACGCATGACGCCCCCACCCGACGCGGACCCGAGTGCCGGCGACAAGATCCTCGTGCGCGACGTGCACAAGACCTTCTCGACCAAGAAGGGAGACGTCCAAGTCCTGGAGGGTGTCGACCTCGCCGTGCGCGATCGGGAGTTCCTGGCCATCGTCGGGCCTTCCGGCTGCGGCAAGTCCACGCTGCTCAACTGCATGGCCGGCTTCGAGCGGATCAGCACCGGATCGATCGAGATCGACGGCGTCGAGGTGACCGCCCCTTCGCCCAAGCGCGTGTTCGTGTTCCAGGAGACCGGGATCTTCCCGTGGTTCTCGGTGTGGGACAACATCGGCTTCGGGCTCTCGCGCATGCCCTTCGAGCAGAAGCACGAGATCGTCATGCGCTACATCCGCATGGTCGGGCTCGACGGCTTCGAGAAGTCGTTCCCCAGCGAACTCTCCGGGGGCATGAAGCAGCGCGTCGAGTTCGCCCGGGCCCTGGCCGTCGATCCGGACGTGCTCTACCTCGACGAACCCTTCGGCGCCCTCGACGCGTTCACGCGCCTGGAGATGCGGCGCGAGGTCGTGCGCATCTGGGGCGAGACGCACAAGACCTGCATCCTCGTCACCCACGACGTGGAGGAGGCGATCGAGCTGGCCGATCGCATCGCCGTGATGACGCAGCGCCCGGCACGCATCCAGACCGTGCTCGACAACCCCCAGCCGCGCCCACGCGACCCCGACCGTCGCGAGTTCCGCGCGCTCAAGGACGAGATCTTCGGCATCCTCGGAGTCGAGCGCTCGGTCTGAGCAACGCCCGGCCGACACCGCGAGCCCCATGCCTCCGCCCTCCGACGACACGTCCGATCCGGACACCGCCCCCAAGGCGGACGCCGCACCGTGGTACGCCGACGGACTGCGCTTCGAGTGCACGGCGTGCGGCAAGTGCTGCGTGAACCACGGCGAGGGCTTCGAGTACGTGTACTCCACGCGCAAGGAGCGCCGCGCCATCGCGGCCCGACTCGAGCTGTCACTCAAGCGCTTCGAGAAGGAGTACTGCGAGCAGGCGGGCGCCGACCTCTCGTTCAAGTCGAAGGACCAGGCCTGCATCTTCCTGCAGGACGGCCAGTGCTCGATCTACGAGTTGCGCCCGGTGCAGTGCCGCACGTTCCCGTTCTGGCGCGAGCTGCTGGAGGACGAAGCCACATGGGAACGCGACGTGGCCGACTTCTGCCCCGGCGTCGGCCAAGGTCCGGTGCACGACATCAACGCGATCCGCGCGACGATGCGCGAAGCAGACGAGATCTGAGCGTGATGGGAGACGCAGCGCGACTTACATCAGTTTCCATGTGGCACCAGACGGCGCGCCACGTCACCCGACCTTCGGATGAGAACCCATCCCAGCGGTCAGGTCTAGCAAGAAGGCGCGGTGTCCCGGGACTTTCGCCGGCTGAGCCGTATCGATTCCGTTCAGCGCAACGCCAGCTTGACGACGAGACCAGGTCCACCGGTCCCGATCAGCGACGGCCCGACGCCGCGCTAGCGCGCCTCGCCACTGGATTGCCGTTCCCGCCTTTCCGCCTCCCGCCGGCGCGCCTCCTCGACACGTTCCGGCTGTGCGTACGTCATCCCGAGTCGGCGCGACGACCAGTCCTTGGTCTTCCTCGCCAGTTCCTTCGCGTGCTTGATGCGCGCGTCCCGTTCCATGTCCCTGGTTGCCAACGGCGCGGCTCTTGGGGTACGGCTCGACATACACAACCCTCTTGATACCCGAAGCGATGATGTGTCGAGCACAGCTGTGGCATGGAAACGTCGTGACATACATGGTCGCGCCGCGCACCGAACGTCCGGTGCGCGCGCACGACATGATCGCCTCCATCTCCGCATGGACCGCTCGACCGTACTCGGTCAAGTTGCGCAGCGACGTCCGCTCCAACTTGTCGACGAAAGCCTCGACGCTCGACTCACCAAGTTCCTCTGCGACCTTCTTCATGAGCGCTCGCCGGATGGTCGCATTGGAGTCATGCTTCCGTGCGAGATCCCGATTGTCCCCCTCATCAGTCGGCCAATAGAGACCACCGCCGCGCTTCGGCACCTCGTTGGCCCCTACCGCGAGAACATCGCCTTCGGCGGACACCGCCACCGCTCCGACTTGACGTATCAGGGCAAGGCGTCGACGAACACGACCGAGCGCGAGAAGCCCAGGCCGTCGGCGGTGATCGTCTGCAGCTGCAGGACGAACGGGTCGACGCCCGGCGGGAGCGCAGGCACGCTGGCGGCCACGGGCAGGATCGGCAGCAGGATGCCGTCACCGATCCAGGGCGACGCCACGGTCAGCGGTCCCTTTTGTCCCAGTACGTAGGTCAACGTGCCTTCGAGGGAAGCCAGCACGAGCGCCGGGGCGTCGCCGTCGAGGGTCAGCGTTCCGCCGCCGGCGACGACGTCCGGTGATGCGCTGAAGACCGGGACGCTGCCGGGCACGATCACGAGCGTGCCGGCGCCGGTGAAGTCGTCACCCGACGGACCGTTGCAGTTGCAGCCCACGTCGAACGCGCCGAAGCCTCCCTCGAGCTGGGTGTCGCGCAGGATCGCGACCGACGTGGAGTCCGCGCGCAGGCCGTCGCCGCCGGTAGCGAGCTGACCGAAGCCGCTCCAGCCGCCGGTGCCGCCCAGGATGCGCGTGCCCTGGCCGTACAGCGTGCTGTGCCGGATCAGTTCCACGCCGTAACCGCCGCGGCCGCCCACCTCCACGCCGAACTGATCGGCGCCGCCGCCGAACCCGCCGGCGAACCCGCCATCGATCAGCGCGACGGTCGACTCGCTCAGGCGCAGGCCCGGGCCGCCGATGCCGCCGGGTTCACCCGGAGCACCTGGGCCGAGGGCGCCCTCGCCGCCGGTGGCCACGAAGACCACGTCGTGCGAGCAGTCGACCTTCACCGCGGGCGCGCTGGGGCCGCCGTTCGTTCCGCCGTCACTCGGGCCGCCGTCGTCGAAGGGCGAGCCGAGCTGGCCGCCGGCGGTGAAGCAACCCTGGATGCGCACGGTGCCGTCGGAGCTCTCGATCACGAGCGCGGTGCCCGTGCGCGGGTCGATGGCGCCGGGCGTGCCGCGCAGGGACACGTTGTCGATCAGCACGGACTGGCCGGCGGCGATGTTGCGCACCGTCGTCGTGCCCAGCACCTGAACGTGACTCGCCGTGGCACCCAGGCCGGCGATGGTCAGGCTCTTGCCGTCCACGTCGAAGCCGGCGTAGGTGCCCGGCTGGACCAGGATCACGTCGCCCTCGGCCGCCGCCGCCACCGCCAGGGTGATCTGGCCGAAGTCGGCGCCGCCGTTCATGTCGACCTCGATCAGGTCGGCGGCCACCGGGCCGGCCAGCAGGCACAACGCCAGCGCCAGGCCCACGAGCCCCCGGCCGCGCGCCCCGGGCGCCGACTGCAACCCGGCTCCTCGCCGCCCGTCCCGGCGCCGCGTCCGGCCGCGCCCCACGATCGTGCCTCGTCCCTTCGCCTCGCTACCCATCGCTACGGTCCTCCGAAGCCCTTGCGTCGATTCCCAGTATGCCGCTCCTCGCGCAGACCGCCCACCCGCCGCGGCAGCGATTGCGCCTCCCCCGGGGTCCCGGGCCGGCTGTCCCCTCCCGAGGGCGCAGCCGGTACCATGTCCGGCTGCTCGTGCGCACCGGCGCCGAAAACAGCGGGCCCGCGGACGGCCACGGCCCGGCAGAAGCCGGCGGGCCGCCCAACAGGGCCCCATCGTCCGCAACGCGAGCCCCCCAGAAGCCCCCGCGAGGTGAGCCGTGTCCAGCACCATCCGCTACCTCTCTGCCGGCGATGTCAGCGACCTGCTGCCGCCCATAGCGGAGATCGTCGACGTCACCGAGGAGTGCCTGCGCCAACACGGCGAGGGTCACACGCGCATGCCGCCCAAGGTGGACCTGGGGCCGGGCGGTGACAATTTCCTGCACGCCATGCCCGCCGCGGTCGGCATCGGCGGCGGCGGTGACACGGCCCTCGGCATGAAGTGGGTCGCCGGCTATCCCGGCAACACCGCCAAGGGCATCCCCTACGTGAACGGCGTGATCGTGCTCAACGATCCCGACGACGGGCGCGTGGTGGCGGTCATGGACGCCAACGTGATCACCGCCAAGCGCACCGGCGCGTGCACGGCGGTGACCGCGCGCCACATGGCCGATCCCAACAGCGAGGTGATGACGATCATCGGCTGCGGCGTCCAGGGCCGCTCCAACATCGAGGCGCTGCTGGCGGTGTTCCCCGACACCGAGCGCATGCTCTGCTACGACATCGACGTCGAGCGCCAGGCCCAGTTCGCCGACTTCGTGAGCACCACCCACGCCATCGCCGCGATCGTCCCGCCCGATCCGCAGGAGTGCACCGAAGGCGCCCACGTGATCGTCACCGCCGGGCCGATCAGCAAGGATCCCAAGCCTGTGATCGAGCCGAACTGGCTGCAGACCGGGACGCTGTGCGTGGCGCTCGACTTCGACGGCTACTTCACCCCGGCCAGCTTCGACCGCGCCGACCGCTTCATCACCGACGACCTGACCCAGTACGCCAGCTACAAGGCCGCCGGCTACTTCGGGCAGATCTCCAAGGAGCCCGACAGCGACCTGGGGGCGATCGTGGCCGGCAAGGCGCCGGGGCGCCCCGAGGGTTCGCCCATCGTGCTGGCCGCCAACCTCGGACTGGGCATCCTCGACGTCGCGCTCGCCAACGCCGTGTGGCGTCGCGCCGAATCCGAGAACCGCGGCACGGTCCTGCCGGCCTGACCCGATGACCAGCCCGACCACGCTCGTCATCGTCTGCACGCTCAACGAGAAGCTCGTCATCGACGAGGTGATGCAGGGCATCCTCGACCTGAAGGACCCCGCGCTCAACGTGCTGCTGGTGGACGACGACTCGCTCGACCAGACCTGGCGCAACTACGGCACCAACTGGGCCGCCAAGTACGCCGAGTTCTACCTGCTGCGTCGGCCCGTGCGTCAGAAGGGACAGGGCCACGCCTGGCGTGCCGGCCTCAACTGGTGCTTCGAGGCCGAGACGCACTACGACCGTGTGATCACCATGGCCGGCAACACCACCGACGACCCGGCCCACATCCCCGCGCTGCTGGCGAAGCTCGACGCGGGTGCCGACGTGGTCGTGGCCGAACGCAGCGCCGACCCGGGCGGCGACGACGGACAGCCGCGCCGCAAGTGGGGCTTCACCAACACCGCCGTGGGAGCCACGACCGTGGACGACGTGGAGAGCAACTACCGCGCCTACACCCGCGCGGCCCTCGACGCCATCAAGCCGCTCACCACGAAGTCCGTCGACCACCGCATCAAGACCGAGCTGCTGGCCCGCTGCGCCGCGAAGAAGCTGCGCATCGACAGCATCCCGGTGCCCTTCCGCGAGCGTTCCGACAAGTCGGACGCCCTGGGCGGCAACACGAGCGGCGGCGGCGCCATGGGCCTGTGGCTCAAGCGCATGGTGGGCCGGGCGTAGCAGCGTGGGGTGCAAGCCGGTCCGGACGTGCTACCGGCCCCGCCCGGGCGCAGCGTGCCCGCGCGTGCTGGTCGTCGCCCTGACTGCCGCGCTGATCGGCGGCTGTCAGCGCGACGACAACCATCCCCAAGCCGAAACGAGCGCCGGGTCTGCGGCGGACACTCGCCACGGCGGCGCCGCCGGTGTCGACCCACCCGACGTCCCGCCGGCCGGCCCGCCCGCCGGCCCTCCGCCGGCAGCGTCCTCCCCCGCGGATTCACCGGGCGATTCACCGAGCGACGACCCGGGCGACGTCGCCCGATCCGGCCTGCCCGCGTTCCTCGACGCGGCGTGGCCGCAACGGGCCGACTTCGGCTTCCGCGAAACGGACCGCCGCGAGCAGGCGACCCTGGGCGTGCCCTGGCCGGTCCTCGAGCTGAATGCCGCAACCTGCGCGACGTGGCGTGCAGGCCGCCCGCTGGACGAAGCGCTCGTCTCGGCGGGCGAATGGATCTACCCGGTCGGTGTGGACGACGAACCGCGAACCCTGCTGGGCGTCCGACGGATCGGCGACACGTGGCGCCCCGTGTACCTGGGCAACCCACAACTCGCCGCCTCCCTCGCCGCCATTCGCCGGGCCTGGGCCGACACGCCGGACGCCGAGCCCCTGCTGGTCTCCTGCACGTCGCCGAGGGCGTTCTTCCTCACCGTCCGCGGCCAGGCCCCGGAGTCCCTGACCCCCATCACGATCGCCCCCGTGTTCGGTGACGAGGTGCTCTCCCCTCCCTCGGATTGGCTCGAACTCACGCCCGCCACCGTCACCGTCGAGCAGCTCGAGGCGTTCTGGGCCGCACAGGACACCCGCTGACGAATCCCGGGGCGCCCGCCCCGGATCCCCACGACGCTCTGCCTCGCGACACCCCGATCCCCGCTACGCCCTGATCCCCACTACACTCGGCGTTCTCGCCGCTCACCACCGACACGAGACCTCCCTGATGTCGAAGCCGCTGACCCTCACGTTCGCGCTTGTGCTCGCCGTCCTGTCCCCGCGTGCCTGGACCGACGACACCCTGGCCGTCCCGCTCATCGGTCAGGAGCAGTCCCAGTGGTGCTGGGATGCGGCGGCCCTCATGGTCCTGGAGTTCTACGGCCACGCAGGCCCGACCCAAGAGGTGATCGCGGCGTACGCGGTGGGCGGGAACAACCTCCCCAACAGCCTCGACGCCAATGGTGTCGTCCAGAACGTCCCCGGAGTCGGGGTCGTCGTGTTCCAGGGCTGCAAGCAGGTGCTGCGCCAGTTCGGGCCGGTGCAGTCGTCGTACCTGGGCCGCGCGCTCACGCTCGACGAGGTCGAGACCGAGATGGACGACCAGCGGCCGGCGATCCTCGGCATCTCGTGGAGCAAGAAGGTCGGCGCCAAGATCAAGCTCGTGGGCGGCCACGCCAACGTGCTCTCCGCCAAGTCGGGCAACCTGATCACGTTGAACGACCCGTGGCCGGCCAACAACGCGCCGGCGATGGGCAACCCGGGCGTGAAGTACATCGTCGACTACACGGCGCTGTTCAACACACCCGACCAGGGCACCTACTCCGGATCCGCCAACCTCGGCAACACCTGGAACCAGACCCTCAAGACCGGGCGCCCGCTGGACATCTGCTTCCTGATCGACTCGACCGCGAGCATGTCGGACGACATCGACGAGGTGAAGGCGATCGCCAGCGATCTCGTCGACCAGCTCGCTGTAGACTTCAAGGACCTGCGCGTGGCGGTCGTCGACTACCGCGACGAGCCCGTCTCGCCATGGGGCTCACCCGGTGACTACATCACCAACGTGCGCCTCGGATTCGCCGGCTACACGGATCCCGCCGACGCCGTCGGCGCCATCGAGGGCATCGCGGTGGCCGGCGGGGCCGACTGGCCCGAGGCCGTGTACACGGCCGTGCTGCGCACCCTCTCGGGGAGCGAGATCGGCGACTGGCGCGAGGAGGCCGAGCGCTACGTAATCCTCATGGGCGACGCGCCGGGCCACAACCCCGAGCCCTGGCCGGGTGGCTCCTCCTACGCCGACGTGCTCTCCTTCGCCGGTTCGCTGGAGGACCCCGTCTCGGTGTACAGCCTCGCCATCGGCGGCGACCCGGCCGCCCTCGCCGACTTCGGCGCCCTCTCCGGCGCCACGGGCGGCGGCTTGTACGAGGTCGAGGGTGCCGGGGGCGTCGTGGGCGCCATCGAGCAGATCGTCGGGGACTTCACCACCCAGCCGCGCTCGCCCTCCGGGGGCGTGGCGGCGTTCACGCCGCTGTTCACCTTCGTCCCCCCGACCGAGACCATGCTCGCCCCGCCCCACAAGGCCATCCTGGTCGTCGAGCGCTTCAACGAGAAGAAGGGCAAGTGGACCAAGTCCATGAAGGCCGTGTTGCCCACGCCTGACGCGACCAGCTACCGGCCCAAGAAGGACCTGCCGATCCAGAGCTACCGCTGGCACATCGAGTACGTCCGCAAGCCGGGCATCTTCACGCTGCCGTCGGGCGAGGCCCAGAAGGTGAAGGGCGGCAAGTTCGCCGAAGAGGGCTGGACCGAGTTCGACCGGGAGGAGGTCGTCCCGCAGGCGCCGCTCCTGCTCTCACCGACGTCGTTCTTCGTCGCCGTAGACAAGAAGACCGAGTTCCAGGTGGGCACGGCCGTGAACGCCGACAAGTACGTCGTCGAGGTCTTCCGCGCCGGCGAGCTCAAGGCCTTCAAGACGTTCACGCTGAAGCCCAGCAAGAAGGACCCCGACGCCACAGTGCTCGCGAAGACGGTGGGCGGCTTCAAGCTCGGGAACTTCTACACCTGGCGCGCCCAGGGTCTGAACAGGGACCGCAAGAAGCCCGTCGAGGACGGCTGGAGCACGCTCTCACCGCAGGTGCTGCTGCAGTCCCCGGACGGGACCCGCAGCAACCTGCCCGACCTCGTCGACCTGCCGCTGCCGCCCACCGACCGCTGAGCCCGGGCGGCTGCAACGTTCCGGGACTCCACGGTTAGCGCCACTCGCCGCTGAGCACGAACGCACCCCACGTGCTGGGCAGGCCGCGTCCCTCGCGGGCGCGGTTGCTGCGCAGCATCTCGAGCTGCGCGGCGCGCAGCGCTTCGTGGCGCCCCATGCCCTCGAAGAAGAGCTTGGCGTAGAAGGACTGCATCAGCTCGGACGTGCTCTCGTCCTTCACCGACCAGAGTGAGCTGATGACGGTGTCGGCGCCGGCGATGCGCAGGGCGCGGCGCAGGCCCATGAGGCCTTCGCCCGACGCGGCGCGGCCGAGCCCGGTCTCGCAGGCCGACAACACGACCAGTTCGACGCCGGACAGGTCGAGCCAGGTGAGCTCTTCGGCGGTGAGGTAGCCGTCGTCGCCGTCGTCATCGTCGGCACCGCGGCGGTTCACGCCGGCGAGCACCAGGCCCGACAGCAGACCCGGGTGCATGCCTGACAGCCGCGCGCCGAACTCGCTGAGCTGCGGGCCGTCGCGCGCCTCGACCGCTTCGCGGGCCGCGTCCCACATCGACGGCAGACCCTCGGGCTGGAAGAAGCCGTGGGTCGCGACGTGCAGCACCGCGTGCCGCGGCATCTGTGCCTTGAGGCGGGTCTCGGTGGCCTCGGCGCCCTGGAGCAGCAGGCGACGGCCTTCGTCGAGGAACGCGTCCGCGTGCATGTCCGCCACGACCTGGCTCTCGTACTCGGTGGCCGGCAGGCGGCCCCAGTAGGAGCTGAAGCTGCCGCGCAGGGTCTCGCTGTCGAACGACGGTGAGTGCGCGGCGGCGAGCGGCACGCGACCCGCAGCCTCGTCGCCGGGACCGCCCTCCTCCACAAGACGCCGGTAGTCCACGCCGCCCACGGCGAGCAGTGAATCGAGGGCATCCGTGCTGTCGCTCGGCGCGCCGGCTTCCAGTCGCTCGACCAGCGACACCGCGTCGGCGACGTACACGAACGCCCGGTCCTCGATGAGGTAGCGCCCGTCGGCATCCTGCAGCACCTCGAAGGGCAGCGTGCCCACGGCGCCGTCCGGTGATACGAAGACGGTCGTCACGCCGTCGAGGTGGGCCTGGATCGGGTTCCAGAGCAGCTCGCGCAGCACCGCGCCGTGATCGGGGCCTGCGGGCTCATCCGCAAGAGTGACCCCCCGTCGCGCCACCAGCTCCGCGAGGAAATCCCGGATGGCCGTGTCGATCGCTTCCACTGAACCGAGATCGACGCGGAGCACGCCCTCGCGCTCCGGCCGGGTGATCCACGCCTGCCAGCGCGGTGCCCTCCAACGGCCGGCCGACGCGACGGCCCCGTCCTCCCACCGCGAGGGCTCGAGGTCCCGATGGGCGAACAGGTCCACGACCGCCGACCCGGCGGGAAGCGCCGCCCTCAGCCGCGCGACGGACACGATCTGCTCATCCTGCGACTCGCCCGCCTCTCTGCGCAACCGGCGCTCGAGATCGTCGCGCGCGTCACGCAGCGCCACCAGATCGAGTTCCCGAGGATCGCGATCGGCTGCGAGCAACGTCGAGCGCGCGAGCAACGCCTGCACGTCGCGCAGCCGTTCCAGCCACTCCCGCTCCTGGGGTCCCACATCCCGCAACAGACGTTCGCGTCCGGCCACCGCCGCGCGCGCCACGCGCCCCTTCCAATCCAGCAGCACCTCGTAGGCCGACGCGGTTGCTCCTGCATCCTCCAGGCGCGCCGCGAGGCTCAGCATGAGCTCGACCTGCCAGCGTGACTGCGCCAGGTAGAGCAGCGCCTCGCCCTCGGTCAGCGTCGAGACGGTGCGCGACACCGCGTTGCGGCGCCCCCCCCTTGCTTCGACGACGAGCCTCCAAGCCCCCTCGACCTCACCCAGATCGAAGAGATGCGCAGCGAGATTGTT
>JAJDEQ010000213.1 GCA_029259695.1 Planctomycetota bacterium
GTGGCCTCGGAGGAGAAGTTGATCGTCTTCGACACGGCCGCGTCGGTGTGCGTCTGCCATGCCGCCTGCATGCGCACGTGCCACTCCGGATCGACGTCGCGAGCCGAGCGGAACACGGCCGAGACCTCGCTCGGCAGCGCCACACCCGTCGCCTCGACGACACCCTCGATCGTGCCGCGGTCGCAGGCGTGGTCGACGACGAGGTCGATCTGCTCCTGCGTCAGCCCGGCGCGCTCCAGCGCAGCGAGGAAGACCGGGTTGGTCTCGTACATGATCGTCGCCTTGCCGGCGCTGTCGCGCATCACCTGCCGCTTGAAGGCCAGGCTGAAGATCGGCTCGATGCCGCCCGAGCAGCCGCCGATGATCGAGATCGTGCCGGTCGGGGCGATCGTGACGCAGTGCGCGTTGCGCATCTTGCGGTTCTCGACCTTGTCCCAGCGCGAGCCCTTCCAGTTGGCGAACACGCCCTTCTCTTCCGCCAGCAGGGTGTCCTCGTCCCACGCCACCTCGCGGATGTGCGCGCCCAGTTCCTGGGCCAGGTCGAGCGCCTCGCTGCTGTCGTAGGCGATGTTCAGCTTGAACAGCAGGTCGGCCCAGCCCATGACGCCCAGACCGATCTTGCGATTGGCCCGGCACATCTCGTCGATCTCCTTGGTCGGGTAGTTGTTCGCCTCGACCACGTCGTCCAGGAAGCGCACGGCGGTGCGCACCACCTCGCCCAGGCCCTCGTAGTCGAGCGAACCGAACCCGCTCTCGCCCTCGGCTGCCGGGCGGTGGAAGGCGGCCAGGTTCAGGCTGCCCAGGTTGCACGCCTCGTAGGGCAGCAGCGGCTGTTCGCCGCACGGGTTGGTGGAGGTCATCTCGCCGACGTTCGGCGTCGGGTTCACCGCGTTGATCTTGTCCAGGAAGATCAGCCCCGGCTCACCGGACTGCCAGGCCTTCTTCACGATCAGGTCGTAGACCTCGCGGGTGCGCCAGTAGGCGCTCATGTCCACGTTGCCCTCGCCTTGCTCGCAAGCCTCGTAGTCGGCCCGGTTGTCGGACTTGCGCAGGAAGGCGCGTTGTCCGTTGTGGGGCGACACGGTCACGTGCAGGCTCTGCGGAGCATCCTTCACACGCTGCATGAAGTCGTCCGTGGTCGTGCACGAGAGGTTGTAGTTGGTGACCTCGGTGAGGTCTTCCTTGAGGCGGATGAACTGCAGCACGTCGGGGTGATCGATGCGCATGGTGCCCATGTTCGCACCGCGGCGGAACGCGCCCTGCTGGATCGCGTCCGTCACCGACGACAGCATCTTCAGGAACGACAGCGGCCCTTCGGTCGTGCCGCCCGAACTGCGCACGATCGAGCCGGACGGACGCAGCTTGGACAGGTCGACGCCCGTGCCGCCACCGGCGCGCTGCACCAGCGCGATCTGGCGTGCTGTCTCCATGATGTCGGCGATCGAGTCCTCGAGCGGCAACACGAAGCACGCGCTGAGCATGCCCAGCGGCCGCCCGGCGTTCATCAACGTGGGGCTGTTGGGCATGAACTGACGCTTCCACATCATCTCGAAGAAGCGCTCGGTCCAGAGTGAGGGGTCCTTCTCCGCCGAGGCGACGTGGGCCGCCACGCGCTCGAAGAGTTCCACCGGGGTCTCGTCGATCACGCCCTGGTCGTTCTTCCGCAGATAGCGGTTCGCCAAGACCTTCAGGGCGTTCTCGGTGAACGCACCGGTCTCCGTGCGGTCGGTCTGCCGACCCCGCACGGCCTGCTTCGCCTGCTGGCCGAACGCCTGCTTGTCGGCCCTGTCTTCCTCGGCTTCGCCTACAGCGGTGCCAAGACTCGTCGTTTCGCTCAACTCTCGCCCTCCCAAGGCAACACCACCACATTGTGCCACGAATTCGGCCCCGCGGGCCCCACGGATGGGGCTACGGATGGCCAGCGCCCCTAGATATAGGGGGTCGCCCCCAGCATCAAGCCTGCCCCCACCAAATTCGCAGGAGACTTGCACGTCTGCTGAGCATCGCCTGAGCCGCCGCGTCGTGCCGCCGCTCACAACCACCACCGGCCATTGTGCCGACTGACCGGAGCCCCGTCGAATTCGAGCAGGTCGTCCCGTGGGCGGCCTTCTTGAGCACCCGCGCGGAGCGCCATGAATGGGGCCATCGGCGTCCCCGGGGCGCCGGAATTTCCTCCCGGCCGCCAGCGCTCAGGGCGCGCCCCAGAGTTCGACCTCGAGTTCCAGGTCGCGGTCGAAGCGCTCGCGCACGCGCTCGCGCACCTGTTCGACCAGCGTCAGCACGTCGCGGGCCCGCGCCCCGCCGTCGTTGATGATGAAGTTGCCGTGGCGCTCACTCACGTGGGCGTCCCCCGCCCGCAGCCCCTTGCAGCCGGCGTCGTCGATCAACCGCGCCGACGGCACGTCGTGCGTGTTGCGGAACACACAACCCGCGCTGCGCGCAGCCAGCGGCTGAGTGTCGCGTTTGGCGCGCAACACCTCGGACATGCGTTCGAAGACCGTGCGCGAATCCGCGGGCGCGAGCTGGATCACCGCGTCGACGACCACCGCGCCCTCCTCCGGCGCAGCGTCACGCTCGGGGCCGGCCCTGAAGGGTGAGCGCCGATAGCCGAAGTCCTCGGACGTCGTCGGCACTTCGCGCGCGCCGCCGGCCTCGTCCACGACCGTGACCGCGATGACACGCTCGCCGATCCAGCCGTGTCGCCCCCCGGCGTTGCCGACCACTGCCCCTCCCACGCTGCCCGGGATGCCGATCAAGCCTTCCGCTCCGGTGAGGCCGAGCTGCTGGCACACGTTCACGAAGCGGGGCAGCGACGCTCCGGCTTCGGCCCGCAAGGCGTGCTCGATCTCCCCGTGGTGGTAGATGGCCTGCATCGACCGGGTGTGGATCACGATCTCGTCCACGCCCGCGTCGCTGACCAGGATGTTGCTGCCGCCGCCGAGGACGCGGAACGGCAGGGCCGCGGCGCGCAACTCGGCCACCGCCTGCATCAGTTCGGGACGCGAGCGTGGTTCGATCACGAACGGAGCGGGTCCGCCGATGCCGAAGGTCGTCAGGGGGCCCAGCGGGTGCTGCTCATGGACGAGCAGTTGCTCGTGCAAGCTCGGCGGCAAGTCCATCGATGTCACCCGCTCCCATGACGAGGCACACGTCCCCGGGACGCAGCCGTGAGGCGACCTGCTCGGCCGCCTCCCGGGCCGGCCCCACGCGCAGCCCTGGGCGCGCCGGCGGTCCGGGCGGCGACAGGGTTGCGCCAGACGATACCGGGCCCGAGCCGGTCGCGCCCGTGCCGGCCGCTTGCCAGGCGTTCGCATCCCCCTGATCGGGATCGCCTCCCGGGCCACCCGCCCCGGCGTTCCGGGCCCGGGCGAGCCGCTGCAGCAACTCGCCGAGGACGCTGCCAGCCCGTTCGGGATGGGCGTCGCGGGCCACGAAGACGTCGCACAGCAGCACCTCGTCGAAGCCGGCCAGGGCCTCGGCGAAGCCCTCCAGGAAGGCCTCGGTGCGGCTCACCTGATGGGGCTGGAAGACGCCCACCAGGCGGCGACCGGGGAAGCGGCTGCGCATCGCCTGCGCCACGGCGTGGAGTTCTTCGGGAGGGTGCGCGAAGTCGTCGACCACGAGCGCCGGCGGCAGCCCGC
>JAJDEQ010000214.1 GCA_029259695.1 Planctomycetota bacterium
TGTGCGGTGTGCGGTGTGCGGTGTGCGGTGTGCGAGTGCGTGCGCCGCGCAAGGGCAGTCACGCGCGGGCGCAGCACGGTTCATCGGCCGGCGCTCGAAAGGGAGTTCGACGGCGTGTCACGTCATCGGTGACGCGGCGAACGGTACGATCCGCAGCAGCGAATCGGCGTGCTACCGTGCGCGACATGAACACACGCACACTGCTCTTCGTGGCGCTGCTCGGCGCCGTGGCCCAGGCCCAGATCGTCGTGACCCCGGCGGGTCCGCACCAGCAGGCTCAGCACAAGCCCTATCCGGTGCCGGGCATGTACGACCTGACCCTGACGAACACCCAGTCGGGTATCGACGAGGACTTCCTGTTCTACGTGCCGCCCACGGGCGGGACGAAGCGACCGCTGGTGGTGGGCTTCCACTCCTTCGGCGTGAGTGAGAACTCCATGCTCAACACGCCGTTCTTCACCGAGGCCCAGAACCGCAACTGGTACGCCGTCGCGCCCCTCGGCACGTACCAGGAGAACTTCGGCGTGTGGCACACGCAGACCAACGTCGAGGACGTCCTCGACTGGATCCTGACCAACTACTACATCAAGAAGAACAAGATCTACGGCATCGGCTTCTCCATGGGCGGCGGCGGCGTGGCCACCTACGCCGCGCGGCACCTCGACCCCGACAAGGCCATGTTCGCGGCGTTCGTGAACCACACCGGCGGCATGTCGTTGACGTTCACCCACGCCAACGACCCCGGCTCGCACTTCTACCTGGAGCACCCGCTGCTGCTGCAGGGGCCGCCCACCGGGTCGTTCCTGTTCGGCTACCACCGCAGCAGCGTGATCGACCTCGACCTGGGGCTCAACGTGGATCCGAGCGTGTCCATGGCCCGCAATCTCACCCACGTGGACGTCTACAACTTCTACTCCGAGAACGACTTCGGGGTCCCCGGCGACTACCTCAAGCCGTCGGTGGACGCGTTCAACACGTACCTCGATCAGGTCCAGATGTCGGCGGCCAACACGGCCGGCGCGGGCGGTGGCAGCACCCAGCTCGTGGTCAAGCCGAACAACGGCACCGGGCCGATCCACTCCTGGAGCGAACTCGACTTCACTGCGGCGTTCGACTTCCTCGCCCAGCAAACGCGCACGATCCCCACGGCGTCGGGCGCTCCGCAGCTCCTCATCGACCGGGACGGCAGTTGGTTCCACATGGACGTCGAGCAGGACACGGCCGGCAGCTTCACCCGCTTCACCTGGGGGCTGGCCGCCGGTCAGAACCGCTTCGGCGTGCTCGCGGCGGCGAACCTGAAGAAGATCACCCTCGACACAGTGAAGCTCAACTTCGACATCAGCACGCCGGCCAACCCGCTCATCATCCAGATCGATGCGGCGGACAACACGCAGGAGATCGTCGTCCTCACCGACTTCGCCAACCCGCCCTTCTCGGTGACGGGCTTGTCGGCCGGCGGCTCGGCCGTGCACGACCCGGGGGCGCAGACGCTCACCCTCACCGAGCCCGACGGTATGTTCCACTCCATCATCATCACCCCGTGAGGTGAGCGAGACGCACCCCCGAGTGCGTGGCGCTCGGGAGTGCCAAGCCTCTGATAGGGTCGATCACTCTGCATGATCGTGGTTCCGTGCGGAATCAGCAGGAGGTCCAGGTTTGCGTCAGCCGCCGGTGGGGAAGAGCCGCAGACCCGGCCTGGTGTTGGCGGGAGTGATCCTGCTCGCCGTGTTCGGCTGCTTGTGGATCGTGCTGGAGGAGAGCGGGGGCGACGTCGGTGTGACGACGGAGCGGGCAGCGCCCGCAGCCGACGATGGGGAGCCGGCGCTTCCCGATCCGTTGTCGCTGCCCGTGCCCAGCTCGCCTCCGGTGGAGGTGCGGGCCCAGCGGCTCGAGCCCGAAGCGGATTCCGCGGCCGCTCCGCCGCCGGTTGCCGAGCCGGCCGGACAGCCTGCGCCGCCGCCCTGCGCCCTCGTGGTCCGTGTGGTCTTCGACGACGCCTGGCGCACGCCCGCCGCCGGAGCGTGGATCGACGTCGGACGCATGCGCGATGTGCCTGGCGCCTACGACGGCAGCGCCCGGGTCTTCGAGCGCCACCAGGCCGATGATGCGGGTCGACTCGAACTCGCGACCAGTTGTGAACCCACGTCGGTGTCCGCCTGGTTGGAGGACGAGGCCAGCAAGACGTCGTACTTCGATCTCGTGGACGGCCGTGCTCACGAGGTCGAGCTGGTGCTCGGGCCGTGCCTGCGCGTCGAGGGGCGCGTGGTCGACGTGGTCACCCAGCGGCCGATCGCCGGCGCCCAGGTTCGGATCCCGACGTTCAACGCCGGTGATCACGCGGTGACCGATGACAATGGTCGTTACTCGTATCTGCGCTACCCGGCCACCGAGAACCACGGCCGGTCGATGCAGGCGCTGGCCGAGGGCTACGGGATCGCCCAACGAACGATCATGCTCAAGACCGACGGCGCGTGGGAAGTGCGCGGCCTGGACGACTTCGAGGCGGCGCTCGAGGGCGCCACGCCACCGGTGCTGCTCGACTTCGAACTGCTGCCGCAGATCATCTACTCGGGCCGCGTCGTCGATACGGCCGGCAGACCCGTGGTTGGCGCCGCGATCAACGCCCGCGGCTACTACGCCACGGGCGCGGGCGTGTTCTCGCCCGACACGGCCGCCGCCGACACGGACACCGACGGCAGCTTCCACCTGGCCGGTCTGCGCGCTGACACGGCACACACGCTGTGGATCCGCGCGCCCGCCTTCGGAACGGCGCAGCGCCACTCGTTCCCCGCGACGCGCACGAGCGGCGATCTGGGTGTCATCGTGCTCCACGCGGCATCGCGGCTCGCGTGCACGCTCACCGATCCCGAGGGGCTGCCCGCCGAGGGCTTCACGGTCGCCCTGCATGGGAGCGTCCCGGACCCGCCGCTCGTGCCTGAACGCTCGGACCTTCCCGGCTCGATCTTCGCGCCGTACGCCCTCGAGGACGAGTGGGTCACGGATGCGATGGGAAGCGTGCGCTTCGAGGATCTGCCGGCCGATGACTACGTGATCAAGGTCCATTCGGATCGGCGCGGCGGAAACGGGACCTACGTCGAGGAAGAGGTCCGACTCGGGCGCGGCGAACAGCGCCAAGTGCAACTGTGGCTACCGGCCGACACGGTCAACCTGCGCGGCGTCGTCACGTGTGAGGGACAACGGGTTCCCGGTGCCGAGGTTCGCGCAGGCACGTCGCACAGGGCCATCGGTCCGGTGCTCACCGACGCCTCCGGCGCTTTTTGCATCGCAGGTCAATCGCCCGACGATGGCAGCCTGCTCGAGGTCAACTGGACGGACTCGAGCACCGGCCGACGTTGGCAAGCCAGCCTCGAGGTGGAGGCGCTCACGTCGGTCACGGTCGAACTGCAGCCCGTCGACGAGCAGGGCTGAGAACGGTTGGGTCGCGACCTCGCGGACCAGCCGGACGAAGGCGCGCCGGCGCTGGGCCTGGTCCATGTTGGAGCGTCCGGACGGAGTCTCCGGTACAACGGTGGGTCAGTGAGCGCGCTCCCACCCATCGACCTGCGTCTCGCGCCGGAGGATGATCGGGCGCCGTTGCTGCGCATGTATGCGGAGCACACGTCGATCCTGCACCGGTTCGACGAGAGCGTCGTGCCGCACCAGGTGCTCCAGGAAGACTGGTGGCAGCGGCCGGGTGACCTGTTCCCCTTCCAGGCGTACGTCGAAGGCGCACCGGTCGGTTTCCTGCTCGTGTTGGGCAAGCGCTACGTGGAAGCCGTGGGCGAGACGGGTGACTACCTGATCTGGGAGATGTTCGTCGAGGCCCCGCACCGCGGGAGCGGTGTCGCGGAACAGATGCTGCGCGGCGTGCTCGCGCGCCTCCCGGGTCGATGGTCGGTGAAGACCAGGCCTCGCAACGAACGTGCCTTGGGATTCTGGAGGCGGGTGCTGCTCGAGGCCCCCCTCGATGGTGACGAGAGCCTGAGCGCGGACGGGTTCGCTACCTTCCGCTTCGTCGCGCGGTGAGCGTTCGTGCTCCGTCCCGCTGGGGAGCCTAGCGCCGGGACCAAAGCGACCGAGCCCGACGTCCACGGCATGCTGTGGGCGTCGGGCTCGGTTCAGGTTCCGGCTTGCTCGCGCTGCGTCAGGGCGTCGTAGCCTTCAACGCGTTGGTGAGCGTCTTGCCGTAGAACACCGAGGCGTCCTGGACGATGAACTGGAACCAGAACTCGGTGCCCGGGAGGACGCCGGCGGGCCAGGTCGTGGCCGCGCTGAACTCTCCGGCGCCGTTGGCGGGCAGGAAGATGTTGGTCACGTTGGGGAAGGCGTGGATCGTGCCG
>JAJDEQ010000215.1 GCA_029259695.1 Planctomycetota bacterium
TGCGGCTCATCGGCGGCAGCGACGGTGCTCGGGGGGAGGGGCTGCGCCGCGCCATCGACGTGCTCCGCCTGCAACAGGACGTGATCTGGGAGCAGGCGGACGAGGTGTCGTTGCCCACCCGCGTGGCGGCCGCGTCGCTGCTGGTGCACCTGGCTGAGGACGAGGTCACCGCCGTCACGCCGCTGGAGGCCTTCAGCCTGGGGACGCCGGTGGTCGCCAGCGCGCTGCCGGCCTTCACCGAAGTGCTGGGCGACGAGGCGCACCTGGTGGACACCGCCGAGGTGGTCGCCGAGCCGTTGCTGCTGGCCGACGCGATGGAGGCGGCGCTCGAGCCCGAACGGGACGAGTCGGCGGCCGCCCGTCGGCGTGCGATCGCCGCCCGCTTCACCTGGGAGGCCCACGCGCGCGCCGTGCTCGCCGCCTGGCGCAGCATGCACGCGGCGCGCCGAGGGTCCTAGCAGCCCCGGGCGGAGAGTGCTCCGGTGCGCGCGCAGCGGTCCGTCGCCCGAGACGCGTACGGCCGCGTGCCGTGACTCAGCTGCGCTTGGGGCGAGGCCGCTTGTCGCGGCGCGGGCGCGGCGCGGCGGGCAGGTACTGCCGGGGCCAGTCGTGGTCGTAGTACTCGTAGGTCGCCGTGGCCCCCAGGGTGATGGCCGGGTCGACCAGGTGCGGGCGGGCCATGGCGCACACGTCGGCCCGGCCGGTGGCCAGGATCGTGTTGCAGTGGTCGGGGCCCTGCACCGCACCCACGGTCATCACCGCGACGTCGACCTCCTGCTTGATGCGCTCGGCGAAGGGCACCTGGTACATGCGCCCGTAGTCGATGTGCCCGTAGGCCACGTTGCCGCCGGACGAGACGTCGATCAGGTCGCAGCCGCGGCGGGCCAGGGCCTCGGCGATCAGGACCGTCTCCTCGATCGTCTGGCCGCCTTCGTCGTCGAGCCAGTCGGTGGCCGACAGGCGCACGGCGAGCGGCTTGGCTGCGGGCCAGGCCGCGCGCACCGCCTCGAAGACCTCGATCGGGAAGCGCATGCGGTTCTCGAGACTCCCTCCGTACTCGTCGCTGCGGCGGTTGCTGAGCGGGGAGAGGAAGCTCGAGAGCAGGTAGCCGTGGGCCATGTGCAGCTCGATCATGTCGAAGCCCGCTTCGTCCGCGCGACGCGCGGCGGACACGAAGTCGTCGCGCACGCAGGTCATGTCGTCGCGGGTCATGGCGCGCGGCGTGTGCCAGCCGTCGGCGAAGGGCGTGGCCGAGGGGCCGATCGTCTCCCAGGCCGTGTCGTCGGTGAGCGGGTCGTCGCCCTCCCAGGGCAGGTTGCAGCTGGCCTTGCGGCCGGCGTGGGCGAGCTGTTGGGCGATGCGCGTCCCGCTGTGGGCGTGGACGAAGTCGACGACCTGCTTCCAGGCGTCGCGCTGGGCGTCGTTCCACATGCCGGCGCAGCCGTAGGTGATGCGGCCCTGCGCCGACACGTCGGTCATCTCGGTGAACAACAGGCCGGCGCCGCCGGTCGCGCGCGCGCCCAGGTGCACTAGGTGCCAGTCGTTGATCACGCCGTCGACGGCCGAGTACTGGCACATGGGTGACACGGCGATGCGGTTGGGGAGCGTCAGCTCGCGCAGTTGCAGGGGCGCGAAGATCGGGACCGGTGCGCTGCCGTCCGCGGCGCGTGGGGCCTTGGCGACATCGTCCCACCACCACTCGCGCACGCGCGACACGAGTTGGGGGTCGCGCTCGGCCAGGTTGTCGAACGTGATGCGCTTGCTGCGCGTCATCAGGTTGAAGGTGAACTGCAGCGGGTGCTGCTCCAGGTAGCGCGCCGACTGCTCGAACCAGGTGCGGCTGGTGGCGGCGGCCTTCTGGATCTTGAGCACGTCGAGCCACCGGGCGTCGTGGTAGCTCTCCAGGATCGCGTCCACCTGGTCGCGGGTGGGGCGGCCGCCGCTCTGCACGGCTGGGTGACTCGCAAAGGAGTCGTGCAGCGCGATGGCGTCCTCCATGGCGAGCTTGGTGCCCGAACCCACCGAGAAGTGGGCGGTGTGGGCCGCGTCGCCCAGCAGCACGATGTTCTCGTGGTGCCAGACCTCGTTCTGCACGGTGGGGAACTGGCGCCAGATGGAGCGGTTGGGGAGCAGCTCGTGCCCGTCCAGGTGGTCAGCGAAGAGTTCGCTGCAGTAGGCGACGGTCTCGGCGTCGGTGGCGTTCTCCAGGCCGGCGCGGCGCCAGGTCTGCTCGTGACACTCGACGATGAAGGTGCTCAGGCCGTCCTGGAACGGGTAGGCGTGCACCTGCCACAGGCCGTGGGCGTTCTCGCGGAAGATGAACGTGAACGCCTCGAGCGGTTTGGTCGTGCCGAGCCACGTGAAGCGGCAGGCGCCCATGGCGATGGAGGGCCGGAAGTGCTCGGCGCGGTCGTCGCGGATGCGGCTGTTGAGGCCGTCGCAGGCCACGATCAGGTCGCTGTCGGCGAAGCGACCGATGTCCTCGACCTCGGTCTCGAAGTTCAGCTCGACGCCGAGCTCCCGGCAGCGCCGCTGGAGGATGGCCAGCAGCTCCACGCGCGCGAGGCCGCAGAAGCCGTGCCCGGTGGAGCGCACGCACGTGTCGGCGTACCAGGTCTCGATGTCGGTCCAGTAGGCGAAGCGCTGCTTGATCGCGTCGAGCGTCTGGGGGTCGGCGTCGCGGAAGTGGCCCAGCGTCTCGTCGGAGAAGACCACGCCCCAGCCGAACGTGTCGTCCGGTCGGTTGCGCTCGAACACGCGCACGGCCGCGTCGGGCCGGGTCTTCTTCATGAGCAGGGCGAAGTACAGCCCGCCCGGTCCGCCGCCGATGCACGTGATCTCCATCGACGCATGATAGGCGGGCGAGGGCCCGGCTCGCACGTCCCTCCCGGCCGTCGTGCCGGTTCAGCGGTGCGGCGCGCGCTACGCCCTAGGGCGTAGGCCGAAGTGGTCGACACGCTCCAGGGCGGTGGCCGGGCGGCTCACTTCTTCGGGTAGGTGTCGAGCACCCAGGCGGCCCAGGCCTCGTCGAAGGACTGCAGGTCGAGGTCGTAGGCTTCGCGCAGGGCGAGGTCCTGGCGCTCGAGGATGCGCTCGGGCGGCAGCATGCCGCTCTCGTCGTAGGGTCGGTCCTTGATCCGGTCCAGCAGGACGGCGAAGCGGTCGCGGCCCTGGGCCAGGAGGAAGTCGACGCGCGACCAGATCATCATGTGCTCGGTCAGCGTCATGTCGTCCCAGTCGGAGCGGCGCAGGAGCTCGGACGAGGCCGGGTAGTACTCGTGCTTGACCCGAGCGCGCACGCGCACGGCCCAGTCGTCCTCGTCCTCGGAGAGCGTGCCTCGAAGCTTGATCGCGCTGAACTGGAGCACGTCCGAGTCGATCTGGCGCCGGTAGCTGTGGGCCAGGCCCTCGGGCAGCCAGACCGGGAGCTGGTAACCGTAGTACTTGAACCCGTTGACGAGGTTGTGGATCAGGTTGAACACCACATGGCAGTGCAGCTTGGTGTCCTCGTCGTAGGTGCCGTTGCCGATCTCGACCGCGGTCCCGAACATCAGGCTGGCGGGCTCGGGGAAGGCCCACTTGATCGTGGAGGCGCCGCCGCCGGACTGGGTGAAGCGCACCTTGTAGCGGGCCAGCGTGCTCGTCTTCTCGCACAGCAGCAGGGTGAACTTGTCGCGCATGCCGAGGCACGGGCCCTCGCCCATGTAGGTTGCGGGTGTGCTCGCGGACGGCTCGCCGTCGGCGACGGGTGCAGCCGCGGTCTGCGGGAGGTGCGCGAAGTCGGTGTCGGTGACGCCGGCGAGGTCGCAGAAGTCGGCGTGCAGATCCTCGATGCGCTGCGCGAAGAGGTGCAGACGCAGCCACGGATCCAGCACCTTGGTGCGCTTCTTGACCCGCGGGATGCGCTCGGCGAGCTGTTCGAGCTCGGCGCCGATCTTGCGCTTCTCGGCGTTGGTCACCTTGTAGGCCGGGAGCGAGCAGCCGATGCGGAAGTGCGTCGTCTCCAGCCACAGCATGGGCACGTCGCCCAGGATCGCCTCGATGTCCTCGGTGGTGTGCTTGGCGGCCCACGGAAAGGGACCGAACGAGACGTAGCCGGCTGCCTGCATCGCGGCGGGGTCGCCGCGCGTGTAGGGATCGACGGCCTCGTCAGGGGCGCCGCCCGCGGCACTGCCGCCGCCTACGACACTCGCGGCGGCAGGTGCTGCCGTGAGGCACAACAACACCAGGCGCGCCGCGAGTTGGACCAGCATGACCTTCTTCGCTGTCAGCAGGGTCGGTGGGGCCGTCAGCGGGGTGGCGGCTTCAGTGGACGCTGGAGCCCAGGTCGGATGCCTTGGCGAACTCGTCGTCCAGGCGCTGCCGCTCACGAACGAGCTTGTCGAGCTCCTTGCGCAGCTTCTTCACCTTGGAGGACTTGGGTCCGTCGCGTTCGATGCGCGACTCGATCTCGTCGTGGATCCGGTTCTCGGCACTGTCGATCCGGTCGTACTTGTCGAGCAGCTTGCTCACGTCCTCCAGGGCCCGCTCCGGGTCCTTGCGGTAGTTCGAGCGCAGGACGTCGACCATGGCGTTCCAGGTGTCGCTCTGGGACTGGTCGCCGGCCAGCGGCTGGGCGTGGCGCCCGTCGTTGGAGCACACGATCACGTGCGGTGTGCCGTTGTCCTCGAACAGCGCATGGAACGAGTGGTCCGCCTGCAACACGTGGGTCGGCAACTTGACCATGCGGAACCACCGCGACAGCAGTTGCGTGCGCTCGTTGTCGAGTGTCGTGCTGAGCAGGGCGTCGTCGGTGCCTTCGCAACTGGTGCACTCGCGCATCAGCACGAGCGGGCGGGGGTCGTCGCCGGCGATCTGCAGGAACGCGTCTTCGCGCGGCAGGGCGCCCTTGTCGCTCGCGCCGTACATGCTCTCGTCGGCGCCTTCGCGTTCGCCGGCCGGGATGTAGACCGGGAACGTCCACTCGATCTCCAGCTTGTCGAGTGCGCTGCGCTGACGGGGGAAGTGCTGGATCGGCGTCGAGCCGGGGTTGCCTCGGGTCGCCTGGCCGCGTGAGGACTGGCCGCGCTCGGACGCGTCACCGCGGACGGCGGGGGGCGCCGCTCGCTTCACCTTCGGTGGTGAACTCACCACCTTGACCTTGGGGCATCACTGGGCGTGGGCGCGGTCGGCCATGAGCAGGAGGCCCAGGGCGCACGCGACGACAGTCGTCACGATCTTCATCTTCGCTCCTCGGGGGCGACCCGGTGGGGTCGCGGAACTCGACCGGGTTCCCTTGGCGGCCCGGCCTCACGTCAGGCCGCCAGTGTACACGGCCGATCGGGCCGCTTCCCGGAAGCGCTCAGGTCTTGCCGAAGCGCAGGATGTAGCTGGTTTCGAGCAGACCCACCTCCTCGGTCAGCTCGAAGCCTGCGGCCTCGATCTCGGCCTGGAAGACCTCACGGCCGGCCCGCAGGTGGCCCAGGATCCAGTCCGAGCTGACCCCTTCGATGCGCTCGAATTCGACCAGGTAGAGGGACCCGCCGGGTCTGAGCGCGCGGTGGATCGAGGCCAGCGTGCTCGCCGGGTACTCGAAGTGGTGATAGACGTCGCACAGGAAGGCGACGTCGATGGAGGCCTCGGGCAGTTCGACCGAACGCTCGCTGCACAGCCGGGCACGCACGTCGGGCAGGCCGGCGGCCGCGGCCCGTTGCTCCACGTGCTCCACGAACTGCGGCACGATGTCCACCGCCCAGACCGTGCCCGTGGGGCCGACGGCGTCAGCCAGCAGCGGGATGAACGCCCCGGTGCCGGTGCCCACGTCGGCGACGGTCTGGCCGGGCTGCAGTCCCGTGCCGGCCACGATCTCGAAGCGGTGGTCGATCACCTCGCGGCCTTCGCGCTCGAAGCGCTCGACCCACTGCGAGACGTCGATGTCGCCCATGTAGGAGTCGTTGATGCCCGGGTTGACGCTGGCTTCGAGCGGCGTCGCCAGGGACGTGCTGCCGCAGGCGCCGATCGCGAGGGCGCAAGCCAGCGCGAGGAGTGCCGACGGGAGGGGCCGGGCGGCGCGCGGCCGTGGATCAGGTGTCGACGTGAGCGAGGAGGTCAGGTGCATGGGATGGCTCGCTGGGGAGAGTGTGGGTTGGGGCGACGGGCGGATCGGGGTGCTCATCCGTCGTCGTCGGCTGCGGGGTGGTCGAACAAGGAGCTGGCGTCGCCGAACTGGGCGGCGCGCACGTCGTCGTCGTCGAGACGGTACACGAGCATGGCGTGACCGGGGGCCGCGTCGGGCTCGCGTGCACGCAGCCAGGCGCACAAGCGGGCGAAGCGCAGTTCGTCGTAGCGCGCCACGAGCGTCGCCCACGCCGCCTGGTCCCGCTCGCGCAGCAGCTCGCTCGTGCGGCCCTCGGCGGAGGCCCGCTCGAGGCGTTGGACGTCGGCCAGGACGGCTCGATAGTCGCTCTCGAGGGCGGCGGTCCAGGGCAGCTTGGTGGGCAGGTAGATCTGGTTCAGCATCGTCGCGCCGATGCAGTACAGGCCGGCGCTGAGCGGGAACGTCTCCAGTCTGCGGCGGCCGGGCGGGTGGAAGGGCAGGTGCCGGGCGTCGATGCCGTAGGGCGCGGGGTCGTCCTTGCCGAAGTAGGCCAGGAACACCGGCGGTCGCTCGGCGCCGGCCGGGGCGTGCTCGTCGAGCCAGCGGGCCAGGGCGGGCAGCCCCTGGCCCCAGTCCAGCGAGCTGTCCGCGAGGTGGCGGTAGCCTTGCCGGGGGCCGCCGGCCACGGGCGAGAAGTAGGCCAGGTAGTAGGGGCGGATCGCGAACGACGACCAGGCCATCCAGGCGCTGAGTGCGAGGGCCAGGCCCCAGCGGGCGTGTCCCGGCCCGGCCCGGGCGCCCGTGGCGACGCCGGCCCCCAGCAGCACGAACAGCGGCGGGTAGCTGGCGAGCAGGTGGCGGTGGCCGATGTTGAGCTCGCCGGCGAGG
>JAJDEQ010000216.1 GCA_029259695.1 Planctomycetota bacterium
GTGGCAGGCACCCACGGGCGCGTCCTCGTGGGACGCGTCGTGTCCGCCGAACCCCATGCGGTACTCAAGGGCCTGCTGGCCATCACGCACCCGAGCCCACGGGATCAGGACAACCTGCGCAAGCTCCTGCGCCACCTCAACGGACAGTTGTTCCACGTCTACCAGTCGTGGCGCCAGACCTTCCACGCCCTCGGCGTGGACGGCGAGTGGATCGACGAGACCTCCCGCGACACGGTGCAGACGGCGTGCCGGTCGCTCGATCTCAAGCTGACGCGCACCGACCTGCGCGTCTTCGGCGCGGGCTGAAGCGGCCCGTCGCGGCGCCCGTCAGGGGCCGACGCGCACGGTCACCCGGTTGCCGAACGAACCGAAGCCGGTCGCGCCATCGAGTGTCAGCAGCTGCAGCGTGAACTCCATGCCCGGGGGCAGCCTTTGCGGCACCTGCACCACGGCGTCCAGCGGTGCGGAACCCAGAGCCGTGCGCATCCAACCCGCCGTCAGGTCCACCAGCGCGGCGCCCCACGGCTCGACGATCAGCCCCGCCCCCGGCACACCCACCAACAGCTGGACCGCCAGCCCGCCCGTGCCGTCGACTTCGAGTGTGACGCGCTCACCGGCCGTGACCACCGGCGCGACCGACAGGCGCCCATGGGTGTACTCGAGCGCACCCAGGTCCGCGCGGCGCACCCCGTCGAGGTCGCCGTCGAGCACGCGCGGCGTTCCGGCGAGATCGCAACACGCCGCCCGGTCGCCATCGGGCGGGACGTCGGCGGCGAAGGCATCCACGCAGGTCGAGCCGAACCCGGGCGACAGGTCGTCGTCGAGCGTCCCGGCCAGGCCATCGGCGCCGCGTGCGTCCACGAACAACGGATCGCAGGTGAAATTGCCGCCGTCGCCGTGCGACACGTTGAACCAGAAGACGGGCCCCTCCAGGCAGCACTCACGCAGCTCGAGCGAGCCGACCGCCGAGGACACCCCGGGCTCGAAGCCCAGCAGGTCGAGTTGCACCTCGTGGGCCGACTCGGGGTTGTCGACGGTGTTGCCGAAGAACACGCAGCGTTCCACCACCGCGCTCGCGGTCGCGACGTACAGGCCGGCGCCGCCACCGTCGAAGCCGGCGTGGGGACCCAGCGACGTGTTGCCCGCAAACGTGCAGTGCTCCAGGCGCAGCAGCCCGTCGAACGCGACCTTGGCTCCACCGCCGCCGAACGAACGGCCGTCATTGCCGCTGAAGACGCAGCCGACGGCATCGACGATCACCCCCGCACCCTGGGCATACAGCCCGCCGCCCGAGGAGTCGGCCCGGTTGCCGCCGAACCAGCAGTCCACCAGGACCGCCGAGGCACCGTCGCACATCAGACCGCCGCCCTGGGATGTGGCCTCGTTGCCCGTGAAGCGACAGTCGATGAAGGTGGTCGTGCCGCCGTTGCCGACGATGGCCCCGCCGCCCAGCACGCTGGCGTTGTCGGTGAACGTGCAGCGCCGGATCACGGGCGAGGACGAGCGGCCCCTGAAGCCCCCACCGCTGGGCGCGCCGCCGCTGAACTCGTGGCCGCCGCGCACCACGAAGCCGTCGAGCAGCGCGGTGTCGTCCACATTGGTCGCGCGCACGACGTGGCGCACGTTGTCATCGCGATTCACGAAATCCGGCAGGTCGTCGCCCGCCACGTCGCCGCTCAGCACGGTGACGTGCACGCGCGGGCGCCGCGCGTCCGCACTCGATTCGGTACCGGCGAAACCGCCGAGCAACGCCACCCCGCTGCGCAGTCGGTAGGTCGCGTTGACATCGCCCGAGCCTTCATCCGGCACATAGACCCCCAGGGCCACCCAGACCTCGTCACCGGCGACGGCGAGCGCCAACGCTCCCTGGAGCCCCGTGAAGGCGTCGTCCCAACTCGAGCCGTCCCCCACACCGCGCGCACGGCCATCCACGTGGATCACGTCGGCGCGCCCGGAGGGCGAGAGCACCAGGGCGATCAGCAGGACGAGCGCCACCGGGGCGGTCATCCGGCCGCTCCACGCCGACGCGGGACGGGTGCACGACATGTCGTTCTCTCCGGCGCCGCGCCCTCAGCTCACGGCGCCCCGGTTGTAACACCAACACCCGGACCCGTGGGGCGCTAGCGACGCCACGCCAGGGGCAGGAACAAGACGACCACGCTGTAGAACTCGAGGCGGCCGAGCAGCATGCACATCATCAGCAGCACCTTGCCCGGTTCCGAGATGAAGGCGTAGTTGCTCGCCGGTCCGACGTCGCCGAACCCCGGGCCGATGTTCGAGAGGCACGACAGGATCGCGGAGAAGGACGTGTCGATGGACAGGCCCATCACCAGCAGCACCACGGTGCAGGCGATCAGGCACCCGAAGTACAGCACGTAGTAGCCGATGGTGTGGCTGATCAGCCGTTCATCGAGGGGCCGCTTGCCCACCTTGAGCACGAACACCGCCGAGGGGCGCAGCAGCCGTCGAACTTCGCGGACCCCGGCCTTGGCCGCCACGATCAAGCGCAAGACCTTCGACCCACCGCCGGTCGAACCCGCGCACGCCCCGATGAACATGACCACGAGCAGCGCCAACCGCAGCAGTGCGGGCCAGGTGTTGTAGTCGTTGTTCACGAACCCCGTGGACGTCATCAGCGTCACCGTGGTGAACACCGAGTCGCGCGCCAGGGGTTCGACTCCGCCCTCCGGTATCCCGTCCCAGGCCAGCACCACCGCGCACAGGGTCGCCACGGCGAGGGTGATCGCGATGTACAGGCGCACCTCGGTGTTGCGGAACATGACGCCCGCCCGGCCGCGCATGGCGTTGTAGAGCATCACGAAGTTCACGCCGGCCATGAACATGAACACGATCAGGATCCACTGGATCACGGGCGAGAAACTGGTGACCGAGTCGGCGCGCGTCCCGAAGCCACCGGTCGCCACGGTCGCGAAGGTGTGGCAGATCGAGTCGAAGGGCGACATGCCGGCCCACCACAACAGGCCGAACTCGACCACCGTCAGGGCCAGGTACACGGTC
>JAJDEQ010000217.1 GCA_029259695.1 Planctomycetota bacterium
CTGCCCTACGACGCGAGCACCGGGCTGCTCGATCTGGTGCTGCCCGTGGGCATCAGCTTCTACACCTTCCAGACCATGAGCTACAGCCTCGACATCTACCGGGGCCGGTTGCAGCCCACCCGTGACCCCGTGCGCTTCGCGCTCTTCGTGGCGTTCTTCCCCCAGCTGGTGGCCGGCCCGATCGTGCGCGCGGTGGAGCTGCTGCCGCAACTGGCACGGCGCGTCGGCGTCGATTGGGACGACGTGTCCAGCGGCCTCAATCGCTTCGCCATGGGGTTCACCAAGAAGGTCTTCATCGCCGACAACGTGGCGCCCTTCGTGGACCGTGTCTTCGGCGACGCGGGGAGCTTCGACGGGGTGACGCTGTGGCTCGCGTCGATCGGCTTCGCGGTCCAATGCTACTGCGACTTCTCGGGCTACAGCGACATGGCCATCGGCACCGGGCGGCTGATGGGCTTCCGGCTGCCGGAGAACTTCCGCTTCCCCTTCACCGCGGTGAACGTGGCCGACTTCTGGCGCCGCTGGCACATCACCCTCTACTCGTTCATGCGCGACTACCTGTACTTCGCCCTGGGTGGTTCGCGCGTGGGGCCGGCGCGGCTGATCCTGAACGCCATGATCACCATGACCCTGGTGGGCTTCTGGCACGGCGCCGACTGGCAGTTCGTCGTCTGGGGTATCTACAACGGCCTGCTGATCGTGGGCCATCGCATCCTGGGCATCGGCCTGGGGACCATGCCGCGGGCCCAGCGTCTGCTCGAGAGCCTCCCCGGCGTGGCCTTCCGGATCGCGGCGACCAACGTGTTGTTCTTCGTGTCGTTCTGCATCTTCCGGAGCGAGAGCGCGTCGGCGGCGGGGCGGGCGCTGTGGAGCATGTTCCGCTTCGACACGGCGGGCACGCGCCTGTTCGACCCGTGGATCCTGGCGGCCTTCGGCGTGGTGCTGGTGGCCAACGTGGCGGCCGAGCAGTGGTCGCGGCGCCGGGAGGCGCTGGCTGCCGATGGGCAGGCTGCCAATGGGCAGGGCCCCGATGGGCAGGGCCCCGATGGGCAGACTGCCGGTGGGCAGACTCCCGCGGTGTCGGCGTCGCGAGCGGGGCTCGCACCGGCGTGGCAGAGTCTCGGCTACGTGCTGCTGTTGACCGCGCTCGTGCTGTATGCCCCGAGCGACACCCAGGCCTTCGTGTACTTCCAGTTCTGATCGCCGGGTTGGCTCGCCGCGGGGATCGGGCGTCCTGCCGTCGGGATGCAGGCGGGGCTGGCAGCCGGTGCCGGAGTTGATGCAGGATGTGCGGGGCCGGGCGAGGCGCCCGGTGGACGAACGGTTCTTCACGGGTGAACGGGGTCGGGTGACGGTGCTGATGAACGACGACGAAGCGACGACCTGCGGCGGGACCATCCGATGAGCAAACGCGTCGGGCTGTTCGCCGGATCGTTCGACCCGCCCACCCTGGGTCACCTCGACCTGATCCAGCGGGCACTGCACGTGGTCGACGAACTCATCGTCGGCGTGGGCATCAACGCCGAGAAGGTGCCCTGGCTTCCGGCCAAGAAGCGGGTGGAGCTGTTGAGCTCGCTCGTGCCGGCGCGCGTCACGGTGATCTCGTTCAGCGGCCTGGCGGTGGACGCCGCGCGGGAACGGGGCGCCGACGTGCTCGTGCGCGGCATCCGCACCGCGGCGGATGCCGAGATGGAGTCCCAGATGGTGCTGGCCAACCGCCGTCTCAGTCCCGGCCTGGAGACGGTGTTGCTCGTGGCCTCGACCGATGTGACCCACATCTCGGGGCGCCTCGTGCGTGACGTGCATCGCGCCGGCGGCGACGTGAGCGTCTTCGTGCCACGACCTGTTGCCGACGCGCTCAACGCGCTGTGAACCCCGACCAACCGGCGCCGGTGAAGGCCCCACGCGCCACGGAGACAAGCGGATGAGTGCCAATCAGCGTGTGCACACCGACCATGCCCCGGCGGCGATCGGTCCCTACTCCCAGGCCGTGATCGCCGGCGAACTGGTGTTCACGGCGGGGCAGATCGGGCTCGACCCGGCCCGCGGCGAACTCGTGCCGGGCGGTGTGCGCGAGCAGACCGTGCAGGTGCTGTCCAACCTCGTCGCGGTGCTGGCGGCCGCGGGCTGCGGACCCGCCGACGTGGTCAAGACGACGGTCTACGTCCAGACCATGGCGGACTTCGCCACGGTCAACGAGGTCTACGGCGGGACCTTCGGCGATCAGCCTCCGGCGCGAGCCACCGTGGCGGTGGCCGACCTGCCGCTGGGCGCCCTGGTCGAGATCGAGGCCGTGGCGCGTCGGCCGTGACGTGGGGCGGACAGGTCGACCGGCTGGTGGCCGTGGTGGCCATGCTGAGCGCCATCGCGCCCATCGTGCGTGCGGCGCTGCACTCCACCGCGGCGGGGGGAGAGCGAGCCGTCGAGTCGTTCTCCTGGAAGCGCGCGGCGGTGCTGCTGGCGGGCGGCCTGGGGGCGCTGGTGGGTGTGTTCGGGCTGTTCCTGCTCAAGGTGGAACTGCTGGGGGCCGAGTTCTTCCGCCCCACGTGGCTCGGGGGGACGCTGTCGACCATGGGGGGCATGCTGGCCGTGGCCACGCTCTTGGCCAGTCGCGACGGCATGACCGAGAGCGCGGCCATCCGCCACATGACGCAGGCGGCCGGCATGGCCGTCTACCCCGCCGCACCGGAGGTGGCGCTGGCGGCGCTGGGCCTCACGCGACTGGTGCGGGCGAGCCTGCCCTGGACGCTCACCCAGCGGCGCTGGGCGGGGTTCGCGGAGGGGGCCTGCCTGCTCGCGCTGTGCCTGGTGGAGCGCGACGAGACGTTGGGCGGACTGCGCGAGTTGTCCCCGCTCGGGACGTGACCGCCGGCGAGCGTTCGGATCGCCGCAACATCTTGTGTGTCAACCCTTTGTGGTGAACGGATGCCGGTTGACACCCCCGCGTCGCGTATCTAACGTTCGGCGTGACGCCTGCGTCGACGCAGCCCTAGAGAACCTGGGGTTGCGCGCTCCATCAGGACGCGCGAGACGTGGCGCTCGTGGTTCCCCGCGCCCCCCGCATCTGTTCGCTGGTTCTCGCCCGACCTCGGAGGACGGAACGTCATGATCGACCGCAAGCTGCTCGCCTTCACCTTCGTCGCCTCGGCCTTGCTGCTGCTGCCCGCGCTGTGTGTGGAGGAGCCGGCTCCGCAGCCCGTGCTCGCAGGCGCCCCGGCCGTCGCCACGCCCCTTGTGGGCCAAGAGCCCGTGGGCGAAGAGGACGGCCCGACCTGGGACCTCGAGCGGCTGCGCAAGGCGGGCGTCGAGGCGGTCGATCTGCAGGGCGCTCACCCGCTCGAGCCCGACCGCTACCACCCCGACGGTGACCGCGAGGTCCGGCCCGCCATGGGCGGACGGGTGATCCAGCACATCCCCAGCCAGCCTGGCAACCTCAATCGCGCCATCGAGAACTCGGCCCTCACCACCTGGATGCTGTACGAGATGCACGCGGCTCTGGTCGAGCGCGATTTCGAGACCTGGGTCTACGAGCCGGTCGTGGCAAGCGCCTACGACATGGAGGACACGGTGATCCTCGAGGGCGGCCGCAGCCCGGGCAACGGCAACATCCTCTTCGGCAAGGTGACCGAGGCCGGCGACAGCTACGTCGTCGAGTCGGGCAGCTCCCGCAACGAGATCGAGACCACGCGCGTGCCCAAGGGCGACGTCGAGTCGGTCGAGTTCGGCACCGTGTTCACGTTCCACCTGCGCGACGGGGTGAAGTGGCACGACGGCCACGCCTTCGACGCCCACGACGCCTACTTCTCGTGGGAGATCTACGGCAACCCGGCGGTCGACTGCGACAAGGTCCGCGCGCAGTTCAAGGAGATCGTGAACGCCGAGGTGCTCGACGACAGGACCATCCGGTACTTCTATCGGCAGCAGTACATGGACGCCGTGTCGACGTTCGGCACCAACTTCTTCCTGATGCCGCGGCACCTGTACGACCTGCACGACCCGGACCACCCGCGGCACGACGCCGCAGCGACGGAAGAGCAGCGCGCGGCCGAGATCAACGACAACCCGCACAACACCGACTTCGTGGGCCTGGGCCCGTACCGGCTCAAGGAGTGGAAGCGCGACGACTACATCGAGGCCGTGCGCTTCGAGGACTTCTTCTGGAAGGACCCCGCCAAGGCCGGCTACATGGACGTCCTGCGCTGGAAGTACATCAGCAACGACGACACGGCCTTCGAGGGCTTGATCAACGGTGAGGTGGACATCTTCGGCCGCATCAAGACCGAGGACTACTTCGGCGAGAAGACCCAGACCGACGTCTTCAACAAGGACTTCTACAAGGCCTACACCTACACCGCGACGTACCAGTACACCGGCTGGAACATCCATCGCACGAAGCTCAAGGACAAGCGCGTGCGCCAGGCGCTGGCGCACTCCTTCGACAGCCAGGGCTGGGTCGACAGCAAGTACTTCGGGCTCGCGTGGCCGATCACCGGGCCGACGTTCTTCATGACGCCCAACTACGACCACAGCATCCCGGTGCGCGCCTACGACGCCGACATCGCCGAGGAGCTGCTGGCGGAGGCCGGCTGGTACGACCGCGACGGCAACGGCATCGTCGACAAGGACGGCGAGGACCTCGTGATCGAGATCCTCATCCCGCAGGGCAACAAGGCCTCCGAGTCCACGGTGCAGAAGATCCAGGAGGGCTTCAGCCGCGTGGGCGTGCGGGTCGAGATGCAGCCGCTCGAATGGGCCAGCTTCCTCGAGCGCATCTACAACCGCGACTTCGACGGCTGCAACCTGGCCACCGTGCTGCAGGGCGGCGTCGAGACCGATCCCAAACTCGGCTGGCACAGCGAGGAAGGCGCATTCGACAAGCGCAGCAGCAACCACTCCGGCCTGCGCGACGAGAAGGTCGACGCGATCGTCGACGAGATCCGGCGCACGATCGACCCGGCCGATCGGGCCCCGCTGTGGCGCAAGCTGCAGGCCGAACTCTACGACCTCCAGCCCTACCTGTTCATGAACTCGCCGCCGCGCAAGTTCGCCTTCAACAAGAAGCTGCGCGGCGTGAAGCTGTACGTGTTCGCCCCCGGCTTCCTGCTGCGGGACATGTACTACGAGGAGGGCACGCCCGGGACGCGGTCGCTGCCGGCCGAGTTCAGCCGCTCCGGCTCAGACCGCTAGTCTCAGGCGCCCCGGCGATCGGCTGCCCCCCGCCCCGTGCTCACCTACACCCTGCGCCGCCTGCTCTGGATGGTGCCGACATTGCTCGGCATCACCATCCTGATCTTCTGCGTGATCCGGCTCACGCCCGGCGATCCGGCGGCGCTGATGGTGAGCGACGTGAGCACCGGGGGCGTGGGCGACGCGAGCGGCGTCGAGGCGGCGATGGAGAAGTTCCGCGAGCGCTGGGGGCTCGACCGGCCGCTGCACGAGCAGTACCTGGTCTGGCTCTGGAACTTCCTGCGGCTCGACTTCGGCGACGAGATGATGCGTCCCGGGGTGTCGATCACGTCGGTGTTGTGGCAACGCCTCGGTGTGACGATCCCGCTGACGCTCGTCTCGGTCCTGCTCTCGTACCTGCTGGCGCTGCCGCTCGGCATCTTGTCCGCCGTCAAGCAGGGCACGCTGGTGGACAAGGTCTCCACCGGCTTCCTGTTCATCCTGTATTCGCTGCCCACGTTCTGGGCAGGCCTGATGTTGATCCTGGTCTTCGGTGCCTCGGGGTTCGACTGGCTGCCGATCATGGGCCTGCACGACAAGGACGCCGCGCAGATGCCCACTGGCGAGTACCTGTGGGACATGTTCCTGCACGCGTTGCTGCCGGTGGCCACGCTGACCTACGGCGGGCTCGCCTACCTGTCGCGCCAGATGCGCGTGGGCATGCTCGAGATCGTGCGCCAGGACTTCATCCGCACGGCGCGGGCCAAGGGGCTGCCCGAGAAGGTCGTGGTCTTCAAGCACGCCCTGCGCAACTCGTTGATCCCGGTGATCACCGTCTTCGCCCAGATCCTGCCGGTGTTGATCGGTGGGTCGGTGATCGTGGAGTCGGTCTTCAGCATCCCGGGCATGGGGCTGTACGCCTACGAGGGCCTGCTCAAGCGCGACTACAACGTGGTCATGGCGACCACCACCTTCTCGGCGCTGCTGACCATGGCGGGCTTCCTGTTGTCGGACATCCTGTACGCGCTCGTCGACCCGCGGATCTCCTACGACTAGAACGATGACGCAGCCCACGCAGGCAGCCGCCGACGACAGTGCCGCGCCGACCGGAGGCGTGCCCGCCAGGGCTGCGGGCACCGGTGTGCCCGCGAGCGACGGCCCCGCGTCGGTCTACAGCAAGGACTACTGGGACCAGGTCTTCGAGCAGGTGCGACGCAAGCCCACGGCGATGTTGGCCATCGCGATGCTGGTGCTGCTGTATGCCGTGGCTATCTACGCGCCGCTGCTGGCCAACGATCGGCCCTGGCTGATGGAGGCGGTGGACAAGGGCGCCTATCGCAGTGCCCGGACGAGTCTGCGGCCCATCGCGCTCAACCTGAAGGGCATGATCCGCGACGGGCAGGACGCCTTCCTGGAACGGCAGGCCGAACTGAAGGCCGAGCGGGAAGCGGCGGGGCAGGACGTCGCCTCGGTCGTGCGCACCTGGTCCGAGGCACTCGCCAGTGAAGCCGGGGCGATCAGCCAGCGCGTCGACACCATGGCGAGTCAGATGCTGCCGGAGGACCGCGCGCTGCTGGACGAGGTGCGCGCAGCCCTCGAGCACGCGGTGGCCCTGGCCCAGGCCGGCGACCCGGGAGCGGTGGAGGCCGCCGGAACCCTGTCCGACCTGACGAAGCGCGCGCGCAGCGAACTCGTCGCGCGCGACCCGGCGGCGGACGGCGCCGCCGGCACCGAAGGCATCGAGCTCCAACCGGTGAGTTCGCGGCCGGTGCTGGAGACGATCACCCGGGCCGAGGTCTACTTCATGGGCCTCTGGCTGCTGCTCATGACGTGGATCCTCTGGAACCCCGCGGTGAACGCCGTGCTGCTGGGCCGTGATCGCGCACGCATGCGCCGCGCACGGCGGCCCAAGTTCCTGGCCTGCCTGCTGCTGCCGTTGATCGCCGTGTTGGCCTGGGAGCCGCGCGATGCGTCGTTCGAGACGGCGCCCTACAAGGCCGGGCTCACCGCGGGCGACATCGAGGCCACGCGGGTGGTCTTCGTGCCCTTCGCCTTCGGGTTCGCGGAGCAGAACGACGGCGAGTACTTCCGGCCTCCCACCTGGCACCGCTACGCCGAGATCTCGGAGGAGGGCTACTACGTGACGGGCCCCCGGGCCGAGGCGCTCGACGACCTCGAGGGCTTCCGCCCGCCCGCCAACCCGGTGCAGGTGCGCACCGGCGAGCCCGAGCGCAACGAAGTCATGCGCCATGCGCTCGGCACCGACAGCCTGGGCCGGGACCTCGTGGCGCGCATGATCTGGGGTGCCCGCGTGAGCCTCTCGGTGGGCCTGGTCTCGACCCTGTTCCTGTTGCTCATCGGCACCGTGCTGGGGGCGCTCGCGGGCTACTACGGCGGCTGGGTCGACATCGTCATCAGCCGGGTGATCGAAGTGGTCCAGTGCTTCCCGGTGTTCTTCCTGATCCTGATCGTGGTGGCGCTCACCGAGCAGAGCGGCGTGCTGCCGATCATGGTCATCATCGGGCTGTTCCGCTGGCCCGGGGTGGCGCGCCTGGTGCGCGGCGAGTTCATCCGCCTGCGTGGGCAGGACTTCGTGCTGGCCAGCCGCGGGCTCGGCGTGCCCGACAGTCGCACGATCTTCCGCCACGTGCTGCCCAACGCCATGGGCCCGGTGCTCGTGGCGGCGACGTTCGCCGTGGCCGCGGGCATCCTGACCGAGTCGGCGCTCTCGTTCCTGGGCTTCGGCGTGCAGGCGCCGATCCCGTCCTGGGGCAGCCTGATCCAGGAGAGCCGTTCGGCCGAGCACTGGTGGATCCAGGTCTTCCCGGGCCTGCTGATCTTCCTGACCGTCGTGCTCTACAACCTCCTCGGCGAGGGCGTGCGCGACGCCCTCGACCCGCGCATCAAGAAGGCCTGAGGCATGACGGACACGCTGCTCGAGATCCGCGATCTGCACACCCACTTCGACACCGAGGAGGGCTTGTTGCGCGCGGTCGGCGGGGTCGACCTGCGCATCGAGAAGGGGGAGACGCTGGGCCTGGTGGGGGAGTCGGGCTGCGGCAAGAGCGTCACCGCCATGAGCATCCTGCAGCTCAACCCGGTGCCGCCCACGATCTACGCCGGCGGCGAGATCCTGTTCCGGGGCCAGAACCTGCTGGCCATGCCCGAACCGCAGCTGCGCAAGGTGCGCGGCAACGACATCGCGATGATCTTCCAGGAACCGATGACCTCGTTGAACCCGGTCTACACAGTGGGCAACCAGATCGGCGAGGCGCTGCGGCTGCACAAGGGCCTGGGACCGAGCGAGGCGCGGCGCCGGTCGATCGAACTGCTCGACCAGGTCGGGATCCCCGCACCGGACACGCGCGTGGACGAGTTCCCGCACCAGATGTCGGGCGGCATGAAGCAGCGCGTGATGATCGCCATGGCCCTCGCGTGCCAGCCGGCGCTGCTCATCGCGGACGAGCCGACGACGGCGCTCGACGTGACCATCCAGGCCCAGATCCTCGACCTGCTGCGGGCCATGCAGAACGAGTACGGCATGTCGATCCTGCTGATCACCCACGACCTGGGCGTGGTGGCCGAGATGAGTGACCACGTGGCCGTGATGTACGCCAGCAAGGTCGTGGAGTACGCCGACACCCGGACGCTCTTCGCCCGGCCCCGTCATCCCTACACCTACGGGCTGTTCCAGTCGCTGCCGGAGATGCACGCGCACAGTGACGAGCGCCTGCGCGAGATCCCGGGCACGGTCCCCAACGCGCTGCACTTCCCCGAGGGCTGCAAGTTCCGCACGCGCTGCTTCAAGCAGACCGAGACCTGCACCAACGCCGAGCCGGCGCTCGAACCGGGCGACTCGCCCACGCACACCTTCGCCTGCCACCACGCCATGACCGACGCCGAGTTGGCGGCGGCGGGTGACGCCACGGAGAACACCGTCCGATGACGCTGCTCAGCGTGCGCAACCTCAGGAAGCACTTCCCGGTCCGCAAGGGCGTCCTGGCCCGGGTCGTGGCCCAGGTCAAGGCGGTCGACGACGTCAGCTTCGACATCGCGCCCGGCGAAACGCTGGGGTTGGTGGGCGAGTCGGGCTGCGGCAAGACCACGGCCGGCCGCTCGTTGCTGCGCTTGATCGAGCCCACGTCCGGGGAGGTGCGCTTCCGCGGCGAGGACGTGCGCGCCGCCAGCGGCTCCAAGCTGCGCAGTCTGCGCCGGCACATGCAGATCATCTTCCAGGACCCCTACGCGTCGCTCAATCCACGCATGTCGGTGGCCGACATCGTGGGCGAGGGGCTGCGCGTCCACGGCCTGGTCAAGGGTCGGCGTGAGCTCGAGGACGCGGTGCGCGACCTGTTGCTCAAGGTGCGTCTCGACCCCGCCTACGTGAATCGCTACCCGCACGAGTTCAGCGGCGGTCAGCGACAACGCATCGGCATCGCCCGGGCGCTGAGCCTGCGTCCCGACTTCATCGTGTGCGACGAGGCGGTCAGCGCCCTCGACGTGTCGATCCAGGCGCAGATCATCAATCTGCTGATGGACCTGCGCGACGAGTTCGGCATGGCCTACCTGTTCGTGGCGCACGACCTGTCGGTGGTGCGGCACATCTCGCACCGGGTGGCGGTCATGTACCTCGGCAAGATCGTCGAGTCGGCGCCGACGGCCGAGCTGTTCGCCGAGCCGAAGCACCCCTACACCCAGGCGCTGCTCTCGGCCGTGCCGCGCGCCGACCCCACCCGACGGGCCGAGCGGGTGCTGCTCGAGGGTGACGTCCCGTCGCCGTTGCGACCGCCCCCCGGCTGCGCCTTCCACACGCGCTGTCCGGTGGCGATGGCCCACTGCCGCACCGAGGTGCCGCCCGAGCGACGGGTGTCCGACGGGCACACGTACATGTGCCACCTCGAACCCCACGAGGCCCCGGGCGGGCGCAGCACCGGCTGAGGGCGCGGGCAGCACCGGCTGACGGCGGGTCGACTGTCCGCCGGTCGACCGCGAGCGGAATCAGTCTTCAGACAGCGCCGCGATCTCGGGGTCGTCGGGGAAGATGGCGCGCACCAGGCGCACGAAGTCCCCGCGCGCGGCCTCGAAGTCGTGACCCCCGGCGATCTCGCCGTCCAGGTAGGTGGTCAGGATGTCGCACTCGAAGCAGAACATGACGTCGAGGCGCCGGGCCTCGGGGGCGACGAAGCTCACGCGCACGCCGTACTGCACGACGCAGCCCTTCGCGAACGACGAGCGGTAGGTGGACGGCCGCAGCAGCACCTCGCTCAGGCGCGCCGCCTGATCGGGCGCCAGGGGGACCGGGCCCGCCAGGACCGGGTAGTCGGCCACCGTGGCCACGCGCCAGGCGGTGCCCTCCGGGAGCGGCCCGAGGCGCCAGGCCTCCACCTGCTCCGGGGCCGACACCAGCTCGACCGCTCGCTGGCCGCCGAGGATGCGGGTCACGTCGGTGCGCGCCGCGCAGGACAGGCTGCACACGCAGGCGAGGGTCACGAGGCCCAGGCGCAGGGAGCCCAGGCGCAGGCGGGTGCTGGGGGCGCAGGGCGCGGTCATGGGCGGACTCCACGGGGCTCGCGTCCCGGGACGGAGCGTCGGTTGTGGGGGCGTCGGGTGAGGGAGTGGTCCGCGATCGTCGCGGCCCGACCCGAGGTCAACGCTCAGCGCAGCAGGCGTGGGTCGAGGGCGTCCCGCAGCGCGTCACCCAGGGTGTTGAGGGCGCTGAGGGTGAGCACCAGGGCCGCGCCCGGGAACACGATCAGCCACCACGAGGTGCTGATCGCCGTCAGGCTCTCCAGGCCCTCGCTGGCGAGGATGCCCCAGGAGACGCCGGGTGGCTCCACACCCAGGCCCAGGAAGCTCAGGAAGGCCTCGAACAGCATCACGCGGGGAATGCTCAGGGTCAGGTAGACGATGATCACGCCCCACAGGTTGGGCAGCACGTGGTGCACCAGGATGCGCACGTTGGAGCTGCCCAGGGAGCGCGCCGCGGCCACGAACTCGCGCTCCCGCAGGGTCAGCACCTGGCCCCGCACGATGCGGGCCATGGTCAGCCAGCTGATGGCGCCGATGACCACGTACAGGATCACCAGCCGGTCGATGCCCACGGCCGCCAGCTCCTTCGAGACGTCGCGCAGCATGGCGATCACCAGGATCACCACGAACAGGAACGGCACCGAGTAGAGCACGTCCACCGTGCGCATCATGAACGCGTCGGTGCGCCCGCCCAGGAAGCCCGACAGCATGCCCCAGCTGACGCCGATGGCCATCGCGACCAGCGTGGCGATCAGGCCCACCATGAGCGACACCCGTGCGCCCCACACGATGCGCGCGAAGACGTCCCGGCCCAGGGCATCGGTGCCGCACACGCCGGCCAGTTCGCCGTCGCCGAAGAGCGCCCGGCGCAGGCCCACCGCGGCGCCGTGGTCCGCCGCCAGTTCCTTCAGGCTGACCGCATCAGCGGCACGCCACTCGGGTGCGGGGGCGCGGCTGGCCGAACGAGGCGACATCTCGGTGAAGCTGGGCAGGGGCAGCGCGGGCGCCGCGAGCGCCGCCAACACGGTGCCGATCAGGATCAGCGCGGCGAAGCTGGAACCGCGGCGACGACGCAGCCGCGTGAGCAGCCCTGCACGCGGCGCGACTCCGGTGGCGGCCGTCACGTGAGGTCGATCCGGGGGTCGAGCAGCATGTAGGCCAGGTCGACCAGCGTGTTGAGGCTGTAGACCAGCGTCGTGTAGACGATGATCACGCCCAGGGCGAGGTTGTAGTCCGCGTTGAACGCGCTCTCGACGAAGTGACTGCCCATGCCGGCGATGGCGAAGATGCGTTCCACCACGAGCGAGCCGGACAGGATCCCGGCCACCGCCGGTCCGAGGAAGCTCACCACGGGCAGCAGCGCGGGGCGACTGGCGTGGCCCGTGAGCACGCGCAGCGGGGACAGCCCCTTGGCCCGGGCGGTGCGCACGTAGTCCTCGCTCAGGGTCTCGAGCAGTCCGGCCCGGAACAGGCGCGCGATGGACGCGGCGAAGGGCAGGCCGAGGGCGATCGACGGCAGCACGAGGTGCGCGGGCGTGCCGTACCCGGCCACGGGGAACAGCTGCCAGTGGAACACGAACAGCAGCACGAGCACGCCCGCCACGACGAAGTTGGGCAGGGCGATGCCGAGCGTGGCCGCGCCCATGACCAGCGTGTCGACCCAACCGCCGCGGCGCACGGCGGCCGCGGCACCCGCCGTCAGGCCCAGGCTCAGGGCCACGAGCAGCGCGCACGCGCCCAGCAGCGCCGAGACGGGCAGGCTCTCGGCCAGGATCTCGGACACGCTGTAGTCGCGGTACTTGAGCGACGGGCCCAGGTCGAAGCGCAGCACCACGTCACCCAGGTAGCGGGCGTACTGCTCGTGCAGCGGTCCGTCGAGGTCGTAGGCCGCCAGCAGGTTGGCGCGGATCTCAGGCGGCACTTCGCGTGCTGTGTCGAAGGGCCCGCCCGGCAGGGAGCGGATCAGGAAGAACGACAGCGAGACGACGCACAGCAGCACCACGACCAGGGCGGCGAGGCGGGTGGCGAGCAGGCGCGTCATGCGGTGGGGCGCCGGATCACGGGTCGACGACGCGCAGGTCGCGCAGCGGGTGGGTGTCGAGCAGGTTGTTGTGGAACCCGCGCACGCGGGTCGCGACGAGGTTGTAGTTGGTTCGCTGGTAGACCGGGGCGATGGGCGCGGCGTCGAGCAGCCGCTGCTCGGCGGTGCGCAGCAGCGTCGCCCGGCGCGTCGTGTCGGGCTCCACGGCGGCGCGGCCCAACAGCTCGTCGTACTCCGCGTCCACCCAGCCGGTGCGGTTGTTGCCGCTCGTGGAGAGGAAGCAGTCGAGGAACGTACTGGGGTCCAGGTAGTCGCCGATCCAGGAGCTCCAGGCCACGTCGTACTGGCCTTGCTTGGTGGAGTCGAGGTAGACCTTGAAGGCCTGGTTGGCCAGGCGCATCTCCACGCCCAGTTCGCGCCGCCACTGGGTGGCGACCGCCTCGCAGAAGTCGCGCGTGATCTCGTTGCTGGGATACAGCAGCTCGACCGCGGGGAAGCCCGCCCCCCCGGGGAAGCCGGCCGCGGCCAGCAGCGCCCGGGCCCGGTCGGGATCGGCGGGCGGCAGGTGCGCCGGCTCGTAGCCGGGGAGCCCCGGCGGGACGAACCAGGCGGCCGGTTGTTCGCCGCCGCGCATCACGTCGCGGGCCAGGCCCTCGCGGTCGAGCACCAGGGTCAGGGCCCGGCGCACGCGCTCGTCGGTGAACGGCTCGCGCTCCAGGTTGAAGCGGAAGAAGGTCAGGCCCAGTTGGGTGCCGACCATGCGCTCGGGGCGTCCGGCCAGTTCGTCGTAGAGGCTCGTGGGGGGCTTGATCATCCAGTCCACCTGCCCGGTCAGGAACATGTTCAACTGGGTCGTGGCGCCCTCGGCGGCGTAGGCGTCGATCGTGCGCAGCGCCACGTCGTCCACGCCCCAGTAGTGTTCGAAGCGCTCCAGGCGTATGCGGTCGCGCACGCGCCGCTCCACCAGGCGGAAGGGGCCGTTGGTGACCAGGTGTTCGGGGCGCAGCCAGTCCCGGCCGTGCGCTTCGAGCGTGCCCCGGTGCACCGGGAACAGCGGGTAGTAGGCCAGCAGCGAGAGCAGGTACGCGCAGGGCACGCGCAGCCGCAGCACGAGTTCGCCGGCGCGGGGGGCGTGGATGCCGAGGCGCTCGGGGTCCGGCGTGGTGCCGCGGCTGGTCGCGCTGGTGAAGTCCTCGGCGCCTTCCACGATCCACAGCAGGTTGGCGTAGGCGGCACCCGTCTCGGGGGCCAGCAGACGGCGGAAGCTGAACGCGAAGTCGTGCGCGGTGACGGGCTCGCCGTTGGTCCAGACGGCATCCTCGCGCATGCGGAAGCGCCATTGCAGCCCGTCGGCGGAGCGGGTCCAGGAGGCGGCGGCCGCGGGCAGCGGTTCGAGGGTCTCGGGATCGAGCCGGGTCAGGCCCTCGTAGACCGCACGCAGGATGCGGCCCCCGGGCGCGCCGGTGACGATGGCGGGGTCCAGGGACCCGATCTCGAACTGGTTGCAGAAGGCGAAGTCAGCGCGCTCGAGTTGCACGCCGCGGCCGGCCGCCAGGGCCAGCACGAGTCCCAGGCTGAGCAGCGCCAGGGCGGTGAGGGAGCGCCAGCGGTCGACCACGCCGGCGCTCAGGGACTCGCCGGCCCGGCCTCCGAGCGTGCGTCGCCCGAACGCCCCCCGGCGACACGTCCCTCGGGGGTCGGCAGCGTCAGCCCGAAGTCCGCGCGCAACAGCTCGGCCAGCTCCTCGAAACGGTTGATGGTGTAGTCGGCCTCGGTGACCCCGTGCTCGTCCTTGTGGCGCGTCTCGCGCACCGCGCGCACCGTGACCATGCCCAGGGAGTTGGGCGGGTCGATGTCCGTCAGGGGGTTGTCGCCGACGTACATGCACTCGCCCGGCTGCAGGCCCAGGGCTGCGCAGGCGCGGCTGTAGAGCTTGGGGTTCGGCTTGCTGATCCCGACCTGGTCGGAGATGAAGATGCCCTCCGGGTGCAGGAAGGGCACGACGCCGAGCAGCAGCAGCTTCTCCGCCTGTTTGATCTCCAGGCCGTGCGTGATCACGCCGATCAACACGTCGCCCTGCTCATGGACCTGGCGCAGGAGCGGCAGCACGTCGGGGAACGGCGCCAGGTCCTCCTTCGTGCGGTGATAGGCGCGCACGCCGGCGGCGACGATCAGTGCGCGGTTGGTGCCCGCCCAGGACTCGCGCGGCAGCCGGCGCAGCAGCTTGTCGAAGTGGGCGGGGTAGTTGCTGGTGAACTCGGCGATGACCTCGTCGAGTTCCCGCCGCACCACCGCGACGGGCAGCCGCAGTCCGGTGGAGACCATGGCCTGCACCGCGTTCTGCCTGGCGAGGGAGGCGAACAGCGTGGTGGAGTAGAGCGTGTCGTCGATGTCGAAGAAGATCGCGCTCAGTTTGCCCACGGCGCTGCCATTCTCGGCGCCGAGTGCGCGCGGATCAACTGCTCAGCCCCGGGTCGCCCGAGAGGGGCCCTCAGGGGGCGGGTCGTCCGGTGTGGGCGGGGAGCGGTCGCCCGGTGCCGGTCGTCGTCACCGAGCAGTGGACCCGAAGGGCCCTCAGCGCGCGACCGGCTGGTCCTGCAGCAACGAGTAGTCGGTGATGTTGACCTTGATGACGATGATCAGGTCCGTCATCTCGTCGGCCAGGCCCTTCTCCCGGAAGAAGAAGCCCAGGAAGGGGATCTGGGAGAAGAAGGGCGACTCGGCCGTACGGTTGCGATACAGGACGTGCTTGAAGCCGCCCAGGATCACCGAGCCGCCGTCGGGCACCACCGCGGTGGTCTGGGCATCCTGCACCTCGAGCTCGGGGAGCTGGAACTCCACCGGGTCGGTGCCGCCACCGAGGTTGGTCTGGAAGCGACGGATCGGCCGGGTCAGGTTGGCCACGGTCGACTGCACGTCGAGCATCACGTACTTGCGGTCGAAGCTGATCGTCGGCCGCACGTCGAGCACGATGCCCTCCTGGACGATGCCGATGTTGGGGTCGGCGATGCGCGCGGCGTTGGCCACGTCCACGTCGTAGCCCTGCACGAACGACACCTGGTTGACCACCGTCACGAAAGCTCGCTGCGTGTTGAACACGCTGACGATGGGCGAGGTGATCTCGATCGCGTTCACGCTCTTCTCGACGAGGTTGAGCACGATGTTGATCTGCGTGTCGTCGAGGATCGTGAACTGGAACGCGCCGCCACCCACGGTGCTGAGCAGTGAGCCGAGCGGGTTCTGGAAGAAGTTCTCGACTGCGGCGCTGTAGAACTGGTCGTCGTCGTCGTAGAAGATGCCGGCGTTGGGGTTGCCCGAGCCGTCGCCGAAGTTGTCGAGGCCCTGGGTGTTGACCGGGTCGACGTCGTCGAGGATCTGCTCGTCGCCCAACTGCCCGCCGGGGCCGAGGCCGCGCAGGTCGGTGCCGATCTCCTCGATGAACCCGTCGACCAGCGCGAAGAAGCGCGTCTCGAGGGTGACCATGCTGGTGGAGAAGCGGCGCAGGTCGTTGAGGAACGCGGCGACCTTGCGCTGGGTCTCCGGCGTGTGGATCACCAGCAGGTTGTTGTTGTCCAGGAAGTCGATGTTGAACGAGTCGGACTCGTCCCAGGAGTCGCGCTCGATGTTCTCGCGCACGAGGTTGAGGATCTCTTCCGGCGGGATCAGCTGCACCTGGTCCAGTTCGGAGCTGAAGATCGTCGTCTCGTTGTCATCGCCGGCCTCACCGGGCAGCGGGATGTCGCGGATGTTGGTGCCCTTGAAGTCGGTGATCGGGAAGGTCAGGTCCTGGATGTTGTGCACCCGGACGACGGCGTCTCCCTGGGCCTTCTCCTGCTTGGTGATGTAGACGCGACCGTTGCGGATGGTCCACGCCAACTCGTCGCCGACCTGCTCGGTGAGGATGTTCAGCAGGGACTCGACGGGCAGGTTGCGCAGGCCCGAGAGGTTGACCAGTTCGGCCGCGTCGTCGAGCTCGGTGGCGACCTCAGGGTCGACGGAGACCGGGACTCCGCTGGCGAAGTAGATGTTGTTGGCCACCTGGGTCAGGGTCATGTCCGTGAAGTCGGCGTCCATGCGCTTGGAGCGCAGCTCCGCCTCGAGCGCCATGACCTCGGGGTCCTGCGGCAGGCTGAGGCCGTTGCCGCGCTTGGCGGTGATCTCGGCCCAGTGCTCGGGGTCGGGGTTGGTCAGGATGTCGTCGTACGGGACGCGCACCGACTCCATCGACTCGCGCCAGCGGCGGAACTCCTCCTTGCGGTCGCGGATCGCCTCGCGCGAGGCGTACTCGCGGCTGGCATCCCGTGCCGCGTCGAGCATCTCGATCGCCTGCGGGTTGTAGCGGTCTTCGCGCAGCACGGCTTGGGCCAGTTCCTCGGCCGACTGGAAGTCGTCCCGGATGAAGTGGTCCGCCGCGGAGTCGAGCATGCGCGTGAGCCGCTCGTCGCGCTGGCTGTTGATGCGCTGTTCCTCGGCGTGCAGCTGCTGGTAGGCCTGCTCCTGCCGATCGCGCAGCAGACTGTCGAAGCCCAGCGTGGCCTGCGACTCGGCGTTGGCCAGCAACTGGCGGGCGCGCGGTTCGACGTCGGACCAGTCGATCTCGTTGCGGGTCCACTCGATGCGCTGGACCACGCCGCGGCTCAGTGTCACGGCGCGCTCGAAGTCCTCCACAGCGAGGGCCCGCTCGGTGTCGCTCAGGTCCTGCAACGCCTGCACCTTCATCTGCTGGCGATGGGCCTTGTAGCGATCGGCGGCCGAGAGGCTCAGCGTGGCGGCCTCGGCCTGCGGACGTCCCAGCATCGTCTGCACCTGGCGCAGGTAGTCGAGCACGATGCGGTTCTTGGGGTCGATGTCCCGGGCCTTGACGAGTTCGCGCTCCGCACGCTCGAAGTCGAGCCGCGCCTCGAACGCGCGGGCGTTCGACATGTAGCGTTGAACCAGCACGAAGGTCTTCTGGGCCAGCAGGTCGCGGCGTGCGCGCTCGGTGCTGACCGGGTCGCTCTGAGCGCGCGGTGCGGCGCAGAGGAACCCCAGTGCGAGGATCGCGCACCAGGTGCTCAGCCGGTGGAATCGGTTCATGACGTCGTTTCCTCCTTCGCACCCGCCCGGAGGCCAGCGTGTCCGGGGTCTTCCTGCCCAGGGTTCTTCGGCCCTGGGTTCTTCCTGTCCCGCCACGTCCCGTGGGACCTGTCCTGTGACCCCCGTCGCGCCTGCATCGGGGAGCCGGAACACGGGGGGGAGAAGGGGGCGGAGGTTAGCATGGACTATTGCTCGAAGGCTATGCCCGCGAAGGTGATGTCGGTCATGTTGGCAGCCACTGCCGCATCGACCACTTTGATCACCTGCTCGTAGTTGACGCCGACCTGCGGGTAGAGGGTGGACTTGAGCTCGTCGTCGGCGCTCCGCATCGCCCTCAGCTTCTGGGTGAAGGCGTCCAGGCTGGGCATCCGCTGGTTGTTGACGATCACCTGGATGCCGTAGTGCGGGGCGCCCGCACCCCGGCTGGGGTCCTTGACGATCCCGATCTCGACCTTCTCCAGCAGGTCGTCCACCGGCGCCGAGTTCACGCCCACGTCCTTGGGCAGGAAGGTCGGCAGCTTGCCCTCGAGCACTTTGAACTTCAGCGTCACCAGGAAGAAGATCAGCAGCAGGAAGACCACGTCGATCATCGGCGTGAGCTCCATGGGGACTTCTTCGATCTCGGCTCTCTTGCGTGCCATGGGGTCGCGCTCCTACTGCTCGTTCTCGGCGGCGGCCAGCTCGATCTTGTAGATGCGGATACCCGCTTCGCCGCAGATGCGCATGATCTTCTGGATGTGCTTGAACTCGGTGACCTTGTCGGCGCGGATCAACAGCGGGCGCTCGGAGATCCCGTCGACGATCTCGCCCTTGCGCACCTCGAACGAGAGGTAGTTGCGCAGGGCGTCGAGGGCGATCGTCTCGTCGAGCGTGGGGTACTCCTCACGCTTGATCTCGATCTCTCCGCCCTTGAGCACGTTGATGATCATGCGCCCGTCCTGCATCTTGTCTTCGACCGCGTTGTTGGCCTGGGGCAGCTCGATGTCGGCGAGGTCCTGCTGCGTCAGGTCGGTCACGATCATGAAGAAGATGATCATCAGGAAGACGACGTCGATCATCGGCGTGAGGTCGAGTTCGACCTCGGTGCCTTGCGTGCGCTTCTTGGCCATCGTCGGGGCTCCTCGAGGGGCCGTCGTCGATCGTCACCGCCGGGCGGCGACGATCGCACGGGAATCAGCTGCGCGGGCGGAAGCGCTCGAACAGGTCTTCCACGACCGCAGCGATTTCTAGCGAGTAGGTGACCACCCGGTTACGGAGGAAGACGAAGGCGGCCGTCACGGGCACGGCCACGATCAGGCCGAGCAGGGTGGTGATCAGGGCGCCGGAGATGGCGCCGGCCATCTCGTCCGGCTTGGCCGCACCGCCCGAGGCCGCGATGATGTCGAAGGCCCCGATCATGCCGTTGACGGTACCCATCAGTCCGAGCATGGGGGCCACGCCGGCGATCAGCGACAGCCAGCTCAGCCGCGCGTGCAGCTTGATCGTCTCTTCCTCGACCATCTCCTCGAGCGACTTCTCCATCGCGTCGAAGGATGCGTTCAGCTTGGGCAGACCCGCCGCCACCACGTTGGTGAAGTAGGACGGCTCCGTCTCGCACAGCTCGATGGCCTCCTGGAACTCGTTGGCCTCGAACAGCGCCTCCACCTCGTCGATGATCTCGGGCGGCGCGAGCTGATCCTTCCGCATGGCCAGCACCTCCTTGATGATCAAGGTGAGTGCGACCACCGACAGCGCGATGATCAGCAGGCCGATCTTGCCGGCGTTGGTGAAGAACTCCTCGAGCTGCGACGGGCCGGCCACCGGAGCGGCTGCCGCGCCGTCATCGCCGTCCTGGCCCAGCGCGATCGGCGCAAGGCAGGCCAGCGCCACGAGGAAGATGAGCAGGAACTTGGTCTTCATGAGCGGGGTTCTCGTTGAAAGGACGAGCGGATCAGGGGGAGGGACCGGGGGATCACCGAGACTGGGCCAGCCGCGCCCAGCGACTGTCCGGGTAGCGCGAAGTCACCTCGTCGAAGTATTTCCTGGACAGCATGGCACCGTTGTTCTCCTTGCCCTGTTCGGCCAGCTCCTCGGTGCAACGGCCGAGGTAGTACAGGGCGCGGGCGTGCTCGTCGGGCACGCCCGCAGCGGTTACAGCGACTTGTGCGAAGCCGAGCTGGGCTTCCTTGTAGCGATTGCCGGCGAGGAAGTCGCACTCGGCCAGACCGTTCGTGGCGGCGGAGGCCACGGCGACGTTGTCGCCGCCGTCGTTCTGCAGCCGCTGGTAGAAGCTGCGCGCCTGGTCGATCTTGCCGTCGGCCAGCAGGCAGCTTCCCGCCCCGACGCGCGCCCGCAGGCCGAGGCCGTCGAGCTCCGGCACGAGGTCGCCGCGGGTGCCCACCTGGGCCTTGCCCAGTTCGGCGTTCTGTTCCGCCTCGGCGAACTGCTCGCTGGCCTTGCGCGTGTCGCCGGCCTCCAGGAACAACTCGCCCATCAGCAGCGCGGCGCGCACGCCCCAGTCGGGCGTGACCTGGCGGGCCGAGGTCATGGCCTTGAGCTGTGCCGTCGGCGCGCCGGCGTCGCTGACCGACCCGGCGGCCGCCGCGTAGCGCGCGGTGGCGAGCAGCGCCTCGGGCAGCCGGCGGTGGTCCGGGAAGCGCTGGGCGAACTGCTCCAGGATCTGCGCCGCTCGGGCGGGGCCGGCTCGGGTCCTGGCCGCGGCGTCGGCCTGCTTCAGCAGGGCCACGGCCGCCACCCAACCGGGCTCGGTGTCGTTCGCCGCGCTGCCGAAGAGGTTCACGGCGTTGTCGAGGTCGTTGTTCCCCAGGGCGCTGGCGGCCGCCTCGAAGGCATCCGAGCCGCGGCCGTAGCTGACCCGGATCACGTCGGGGGTGGGGACGCTGCGATCGCGGTTGCGCTGGCGCAGCGTGACCTCGGTCAAGGTCTCGGACACGATCACCACGTTGCTGTGGGTGACCGGGGCTTCGCCCGCACGCGCTACTTCCACGAAGCCCTGTTGCGCCTGGAGCGGGCCCGCCGTCCCGAGGCTCGCGACGGCGGCCAGGATGAGGCACGCCGCAGCGCGCGTCCGGACGGACACTCGCGCCGACACGTCGACAGAGTTGAGCGCGTTCACGACGCTCTCCCGGGGGGCTGGACTCACGCGCGCCTGAGCAGGGCGGCGCATTCTAGGCGTGGCTTCAGATGTGATCAATCGATGCCCCTTGGGTGCCGTCTGCCTCTCGGCGATCGGCGGCCCCGGAGGGCGACGATCGGCGCTCGGGACGGGTCGCGGTGGTTCGGGTGGTCGCGCCGGAGCGAGCGGTCACTCGTTCGTGGGCAGCTTCCGGTCCAGGTAGCGGAAGTAGTTCTTGAAGTGGTCTTCGTATCGCAGCTCGGCGGCCAGTCCTTCCTGGGTCGACTGGTCGTACTCGGGCGTGGAGAGGCGCTGGCTGTCGAGCACCTTGCGCGCCTCGATCGTGGCCTGGCTGTTGGACGCCCCCTGGCGGTACTTGCTGTAGATCGCGCCCAGCTTGGCTTCCCACCAGATGCGCTCGTACTTGTTGTTCTGGTTGACGCCCTTGTAGAGCCGCAGCCACAGGTTGTAGGCCTCGTCGTACTCGCCCGCGCCGGGCACCTCGATGATCTGGCCGCTGTCGTCGGTGTCCAGCCAGCCCCCGAGGCTGCGGGCGGCGCCGCGCAGGATCGCCCGGTCGGGGTTGCGACTCACCAGGTCGGTCCAGTACGGGCGGCTGCGCCCGAACTTCGACTGGCAATCGAGGGACCTGGCGAGGCCGATGCGCGCTTCGTCGAGGTCGTCGTCGTCCAGCTTCGCATCGAAGCTCTTGATCGCCGTCTCGTAGCAGCGCTCGGCGTCCTCACAGCGGTCGACGCGCAGGAACCAGTCGCCCGTGGCGAGCAGGTTCACGAAGCTGCCGAAACCGTCGAGTTCACAGTAGGCCCACATGTGCTCGGCGGCGAGTTCGAGCAGCCGCAACTCGTCGGCCTCGTCTCCCGCGTCGGCGGCCGCCTGGGCTGCGTCGCGGTAGCTGCGCGCCACCTTGTTGGTGCCCAGCAGCAGGTAGGTCGGGCGTTCGGTGAACTCCCGCAGTGCCTCGAGTGCCGCTTCGCCGTCGGTCGGACGGTCGGCCATGGTGTGGGCCACGACGCGCTGGTACTTGACCAACTCGTGGAAGCCCGTCTGCTTGGCGAGCTGGGTCTCGAAGCCGTCCAGCAGCGCGAGCGCCTCGTCCGGACGGCCGACGTCGTCGTCCAGGAGCAACAGCGCCTTGTAGTAGATGGCCTCGGCCAGGGCCAGGTCGCGACGCGAGCGGGCGTCGTTGTTGGTGGGTTCGAGGTCGGGGTCCTGCGCGCGCGCCAGCATCTCGTCGTAGATGGCGAGGGCGCCGGTGTTGTCGCCCGCGCCGACGAGGCAGCGTCCGCGGTAGACGATGGCGCGCTCGTACGACGGAGCATCCTCGGTGACGGCCTCGAAGTCGGAGAGCGCCGTGCGGAACTCCGCCGGCGTCTTGGCTTCGTCGAAACGCTCGGTGGCCTGGGTGATGATCAGGTCGCCTTCGATCCCGAGCTCGGACAGGCGCGCGCTGGCGCCATCGCGCAGCGACTTGTCGAAGGGATCGTCGGTCTCCCGGAGTCGGCGGCGGTACATCTCGTATGTGCGCAGCGCGGCCGTCTCGCTCACGTCGCGCGGCGCGGCGTCGCGTTGTGCGGCCTCGAACAGGCGTTCGTACGCCAGGGCGGCCTCGAGGTGGCGCTTGGCGCGCTCGAGCGACTTGGCCACGCCGATCCAGGCCTCCACCGCGTGGCGCTGGCGTTCCTCGTCCGTGGTGACGTTGGCCAGGGCGAGTTGGAAGGTGTACGCGGCCTGGTCGTACTTGCCGTCCTTGTAGAAGCCCTCGCCGGCGCTGATCAGCACGCCGGGGGAGGTGCCGGTGAGCGAGCCGCCCTCGACGGCGTCGGCCAGCTTGCCGCCGGCGATCTCGCCCGCGGGGCAGCCTCGGCCGTCGTCGGCGATGAGCTTGTACAGGTCGTTGGCCTCGCGGCCGCGACCGAGGCCGGCCAGCGTGTCACCCCACTCGAGCAGCACTTCCCAGCCCTTGCAGCCGAAGGGCTGCTGCTTGGCGGCGTGCTCGGCGCGCATGAGTTCGATCGTGGCCTGGGCGCCATCGATGTCGCCGGTGTCGGCCTGCACCTCGGCCATGGCGCCCCAGCTGAAGTCCATCAGCTCGGCGATGATCGCCCGGGAGCTGGCCGGGAACGTGTCGAGGTCGGCCCAGAAGGCGATGGTCGCCTCGTCGATCACGTTCTGGTGCTGGTCGAGCGCGTCTTCGGTGTTGCCCAGTCGAGCGTGTGCGACGGCCTCGTAGTGCATGGCGTACAGCAGGGAGATCGTGCCGGCGCCGGCTTCCCACTGGTACTCGAGCAGCAGCTCGATGGCGCGCTCGTACCGGAACGTCGGGTCGTCCTCGAGTTCGGCCCACGCGATCGCGTTGCGGCCGCGGAAGTAGTAGCTGAGTGCCCCGCGTTCGCGCAGGCTGGCGGCCTCGTCGGCGTTGTCCTCGTCGTCGAGCTGGTCGGCGCGGGACTCGCACTCGCGCAGCAGCGCGTTGTAGGTCTCGTCGGCGTCCTTGAAGTCGGTGGTCGCGTCGTCGCGCAGGCGGTCATCCGTCCGTCCGCCGTCGTTCCAGCTCCGGGCGCGCAGCTTGCCGCGCTCGTGGTGGATCTCGGCCAGGTCCTGGAGTGCGTCCGGGCGGCGCTCGTGGAAGGAGAAGACACCGCCGGCCTTGCCCCACTCGTCGAGGTGACCGATGGCGGTGGTGAGGTGCCCGATGCGAGCGGTCTCGTCGGCGGTGCTCTCCGACGCGCGCTTGTAGATCAGGCCGCGCGTGTGCGAGACACGCCCCTCGAGGTCGGTACTGAGCGACGCACCGTCGACCGTTGCCAGGACCTCGTTCGCCAGGGTGAAGTAGCGATAACGCGCGAGGTTCTCGGCGAAGCGGATGTCATCGCGCGCCAGATCCTCGGCCGCGTCGACCGGGGGCGGCCCGGCGACCGGCGGGGGCGCCAGGGCCCTCGGTGCCGGCGCCGCGACGGCCAGCGAGATCAGGCCGGCGAGGGCGGGACGGAGCAGGGCACTCCCGCGCGCGACGGGGTGTGCAGCGCGGTTACTTCGCGAATCCGAGGACTGGTTCATTCTCGTCCGGCACGATGAGGCTTGCTTTGAGCAGGATCAGCAGCTTCTGGCGCGAGGTGTACTCACCCTTGCGATCGAAGAAGAAGCTGACGATGGGGATGTCGCTGAGGAACGGCAGGCCCGACTCCTGCTCCTGTTCGACGGTGCGCTTGAGACCGCCCAGCAGGAGCGTCGCACCGTCCGGGATCGTGGCCGTGGTGCGCACGCGTTGGATCTCGAGTTCGGGGAGCTCGATCACGACGTCGGAGGCGTTGCCGGTGGCGAGGCTCACGGTGGCGTCGGGCAGGACGTCCCCGTTCCTGTCCGGGATCAGCTCGGCCACGGTCGGACGCAGCTCCAGCGTGATGAAACGCTGATCGGCGGACGCGACCGCACGCACGTCGAGCACGACGCCCTCCTTGACGTTGTCCAACTCGGGCTGGGCGATGACAGCCGCCTGCGCGATCTCCGGCTCGAAGTCGCGCACGTAGGTGCGGGTCACGAGCGCTTCGATGTTGCCGCGCTGGCCGCTGCGCAGGGTGAGCGAGGGGGCATTGACGATGTTGCTGTTCTGGTACTTCGTCACGGCGCGCAGAACGGCCTGCACATCGGTGTCGTCCAGGAACAGCGCCTGCAGCGAGAGACCGCCCGTGTTGTTGAGCCCGTTGGCTTCACCCAGTGAGAAGTCGAACAGGTTCTCCGTGCGACCCTTCAGGTCGCCGTTGGAGCCCTGGTAGTACGCGCCCGCGTCCGAGCCGGTGCCGATCCCGAGCGGGTCGCTCGGGGTGCCGAAGCCCACGCCGGAGGTTCCGAAGTCTTCGAGCTGCACGGTGTCGAGACCGCGGATGTCCACGCCGATGTCCTCGAGGAAGCTGTCCTCGACTTCGATGAAGCGCGCCTCGATGTGGATCATCGCCTTCGTGGTGGAGCGCAGGTCGTGCAGCAGACTCTTGATCTGCGAGTGGACGTCCGGGGTCTGGCGCACGACGAGCGTGCCGGGCAGCAACTGGATCGTCCGCTCGGGATCGTCGATCCAACTGTCGATCGCGATGTTCTCCTGGATCAGCGAGAGCAGCGCGTCCTCGGCGATGAAGGGCAGCGGGTCCTCGATGTCCACGCCGTCGCGGAAGCTGTCGGCATCGGTGCCCGACGGCAGCAGGTTGAAGTCCTGCGTGGGGTAGTCGGACGGCGTGACGGTCAGATCGCGGATGTCGTACATCTCGAGCGAGTAGTCGCCGCGGGCCTCGTCCTGCGTGATGATCTGCACGACCCCGTCGCGCACCTCGTAGGACAGCGGGGTCACGCTCATGTCCTCGAGCAGGATCTTGAGCACGCGATCGACCGACTGGTCGGCACGGTCGAGCAGGTCGTAGGTGTCGTCGAGGGCGATGTCCCGCACCTCCTGCGAGAGCAGGAAATTCAAGCCCGTCACCTGCTGCAGGTTGGCGGCGATCTCGTCCAGGGTGACGCCCTGGAAGTTCACCGGGATGCGCACCGCGGCGAGGCGGTCGTGCACGTCCTGGTCGGCGCGCGCTTCGTCGGTCCCGCCGCCGAAGACCTTGTTGCCGCGGTCGACGATCCGGCTCCACTCCCGGTCCTCGGGGAACACCATCAGGTCGTTCTGCGGGATCGACTCGTTCTCGAGCTGATCGAAGGTGTCCTGCCACTCGCGCTGGTAGAGCCGGCGCGTCGCGCGCTCCACGGCGTCGTGGCGCGCGCTCGAGGCGAGTTCGAGCAGGTCGCGCACGTCGGGGTTGGACGAGTCGATCTTGAGCGCTTCGTTCAAGGCCTCCTCGGCCGTCTCGAAGTCGTCGCGCACGAAGGCCTCGTCGGCGTTGCGCATGAGCTGGTCGACGCGACGCTGGTCGCGCACGGCGTCGGCCTGGTCGTACTCCTGCTGGAGGTCGACCGCCCGCCGCGTCAACTCGTCGTCGCGACGGCGCGCGAGGTCCAGGGCCTGGGCCTTGGCCTGCATGATCAGGCCGGCGGCCTCCTGCTCGAGCTGCGAGCGGGCGCCCAGGTCGGGCGTGCTGCGCAGCAGCGCCATGGCGTCCTCGAAGTGGCGCTGAGCTGTGTCCGGATCGTCGGCAGCCATGGCGGCGCGACCGCGGGAGATGGAGTGCTGCACCATGACGCGCTGCTGGTCGGCGCGGGCCGATGCGCGGTCGCGAGCCGAGCGGGCGATGGTGCCCAGCGTGGGTGCGCTCTCACCCAGGAGCATGCCGGCCTGGTCGTAGAGTTCGCGGGCGCCCGGGTTGGAAGGGTCCAGTTCCACGGCGCTGCCGAAGTACTCGCGCGCCTGGGCCAGGTCGCCGACGTCCATGGCGCTGAGGCCTTCGTCGAGGAAACGCTCCACCAAAGCACTGGTGCGCTGGTCGAGCATGGCGGCGTGCTGTCGGCTGGCGGCGATCAGGGTGTCGATGTCGTCCTGGCCCAGCGAGCCGCTGCTGAACGCCGACGGTGCCGGCGGGGTGAAGGCCTCAGACGGCGTGAACACCTCAGGAGGCGTGAAGACGGGCTCGTCCTCGAACACCGGGGGCTCGAAGGCGACGACCTCGGCGGTGTTGTCGAACACCGGCGGGGGCGGCTGCTGGCCGGGCTCGAAGATCTCCACGATGGACGGGCCGAAGTCCGAGGTCGTCTCGACCACCGAGGGCTCGAAACCGGAGGGTTCGAACACGGGCGGTGGGGGGAACGACTCGTCGCTGACCGGCTCCACGCCACCCTCGAAGGGAGTCGGCGGGAGGAACGCCGGGGTGGTCTCATCGATGATCGTGACCGGCTGGTTGGCCTCGATCGCCTCGACGTTGCGCCGGTACTCGGCGAGCCAGTCCGGCTCGTCGCTGGTGTTGTCCGCCAGTACGGGTTCGTTGACCGGCTCTGCCGGACGCGGCGGCGGCGGCAGCGGCTGGGGTTCGGACCGTCCGTCGAGCAGGCCGCAGCCCGCGACGAGGAGAGCGATGGCGCCGGCCCAGAACAGGGCGGCGGGCTTTGCAGTGTTCCGCGACGAACGGTTCACGGTAGGTCGACCTCCAGGGTACGTGTCTGCCCATCGGTGTGAATCAGCTGCACCGTCATGTGCTCGACCGGCATGAGCAGTTCCGTTGCCTTCATGCGAGGCTGTTGTGTTACCGGGTCGAGCACGATGCGCCCATCAGGCGTCAGATCGAGTCTCTCGCTCGTCGTCAGCTTGTCCACCTCGCGCACCTCGATCGATTGCAGAGCAAGACCAGTCACCAGTTCGCCGAGGAGGATCGGATCTCCCACGCCCACCGTCACCGCCGTGCTGTAGACGGGGCCTGACGGCGAACTCACCACCGCGAGCAGTTCCACCCGGGACTCATCACCACCCAGGAGCTCCAAGGTGAAGTGCTCCGGGGTGGTCACGGTAACGAGGTCACTGCGCTCGGCGCCAACCAGCGCTGGTTCCCCGGCTCCCCCGCTGCCTTCCTCTGCGCGCAACAGAACGGCCCAGACCTCGTAGAACAGCCGGGCCTGCGCGATGGGAAGATCGCGGTCTCGCCAGGACGTGACGCCGAACGGGACGGTCGTCTGCAGCACCGGCTGCTCTCCCTCCACTCCGCGATAGATGCGGAAGGCGAGCCGCAGGGGGCTGCCGTCGGCCGAAAGGGCAGCGGCCAGGACGCGGTTCACGGCACCCGGCTCCCAGGCCACCGTGACGACCCCCTTGGCGTAGCGCGCCTCCACCTGACCCGGCGGCGTGAGCGTGCGCACCTCCGAAGGTGTCTCCACATCTTCCTGCAAGCGAAGCGAGACGAAGGCTCGCCGTTCGCTGTCGCCGTACATGGCCACGCCTCTTTCGAGCCGCTCGCGGTCGGCCACGTCGAGCCGCGCCGGCGTGACGCCGAGCGCGCGTTCGAGTGGATCTGCCGCGGGGCCGAGACGACTCTCGGGGGTGGTCGTCGCGGGCGCGTCGAGGAAGGAGCGGAGGCGTTCCTCAGTGGCGACGCCCGGCTCTAAGTCCTTGCTATACAATCGATTATGTGCAAAGAACGCGAAGGCGAAGACGATAAGAGATCCAATCATGCCTGTCAACACGAACCTGCGCACCGTGGAGGCGTCGATGCTCACGGTCGATCGCCCCCGTCGAAGGTGGCGGTGACCTTCGTGAACAGGCGCACCGGCGGGCCCGGAAGCGCGGCCAGATCGGGCGTCCAGCGATCGGGCGAGACCCGCTGGAGCGACGCGAGGCGCACCGAGAGGAGCGGCTCGCCGTCGCCGGGGGCCAGGGACTCGAGCACGCCCAGGACGGCGGGCAGGGCGGCCACCACACTGAGTTGCAGGTCGAGTGCCACCAGGCGGTCGAGGCCCGGCACCGGCTGCAGTTGGCCGTCATCGACGAGTTCGATGTCGACCGATCCCAGCTCGTGCCGGCCGAGCAGCGCGATGACCTTCGCCAGGGCGCGCTCGACGTGGGGGGAGGTCCCGCCGAGCTCCCAGATCTCGGTGGCCAGGGGTGTGCCCGCTGCCAGGGCCGACAGCGGGGTCGCCGCGAGGGTCTCGGCCAGGCCCAGGGGCGACGCCGCGACCCCACGGTCGAGCAAGGCGTCGAAGCCGCGCCGGTTGGCAGCGGCGAGTGCGTTGCGCACCTGTTCGAGCTGCTGGAGCTCCGGCTCCGAGATGAGATCGAGCCGGCGCTCGAGGCGCTCGTACTCGCGCACCCGGGACGTGAGCTCGGCCCCGGCGTCCGCCGCGGCCTGGAAGGCGGGCAGGCCGCGCCAGACGAAGTCGCCGCCGGCCAGCAGCAGGATCACGGCGAGGCCGATCAGGGTCTTCACGGCAGGGTGACCTCGATCACGTAGCGGGACGAATCGGGGCCGGCCGACTCGGGGCCCCGGACCGCCACGTCGCCGAACTCGGCCGTGAATGCCCGCAGCAGCCGGTCGGCGAGGCTCTCGTCCTCGCGCTTCGCGGCGTGCAGCGTGACGGTCATGACGCCGGTGTGCCCGATGCTCCCCGGCGACAGCCAGACCTGCGTGACGTAGACCGAGCTGGCGGGCACGCCCGTGGCCAGTTTGCCCACCCGGGTCAGGGCGCGGCGCGGCATGAAGGCGGCCGTGCGCCGCTCGGCCAGGGACTGGAGTGCGGCCGACTGGGCCTCGAGCACGGCGGTGGCGTCGAGCGTCTGCCGTCGCTCGCTGTCGACGGTGCGCATGTCGTCCGCGAGTTCCGCGGGCAGCGTCTGGCCGAGCCGCTCGGCCCGGGCGACGGCGAGTTCGCTCGTGGTCACCAGCCCTGCGCCCGCGAGCAGCACGGCGGCCGCCACGGCCGGCACCAGTCGGCGCACGTCCCGGCGCGCATTGCCGGTCACCGCGGGGCTGCGAAAGCGGCCCATGTCGAGGCCGCACAGGGCGAGCCCGAGGGCCTTGCCCATGGCCAGCGCCTGCTCGGGTTTCTGGTCGTCCCAGTCGAGCCGTCCGGGGGTCCGGATGCGCTGCAACGAACTCATGCGCACCACGTCGAGTCCGGTGGCCTGCTTGAGCGCACCGGTGAGCTGAGCGTCCAGCGCGCCTTCTTCCGTGAGCACGATGTGCAGCGGCTTGAAGCGTCGGTCGGTGGGCAGGAAATAGGTGGCGGCCGCGTCGATCTCGCGCGCCAGCCGCTGGGCGAGGCGCGTCGCGTCCCGCTCGTGGTGGGAGCCGAGGGGCAGGTGCCGCATCCACACGCCGTGCTCGGTCAGCAGCACGAGCTCGGTGGCCAGGCGCCCGACGGCCAGCAGCACGCGGTCGCGACCGGACGGGAGCTCGTGTTCCACCAGCGAGGCCAGAGCGTAGCCGGGCGTCTCCAGGTCGTCGTAGGGCACGCGGCGTTCGTGGAGCTCCCGGCGCAGGTCGTCCACGTCGCGGCGTCGCAGCGCGTAGGCGTGCACCTGTTGCTCGACGACGCCCTTGCGCACGTGATGGCGGATCAGGAGGTCCTCGGGCAGCGCGTCCAGCTCGCTCAGCAGCTCGTACTCGACCATCTCGTCGAGCCGCGGGCCCGCCATCGTGGGGATCAGGTAGGTGCTGCTGAACATGCCCTGCGTGGGCGCGCTGATCACCACCCGGGCCCGGCCGCCGAACCGTGCGCCGCGCACGAGTTGCCCGAGGGCGTCGAGCGCGGCCGCCCGTGGGTCGGCGCTCTTGGCGTAGTGGGTGCGCCAGGTCCGCTCGAGCGTCACCCGGCGGCCGCGCCGCGAGAGACGGACCGCCTTGAGGGTGCCGTCCCACACGTCGATGCCGATCGCGGTCTGGGCGAACAGACTCATGAGCCCCCTGCCAGTTCCATCACCTTCTGGATGTCTTCCCAGGTGGGCCGCTTGGCCGCCGGGTTCCGCAAGAGATAGGCGGGGTGGTAGGTGGGGATGACAGGAAAGCCGTAGGCCTGGTGCACGCGGCCGCGCAACCGGGCCATCGACAGCTCGGTGTCGAGCAGGCGCCGTGCGGCCGTGGCTCCGAGGGCGCAGACCACCTTGGGGCGGATCAGGTTCAGCTGGCGTTCGAGGTAGCCGGCGCAGGCCTCGACTTCGTCCTGCGTGGGGACGCGGTTGCCGGGCGGTCGGCACTTGACCACGTTGCAGATGAAGACGTCTTCCCGTCGCAGCTGCATGCCCTTGGTGATGATGTCGTCGAGCAGCCGGCCGGCGGCGCCCACGAAGGGCCGACCGGAGCGGTCCTCGTCGGCACCGGGGCCCTCGCCCACGAAGACGATGTCGGCGCGCGGGTTGCCCTCACCCGGAACCGCGTGTCCCCGGGTCTCGGCCAGGGGGCAGCGGCGGCAGGCGCGGACCTCCTCGGCCAGTTGCTCGAGGGCGGCGGCGGCCTCCTCGGGGGCCAGCGGCGGCGCGGTCGTCGTGCTGGGGGCGCTCGTCGGCGCTCCCCGATCGAGTGCCGGGGCCGCGCTCTCGCTGGCCGGGGGCGTGGCTCCCGTCGCGCGAGCCGCCGTCGGGGGAGCGGGCTCGGTGTCGGTCTGTGCGGGGACGCCGCGGGGCACGCGACGCACGCCCGCTGCCCGCAAGGACCGGAGAACACGGAGAGCAGCTTCTGGCTGCGGCATGGGCGGCATCGTAGCGATCAGGGACGGAGGGACCACTCGGCAGCTCGGGCGGCGAGCGCAAGAGCAGCGGTCTCGACGCGCAGGACGGTGTGACCGAGCGTCGCCCGACGCGCTCCGGCCGCCTGGGCCCACTCGATCTCGTCCTGACTGAAGCCGCCCTCCGGGCCGACCAGCACCAGCAGCGGACCCCCGCGGCGGCCGCTCGCCTCGGCGCCGGGGGCCGCGCCTTCGTCTGCCCCGGGCGCGGCCAGCCACAGCTCGTGGGACCGGTGGTCGTCGAGCACCGCCGCGAGCGGGGCGGGGGCGTGGATCGCGAGGCGGTGCAGGCGCCGACACTGCAGCAGCGCTTCGTCGGCCTTGCGCGCCAACCGCTCGATGCGTCCGGCGCTGACGGCCCTCTGGCCGTGCTCGGTCTCCAGCAATCGCAGCGCGGCCACGTCCAACTCGGCGGCCTTCTCCACCAGCCAGTCCAGGCGCGGCAGGCGCGGGACGGCGACCGCCAGCGTGACCCCGTCGGCGGGCGGCGCACGGCGGGGGTGCCGCCGTTCGATCGCGGGGGCGGTCCCGGCCCAGCGGGCGTCGGCCAGTCCACCCCGACCGTCCACCAGTTGCAGGGCGTCCCCGGGGCGCATGCGCAACACCCGCCCCAGGTGGTGCCGTGCGCCGGCATCGAGCTGGATCGGATCGTGGTCCACGTCGGGGACGAGACAGCGGGGGGGCTGGGGCACCGGGACTCCTCGCGGCGTTCAGTCGGCAAGACCCATGTGATACCGTGCCCGGCCGCGTCGGCGCACCGGGGATCGGGTCGTAATCAACGGCTCCACCCGCGCACCGGCACGTCATGACAGGCGGTCGCGCTCAGCACCCGGAAGCCGGTGCGGCGAACCGGGCCCGATGGGCCGGCTCGGGAGGGTGACCGCCGAAGAATCCCGTTGCGGCGCAGTTGGGTGGAGATCCAACCGGGTCGTGACTCCGCTGGGGCGCGGCTCTTCAGGGCCAACGCAACGTCCCAGGGGCCACCAACCGATCGGCGACCCAGCAGGTCGCCACGCAGGAGAGGATCGCGCATGCGTCTCAGCGTAGCTCGCGCCAACGCACTCACCGCCGCCGGACCACTGGTGGCGGTGCTCGTCGACAAGGGCCGCTCGGCTGAACTGCCGGGAGGTGAGCTGGGCGAACGGGCCGCGGGGCTCTTGTCCCGCAAGGCCTTCGTGGCCGAGCGTCGCAAGACGCACGTGTTGCACGCCGAGGGGCGAGGCGGTCCCCGCGCCCTGCTGCTGGTGGGCATGGGCAAGGCGGGCAAGGTCACGGCCGAGGACTACCGCCGCGCTGCGGCGCAGGTGGTCAACGAGGCGGCGGCGCTCGGCGCGAACCGGGTGGCCGTGGCCACGGCCGGCAAGATCCGCTTCGATGCCACGACGCTGGCGGCCTTCGGTGAGGGCGCCGTGCTGGCCGGCTACCGCTACCCGCGCCGCAAGGCCGACACCAAGCCGCCCGCCAGCGTGGCCGTCGTGACCACCGGTGTGCGCGGTGCGGCAGGGCTGTTGAAGACGGCCCGTGCCACCGCCGAGGGCACCAACCTGGCCCGCGAGCTGGGCGACCTGCCGGGCAACATCTGCACGCCGCGGCACCTGGTCAACACGTCCCGCAAGCTCAGCCGCGACGGCGGCCTGCGTTGCAAGATCTACGGCAAGAAGGATCTGCAGCGCATGAAGATGGGCGGCATCCTGGCGGTCAACCAGGGCTCGGCCGAAGACCCGTTCCTGATCGAGATGGACTACAAGCCGCGGACGGTGAAGCGCACGGTGTGCATCGTCGGCAAGGGGCTCACGTTCGACTCGGGCGGCATCTCGATCAAGCCCTCGGCCGGCATGGAGGAGATGAAGTACGACATGTGCGGTGCGGCCGCGACGATCGGGCTGATGCAGGCGGTCGCCGCGTTGAAGCCGTCGGGCGTGCGCGTGATCGGCATCGTCGGCACCACCGACAACATGCCGGGCGGGCGCGCCTACAAGCCGGGTGACGTCGTCACCACGGCGTCGGGCAAGACGATCGAGGTGATCAACACCGATGCCGAGGGGCGTGTGGTGCTCTCCGATGCCCTGCACCACGCGACGAAGTTCAAGCCCGACGCGATCATCGACCTGGCCACGCTCACCGGCGCCATCGTGGTCGCCCTGGGCCACGAAGTGGCCGGCCTGTTCTGCCGCGACGACGGTCTGGCGCGGCGCCTGGTCAAGGCCGGCGAGCGCACCGACGAGCCGCTGTGGCGCATGCCCACCCTCGAGGTTTACGACGAGGCGATCAAGAGCCGCTGGGCCGACATCAAGAACTCCGCCGGCCGGGCGGCCGGTTCGTGCACCGCGGCCAGCTTCCTGTTCAACTTCACCGACGGCTACGACCATGCGCACATCGACATCGCCGGCGCCGCCTGGGGTGCTCGCAAGCGCGACTACTACAACGAAGGCGCCACCGGCTTCGGCGTGCGCATGCTGTACGACGCCATCGCGAACTGGGCCTGAGGGCCGCAGGGGGGACACTCATGGCACTTGCCGACGTTTCCGGGTCCACGCGTGACGGACCGCCCGTGCACCAGCTGCTCATGGACTTGAGTCCCGAGCGCTTCGGCGCGCTGTACGAGGCGCTGCCGGCCGAGGTGATCGGGGCCCTCGACACGCCCATCGCCAGCGTGCTCAACAGCCGGGTGGCCAAGGTGCGCAAGCGCCCGCTGCCCATGAAGCTCAAGGCCCTGCGCGCGTTCCTCCTGCGTCAGCGCGACGACGATCTGGCCCTGGAGATGCTGCGCGGCTACCTGCTCGGTCCGCGCGCCGACCTCGTGAAGGACTTCCTCGACGCCACCGGCGTGCCTCACGAGGACGGCCAGATCAACGACGAGGACTCCGACGAACCGGCCGAGCCGGACCCGAAGAAGGTGCCCGGCGCGATCAAGACGCTGACGGAGAAGCACGACCCCGACGACGTGCGCCTGTACCTCGAGATCGCGGCCATGCAGTGGCCCGAGCACGAAGCGGTGCGCAAGGCGCTGGTCGGTCTGCGCGACGCGAACTGAGCCGCGACCTCAGTTGCCACTGAGCCGCGACCTCAGTCTCGCCCGTCGAAGAACGCGAGCCGCGCGGCGGCCGGGACCTCGGCGCCGCTCATCCGGCCCCGTTGCAGCACGTGCCAGCAGTAGCGGTAGCTGGCGCGGTCGTGCAGGCGCCCTTCGTGTCGCAACGGCGCCCACTCCACGCGCTGGGCGGCGAGCAGGATCTCCGCCACGCTGTTGAGCTCGTCGTCGTCGGGCGTGAAGGCGCGCAGGATCGGCTCGATCTGCGACGGGTGGATCGACCACATGCGCAGGTAGCCGAACTCGTCTCGCGCGCGCCGCGCGTCGCGGTAGGCCTGCTCGGGATCGTCGAGGTCGATGGTGACGTTGTGCACCGGGACGAGGCCCGAGCCGAGGGCCGAGGTGGCCACGATCGTCTTGGCGTGTCGCAGCACCGCGTGATCGAACTGGCCCGGTGAACGCATGGTCGACGCGTGCAGCGCGCCCTGGTGCGCACTCACATAGTCCATCAGCCCGAAGTCCAGCCCGCGCATGCAGGGCAGGGCCGCGATCTTGCGCGCGTCGCCGACGGCGCCGTGCGTCTCCACCAGGACGTGGATCGGGATCTCGCGCTCGAGACCGGCGAAGGCGCTCGCATTCTGGACGTAGGTGATCATCTGCGACACCTGACGGGCCGAGACCACCTTGGGGATGGTGATGTGCGCCAGCCGCCCGCCGGCGCCCTTGAGCACCACGTCCACGTCCTGCTGCCAGCAGGCGTGGCTGGGATCGTGGATCCGGACGCCGGCCCGGTCGTGGGCGTTCTCCGGGCTGTTGAGCAGCTCGACCACCATGTGGGCGTGGCCGAGCTCGTCCCCGGCGGGGGCCCCGTCCTCGAGGTCGAGGGTCACGTCGAAGCGGCCCTGCTGCTCGGCCTGCAGTCGCAGCGCCTTGCGGATGAAGGTCTCGCTGCCCGCGTAGTGGTCGCAGGCCGGCACCGGGGCCACCCGGCGGCGGGCGTCGAAGAGGGCCTCTTCGGGATGCAGCACGGGGTCTTTATAACGCCCGGCGAGGGCCCGTCCGAGCATCGCCTGGGCTCCGTGTCGTTGCCGGAGCTGCATCGTGGACAGATTCCCCGTCGCGATCCCGTGACGCGCGGATTAGGGCACGAATCGGCGATGCGCCGGGGCTTCCGAGTGTGGAGAAACGGTTGAGGAACGCTGCCGGGGGCCGCTCCTGGCTCCAAACCGACTTGGCGGTTGGATTTGGGGCGGGCCCGGGCCGGCTCAGTCCTCGGCCAGGTCCTCGAGGATGTCCCGCAGCAGTTCGCCGGAGGCCTGTCCGAGGGTCGTGCCCTCGCTGCGGCAGCCCTCGGAGATGGCCTCGGCCAGGTCCTGCATGTGCTCGTGCAGGGCTTCGCTGCCGCCCATCAGCACGTAGTCCTCGCCCTGGGTCATGCGCGTCTCGCCGTCCTCGGATTCAGGGCCGAGGCCGGAGCCGTCGAGGCCCAGGCCCAGCAGGGTGCGGCGTGCGGCGGGCTGATCGGGAGGAATGCGTGAACTCATGCTGTGTCCTCTATAGCAGTCTGCGGCGCGCAGAGCCAACGGCGCCCCGGCGGCGCGTGGCCTTCTCTGGAACAACGCACCCTGATATGGTCCGCCCGCTCCTGCTTCCTCGTCCCGCACGGGCGACGCCGGTGTGCGTCGGGCGCGCGCGAGGGGGAGCATCAGGGCACGCGCGCGACGGACTCCCGCGATCAGCGGTGCTCCGCGCGATGTCAGGCGCCATGGCCAAGTGGTAAGGCAACGGATTGCAAATCCGTCATCCCCGGTTCGAATCCGGGTGGCGCCTCCATCTCTCCTCGCGCCCGGAGCACCCAGGCCGCGCGGCTAGTTGGTCGTGCCCTTGACCGCGTTCGAGAGCGTGAGCCCGCCCGGCACCGAGAGGTCCCGGACCACGAACTGGATGAACAGGTCGAGGCCCTGGGGGATCCCGGCGGGCAGCGGCCCGGAGATGTTGATCTCGCCCAGCGGGCTGGCCATCAGCAACAGTTCGAGGTTGAGCGGCAGGGTGAAGACCGTGCCACCCAGCGCGTTGGTCGGGGTCGAGTTGAGCGAGACCCAGAACAGCGCGGGGGCGTTGGCCGGCGCGTTGGTCAGGTCGAGGTCCACCGTGCCGCTCGTGGTGGACAGGGGACCGGACCCGACCAGGGCGGGCACACCGCCGACGCCGGCGGCCCCGCCCTGCATGTCGGTCCAGGGGCTCACCCGATGGGCCGCGAAGTCCCACGGGTCGCCCATCAGGTTGCCGAACTGGGGCGCGATCGGGAACAGCACCGGGTCGACACCGTGCACCTGCAGATCGAACAGGCGTTGGCGCAGCTCGAACGGGTCGTGCGCGTCGCCGTCGCCGTTCAGGTCGTCGAGGGTGTGGATCCAGAGGTTGCCGTTCGGGCCGGGGAAGAGCGCGGGGAAGGGCAGGATCTCGGCCGCATACACCTGGCCGCCGTCCAGCACGTCCATGCCGCGCATGAGCAGCAGGGGCGGGCTGCCGTCGGTGTGGCTGCCGTTGAAGAACAACTCCACTTCACCGGCGTCGTTGACGTCGCCGTCCGCGTTGCCGTCGATGCCGCGGAAGATCAGGAAGTTGGTGCCCTCGCCGGCGTTGTTCGTGCCCGAGTTGCTGAAGGGCGACGTGGTGGTGCCGAAGTAGAAGACGCGGCTGCCCGATTCGACTGTGGTGGCCAGGTGCCCGAGCGCAGCGGGGAAGCCCGCCGGAGTCTGGAGACTGCGCAGCGTTCCGTCCGCGAAGTCGGGGTTCATCGGCAGGGCGGGGTTCTCACCACTGGAGTTGAGCAGCAGGATCGATTCCCCGGCGTCCGTTGCGTCGCCGTCCTGGTTCAGGTCTTCGATGCGGTAGTGGGCGCCGTTGGGGGAGTCGTACACGATCATGCCGTCTCCGGCGGCGGCGATCTCGTTCAGGCTCCAGGGGTCGATGACGGTCGTGCCGCTGTCGTGTTCGATCGGGTGGGACGTGTTGCCGTCGATCATCTGGACCTGCTCTCCGTGGTCGGCCGCATCGCCGTCGGAGTTCAGGTCCTCGAGGCGGAAGAGGCCGTTGTGCGGTTGCACCTGGAGCAAGGTCGAGGTCCACCACACGGCGCCGTCATCCGCGATGTCGAGCGCGACGGGGGTCCCGGCGCCGTCCAGGACACCCGAGTCCCGGAAGACGGTGATCTCGGCGCCTGCGAGGGTGCCGTCGGCGTCCCCGTCGACCCCGCGGTAGACGACGTCAACGAACTCGCCGAGCCAGTAGCTGACGACCTGGCCGTTCTCCTCCGTGATGCGCAGCGACCTCGCCGGGGTGTTGGCCGGTGAGGTCGGGTCGATGTGCAGGGACACCTCGCCGGGGCCGAAGAACAGACCGTCTCCGTCCTGGTCGCTGAAGTGGTGGTGGCGGGTGTTCCAGGCGTCGGCCCAGTAGATGTCGGCCGGTTGCGTCTGGGCGCCTGCCGGCGGCGCGAGCCCCAGGCCGCAGGCGAGGGCGATCAGGCCGGCGAGGGGCAGGAGGCGGATCGAAGCGCTCATACGGGTGGTTCCGTTGCGTGCAGCTCGGCAGGGGGGCCGAGGCAGGGATCGGGGCTTGGGTGAAGCGGAGAGCCTATCACGCTCCATGTCTTCCTCGGTGGTTTCCCTGGGGAAAGAAGCTCCAGCGCAAATCTGGCCAGGAATGGCGTTTTGGAGCCTGATTGGAAGCACCTTGGCGCTGGGCCCCGTGGCAACAGACGAGGTGTCCCCGTGGCAAGAAACGGGGTGTCCCTGTGGCGAGAGCCGGGATGTCCCCGTGGCGAGAGCCGGGATGTCCCCGTGGCAACGAATGGGGTGGCTCAGCCGCGGGCGAGGCGCAGCCCGAGGGGTACGAGCCGACGCTCGGCCAATTCGAACACGCCGTGGACCACAAGTGCCAGCAGCGCCGCCGGGACGGCCCCTTGAAGGATCAGCCCGGTGTCGTCCAGGCGGATGCCGGTGAAGATCGGCTGGCCGTACCCGCCCGCTCCGATGAACGCGCCCAGGGTGGCGGTGCCCACGTTGATCACGGCGGCGGTCTTGATGCCGGCCAGGATCGACGGCGCGGCGAGGGGCAGTTCGACCAGACGCAGCCGCGCGTGTGGGGGCAGCCCCAGGGCCCGGGCCGACTCGATCAGCGCCGGCGTGATCCCGGTCAGCCCCGCGTGCGTGTTGCGCACCACGGGCAGCAGGCTGTAGAGGAACAAGGCCACCACGGCGGGTGGTCCGCCGATGCCGAGCAGCGGGATCATGAACACGAACAACGCCAACGACGGGATCGTCTGCAACACGCCGGCGAGACCGAGCACGAGCTGGCCCAGGCGCGGGCGCCGCGCCGCGAGCACTCCCAGCGGCAGGGCCACGGCGATGGCCGCGGCGAGCGAGATGCCCACCAGCAGCAGGTGCTCGAGCGTGTGACGGCGCAGGCGGGTCCACCAGGTCTCCACCGCCGCGGGCTCAGCGGTGACGCCGAAGCGTTCGCGCAGCACGTCGGCCGCCACGACGTGCTCGGGCACCCCGTCGAGCTTCACCCGGGCGTTCATGGCCGTCATGTCGCCGGCGCTGATCGCGTTCTCGAGCCGTGTGAAGGCGTCGACCCAGGCCGTCGGCACGTCGTCGCGGAACAGCAGCAGGGCCTGGTACTCGGGGAAGTGTCCCGCGTCGTCACGCAGCGGACGCAGGTCGTAGCCGCGGATCTCGGCGTCGGTGGCGTACAGGTCGGTCACGTCGATGGTGCCCTGCTCGAGTCCCTTGTAGGCCAGGTCGTGGTCGAGGCCGCGCACGTCCCTGTGGGGCAGTGAGTAGCGGGCGGCCAGGGCCGGCCAGCCGTCACCGCGATCCATGAACTCGCTGCTGAAGGCCAGGGCCAGGTCGGGGTGTGCGCGCAGGTCCGAGATGCTGGTGATGCCGAGTTGCTCGGCGCGCTCGCGGCGCATGCCCAGCACGTAGGTGTTGTCGAAGCCGATCGGGGCGGAGATGCGCACGCCGTGGGCGGCGAGGCGTTCGGCCAGGGTGTCCCCTGCGCCGGGGCGGGGCGCGGGCGGGTCTTCGCCGGCCAGGATCTCCTGGGTGATCGTGCCGGTGTACTCGGGGTACACGTCGAGTTCGCCGCGCAGCAAGGCGTTCCACAGCAGGCGCGTCCCGCCCAGTTGGCGCGCATGGCGGACCGGCGCGCCGGCGTCGGCGCCGAGTTGGGTGACCAGTTCGCCGAGCACCACCGACTCGGTGAAGTTCTTGCTGCCCACGACGAGTTCGCGCGGGCCCGAAGGCTCACCGCAGGCGGGGGGCAGCGCGAGCGCCAGGGCCAGCACGCAACCCAGGGCGAGTGCCCCGTGGTGCCGCGGCCGGCGGGTGACCGGGGCTGGCATGGGCGTGTTCATGCGGGGCCCCCGCGGCCGCTCGCGTCGGGGCCCGGTTCAGCAGCCAGACCGCGGTGTTGTGCGCGCACGAAGCGGGTCACGAACTCGTCGGCCGGTGCGTGGATCAGGTCGGCCGCCGTGCCCCGTTGCACGACGCGTCCGTCGCGCAGCAGCACGGACTGATGACCGAGGTAGGCCGCCTCGTCCAGATCGTGGGTGACCAGCAGCACGGTCTTGCCCAGGTCGGCGAAGATCTGCTTCAACTCGGCCTGGAGGTCGACCCGGATCATGGGGTCGAGTGCACCCAGCGGTTCGTCGAGCAACAGCGCAGCGGGGTCCAGGACCAGGGCACGCATCAGGCCCACGCGCTGCCGTTGGCCGCCCGAGAGCTGGCACGGGTAGCGCGACAGGCCGTCCTCCGGGAAGCGGGTGAGGTGCACGAGTTGGTCGAGCCGTTGTTCGATGCGGGTGTCGTCCCAACCGCGCTCCGGCCCCAGCCAGCGCGCCATGAGCGTCACGTTCTCGCGCGCGGTGAGGTGTGGGAAGAGGCCGCCGTCCTGGATCACGTAACCCATGTGCCGACGCAGGTTCGGCGCGCTGTCGGGGTCTACGGGCGTGCCGTCGAAGGTGACCTGGCCCGCGTCCGGCGTGACCAACCCGATCACGGTGCGCAGCAGGGTCGACTTGCCGCACCCGCTGGGGCCGATCAGGGCGGTGGTCTCGCCCGCGGGGACGTCGAGCGTCAGGTCGTCGAGGGCGAAGCGCGGACCGTAGCGCTTGGTGACACCGCGCAGACTGATCACGCTCGCGTCCTCCGCCGTCCGCGCACCGCGTGCCGTGCGTGCGGTGCGTGCGGTGCGTGCCGTGCGTGCCGTGCGTGCCGTGCGTGCCGTGCGTGCCGTGCGTGCGCCGCGTGCGCCGCCTGTGTGGGCGCCGCCGTGCATGGGGGGGTGGTCCGGTTCACAGGCGATCCTCGGGGCGCTCACGGTGCAGCACGAGCACGGCGCTCAGCTCCACGCGGCGCTGTTCGGCAGGCGTGCTCAAGACCGACGCGAGCGTGGGCAGGCGGATCACCTGGCACAAGAGGTGGCCGCCGCTCGGCAGCTGATCCCAGAAGCGTTCGGGGATGTCGAAACGATCCGAGAGGGCCAGGCCGCGGTCCTCGTAGCTGCGCAGTTCGAGACCCAGTTCGGGCGCCGAGAGGCGCACCGTGTAGCGCGCGCGCGGATCGACGGCGGGAGTCCAGCGCAGCTCCGGTGCGTCGAGCAGCAGGGCGCCGGGTGGGGGCCAGGTGAACGCGATCGTGGGGTGTCGTCGCTCGCGGGGAACGTCGCCCACGGGGTTCACCGCCATGAAGTGCCGGTCGTGCACGCGGTTGGGCGGATGGAACGTCGCCACGAGAGTCTGCTGAGCGTGCCAGCACACGCCGCCCAGGAGCAGCACCGCGAGGGCGCCCACCGGGCGCGGGACCCACGCCGACCAACCCGCCGCGAGGGCGCAGGCGAGGACCGGGAAGGTCAGCAGCAGGGCCACCTGGCCGAGGGCGTCCCGGCCGGGCGCGATGACGAACCACGCGCCGAGATTCAGGACCACGGCCGCCGCGGCGACGAACCAGGCCGCGGGGCGCCGGAGCGTGCCCCGGCGCCAGGCGAGCAGCCCCAGCAACGCGCCGCCGAGCACGGCGACCCAGGTGGCCGTGGCGACGGCGCCCGCTTCGGCGCGCCAGCCGTAACGCGACACGAGCGTTTGCGCCCAGGTCACCGGGTGCGGCACGCGCCCGTCGCCGGGCGACCACCAGCGCTCCGGGATCAACTGCCCCGAGCGCAGAGCGTTCCAGGTGAGCCACGACCCGAGCGTCAGCAGCAGGGCCGCGAGCACGCGGTCCACGGCCCGGTCCCAGCCGCCGGCCCGCCGCCGCGCGAAGAGCAGCGACACGATCAGCAACGGGACGAGGAACAGCGCTGTGTAGTGGGTCAGCACCGCCGCGCCGCTGATCAGACCCAGGCGCAGGGCCGCGCCCGGCGTGAGCCGGTCGCCCGCGGTCGTGCCGGCGATGCCCGCCAGTGCGGTCGTGACCAGCGCGATGGCCCAGGGCAGCGCCGACAACGAGCCGGCGAGGTGCACGAACGTCGGATTGAAGGCGACGAGTGCGGTGGCCGCCAGGGCGGGGGCGATGCGGTCGGGCAGCAGCCGCCGGCAGAGGGCGTACGTGGCGAGCAGGGTGAGCACGCCGGCGAGCACGCCGGTCAAGCGCAACAGGTGCACACCGCGCACCGGGTCGGTCCAGGGGAAGAGCTCGTCCGCACCGTGCAGGAAGGCCGCACCGTTGCCCGCCGTGTCGGATGTCCGCGCGTCGTGACCGGTGCGTGGTCGGGGCAGGAACTCCAACTCGTGGAGTTGCCGGGCCGAGAGGCCGAGGGCCGTGAGCCAGGGGACCAGGGGCGGCTCCAGGGCAGGCCGGACGGCCGGACGGTCGCCCGGCGGGGGGGCCCGATCCTCGGCACCGCGCGCCCAGTGCTGGGCGACGGCCAGGGCCTCGTCCTCACCCAGCGGCTCGAACAGCGGCGTGACCAGGGATGCGTGCACCGCCAGGGCAGCGAACGCCGTCACGATCAGGGCGAGGGAGACGCGGCCGACCAGCATCGCGCCAGCGTCGCACACCCGGGCGCGCCAGCCCACTCCGGCGCCCCGCCTTCGCTATCCTGCGTCGATGACCGGCGGCGACGGAGTGACGACGTGAGCGGGGCCCCGGCTTTCGCCGTGCGCTGCCCGACCTGCGCCGTGGCCGTCCCCCTGGAGCCCCGGGCCGCCGACGGGGAGACGCGCTGCCCGGCGGGGCACGCCGTCTTCCAGACGGTCGGCGGCGTCACCGTGCTGGACGACCTGCCGGAACCAGGTGACTACCCGGCCGAGCTGTACGCGCTGGTGGGCGCGGTCGACCAGCAACACTGGTGGTATGCGTCGCGCAACGACGTGATCCGTCGGGCGCTCGCTCCGCTGCAGCGGGCCCGCGGCCTGACCAGCCTGGTGGAAGTGGGCTGCGGCACGGGCCTCGTGCTGGCGCTGTTCGAGTCCATGGGCTTCACGGCCCTCGGCCTGGACATGCACGCGGAGGGCCTGCACATCGCGCGGCAGCGCACGCGCGGGCCGCTCGTGCGCAGCGGTGCGCCGACGATTCCCCTGGTGCAGCCGGTGGACGTCGTCGCCTTGTGCGACGTGCTCGAGCACGCCGACGAGGCGCAGTTGCTGGGTGCCTGCCGTGACGCGTTGGCGCCCGGGGGGCTGTTGCTGGTGACCGTCCCCGCCCGGCCGAGCTTGTGGACACTCGAGGACGAACTCGTGGGGCACCGCCGCCGCTACACTCGCGCCGCGTTGCGACGGGCGCTGACGGACAACGGCTTCGCGGTGGTGCGCGAGCGCCCGTTCCATGCGGCCGTCACCGCTCTGGCCGCCCGCGGCGCCCGGCAGCCGTTGCCGCCGCCGGACGAACGTCCCACGCCGCGCGAGTTCTTCGAGCGCACCCTCGCCGTGCCCGGCAAGCGCACCACCGCCGTGGCGCGCATCGTGCTGGGTCTGGAGAACCGGCTGGGCGCCGTGCTGCCGCTCCCGTTCGCCAGCTCGTTGCTGATGCTGGCCGAACGGCGCGACGCGTGAGTTCAGGTCAGCGGGCGGGCCCGGGTCAGCGAGTGAGTCCAGGTCAGCGAGTGAGTCCAGGTCAGCGGGCGGCGCGGCGCGTCCGTGCCGGGGCCCGACCGCGAGCGGGCTTGCCGTAGATCGCCGCGACCTTCGCGCTGATGTGGCGCTCGAAGGCCTCGGTGTCCAGTGGCCGCCCGGTCACCCGCTTGACCAACGCGTCGGCGCTGTAGACCTGATCGTGACGGTGGATCTTGTCCGCCAGCCACTCGCGCAGGGTGAGCAGATCGCCCTTCTCGATGCGCCGGTCGAGGCCGCGCAACTCGCGCCGCGCCGTCTGCATGAACTGGGCCGCGTAGAGATTGCCCAGGCTGTAGGTGGGGAAGTAGCCGAACAGGCCCATGGCCCAGTGGATGTCCTGCAGCACGCCCTGACCGTCGTCGGGCGGCGTGACTCCGAGCAGGTCGTGCATGCCCTCGTTCCAGCGCTGGGGCAGGTCGCGCACCGCGATGGCGCCCTCCACCAGGTCGCGCTCGATCTCGTAGCGCAGCACGATGTGCAGGTTGTAGGTGAGCTCGTCGGCCTCGACCCGGATCAGCGAGGGCGAGACTTCGTTGGCGGCTTCCCACATGGCGTCGAGGGTCACGCCCTTGAGCTGCTTGTGCTGCCGACGCAGCCGTGGGAGCCAGGACTTCCAGAAGGGGCGGCTGCGTCCGACCATGTTCTCCCACAGTCGCGACTGGGACTCGTGGATCGCCATGGAGATCGCGCCGCCCAGGGGCTCGCGGGCGCGCTTGGGGTTCAGGCCCTGTTCGTACAGGCCGTGGCCGGCCTCGTGGATCACGCCGAACAGGCCGCCGCGCAGGTCGTGCTTGTCGAAGCGGGACGTCATGCGCACGTCGTCCGGACCCACACCGCCGCAGAACGGATGGGTGGAGAGGTCCATGCGACCGCGCTCCAGGTCGATGCCCATGGCCAGGGCCACATCGCGCGAGAAGCTGCGCTGGGCCTCGACGTCGAAGCGTCCGACGAGCGGCTTCAGGTTCACCTTCACGCCGCTGTCGACGACCTTGCGCACCAGCGGCACCGTGAACTCCTTGAGCCGGGTGAGCAGCGGGTCGATCGTGGCCACTGTCGCGCCCGGCTCGAAGTCGTCCAGCAGGGCGTCGTACAGCCGGCCGCCCTTGCGCCCGCCGCTCCGGGCGGCGGTCAGCTCGGCGGCTTCGCGCTTGAGGTCGACCATGTGCGACAGCGCGGGCGTGAACAGCTGGAAGTCACCCCGGGCGCGAGCGCGACGCCATTGTTCCAGGCCGCGGCTCTCGGCCAGGGCCATCTCGCGCGCCAGACGTTCGGGCAGCGCGGCCGCCTTGTGCACCTTGCGGCGGGCCAACTCCAGCCCGCGCCGTTGCCGCGGCGTGAGGTCGGCGCGCCGGCGGTGCAGGCGGTCGACCAGCTTGACCAGGCCGGGTTCGGTGGTCCGTTCGTGCACGACCCCGGCCAGGGTCGCCAGGGTCTGGGCCCGCAGTTCGGCCCCGCCCGCCGGCATGGTGACCTCCTGGTCCCAGCCGAGGATCGACATGGCGTTCTCGAGGTCCCGGATGTCGGCGTAGCGCCGCTCGAGATCGTCGTACTCGGTGAGCTTGGCTGAGGTCTTCATGCCTGCGACATTAAGTGGCGCCGGGGGGCGCGACAAGCGTCGTGCACGCCCAGGCGCTACCATCGGCCGCCATGTCCGCTTCCTCGACCGTCGTCAGCGCCGCGCACTTCGCCTATCTGGCGGAGCGCACCACGCCCGAAGAGCCCGTGCTCGCCGAACTCAAGCAGGCCGCCGTCGCCGCCGGGCTGCCACCCATCTGGATCTCGCCCGAGCAGGCCAGCCTGATGCAGATCCTGCTGCGCATGGCGAAGTGCGCCGAGGTGATCGAGGTGGGCACCCTGGGTGGGTACTCCGCCATCTCCATGGCTCGCGCCCTGCCGCCGGGCGGCCGGGTGCGGACGATCGAACTGGAACCCGAGCGAGCGGCGTTCGCCCGGGAGTGGGCCGAGCGCGCCGACGAGCCCCGGGTGGAGGTGTTGCAGGGCGCGGGCATGGACGTGCTGCCGGGCTTCGCCGGCCACTCGGCGGACGCGGCCTTCCTCGACGCGGACAAGTCGAGCTACGGCGCCTACCTCGAGGAGAGTCTGCGCATCGTGCGTCCGGGCGGCCTGATCATGGTCGACAACGCCTTCGCCTTCGGGCAGTTGCTCGACGAGCAGCCCAGCGACGGCGAGGTGGGGGCCGTGCGGGCCTTCAACGAGGTGATGGCCCGGGACGATCGGCTGGACGGCATCATCGTGCCCATCGGCGACGGCCTGTGGGTGGCCGTGAAGCGCGACTGACTTCTGGGGGGCCGGCGCGAGCCAGCCGGCGCGCGCGGCGTCAGGGCAGGATCTCGGTAGCCTCGATCGCGCTCGCGCGGAACTGACCCGGGGTCAGGGTGGCGGTCTGGGACCAGAAGGTGAGCCCCGCCAGTCCCGCGGGCAGCGTGCCGTTCAACTCGAACAGCCCGTTCCCGTCGAGCCAGCTGACCGACAACACGTGGGGCTGGGCCAGGATCGGGAAGCCGAGGTGCGATCCGGTCTGGCCGTCGAGCGACACGAGCAGGTAGCACAGTTCCAGTGCGCCCCCGCCCGCGGCCCAGGTGACGCTGCCGCCGTCGTCGACGGTGGGGGCCACGTCGAGGCGCGGCGGTTCGGTCTCCACGTAGGTCACCTGCAGCACGCCCTGGCTGCCGCCGGGTGAGGTCACGGCCACGTCGGCGGTCCCCAACCCCGTTGCCCGGGGTGCGGTGATGCTCACGTGCTGATCGTCGTGCACGACGAAGTCCGGGGCGGGGAGTCCACCCACGGTCACTCCGGTGGCGCGCGACAGGTGCACGCCCAAGAGCTGCAGGGGTTCGCCACCCAGGGCTTCCAGCTCCGGCGGGGACACGCCCAGCAGCGTGGCTGGTTCGGGCGGCAGCAGTTGGTCCACGGCGGCCAGGAAGTCGACTCGTCCGTGGGCCACCCAGTCGCCGACCGGGACGGCACCGTCCTGGAGTGCGGCGCGCACGCGCTCCGCGTTGGCCGGTGAACGCCCGTGGAGTTGGGCGTACATCAGGGTGGCGAAGCCGGCCACGAGCGGCGCGGCCATGGACGTCCCCGACGAGTAGGTGTACGCATCGTCCTTCCAGGTCGAGTAGATGCCCTGGCCCGGCGCGGCCAGGTCGACCCACGGCCCGTAGTTGGAGAAGGAGGAGAGCGTGTCGTCCGGGCGGGAGGAGGCCACGCCGATCACGAACGGATGGGCGGCGGGGTAGAAGAGCTGGGTCGAGCCGTAGTTGCCCGCCGCGCCCACCAGCACGATGCCATCGGTTGCCGCCGCCTGCAGCGCGTTGCGCACGGCGGTGTCGTTGAAGGTCGTGCCCCACGACATCGACAGCACCAGCGCGCCCCGGGCTCGCGCGTCGTGGATCGCGGCCACGAGAGCGCTGCTGGGGAAGCTGGTGTTGCCGACGCGGTAGGCCAGGAAGCCGCAGCCGTCCGAGGCGCCGGCGATGCCGAGGCCGTTGTTGCTGACCGCCGCGCTGATGCCGGCGCAGTGCGTGCCGTGGCCGTTGAGGTCCCCCGGGTTGTCATCGTCGGCGTAGAAGTCGTGGCCGCCGACGAAGTGGGGCGCGAGGTCGGGGTGATCGACGTCGACGCCGGAGTCGATCACGGCCACGAGCGCGGTCGGGGCGCCGTCCAGCAGCGACCAGGCCTCGTGGGCGCGCACGGTGGACAGGGCCCACTGGTGGAGCACGCCCGGGTCGTCGAGGACCAGCGGGTCGGCGGCGGAGAAAGCCTGGTGCAGCGCGTTGGGCTGTGCGAAGCGCACCCCCGCGGTGGCTTCGTAGCGGCGCACGGCATCGTCGAGGTCGGCGTCCGCCGGGAGGCGCACACGGGCCAGGCCGGGAGCGATGCGGGACAACTCCGTGGCGCCGAGCTCGGTGTGGCGGCGCCGACGGGCGCCGGCGTCCAGATCCTGCTCGAACTGGACCAGCAGTTCACCGGCCACGATCTGGTGGCCGCGCCAGACCCGAGACTCGAGCGCCGGGTCGCCTTGGGCCTGGGCGTGTCCGTGGGCGAACACCAAGAGGGTCGCGGCGGCCAGCGCGGTCAGGCCACGCGTAGGTCGGAGAACAGCGTCGCGGATCGTCATGGATCCTTCTTCGAACCGTCGGCGAGCGCGGCTTGAGCCCGAGCCGGGCGAGCCCCTGCGGCGACGGTCGGGGAGGCCGGCGCGCGGCGCAGATGACCGCCGGAATGTGCAAGGGTGGGCCCGGTTCCGACCCGATGAGACGCTCACCCACGGGGTCCGAACCGGCTTCGCGCAAGGCCCCGAGAGCGGTGCGGGCGTGTGATATAGTCGCGCGTTCCCCCACACCCTCCCTCCCGAGTCCCCCGGAGTTCCCGATGAAGCGGATCATCAGCGCGACCAGTGCGCTCGTTGTCGGCATCCTCACCGCGTCCGCGGTGCAGGCCCAAACGCCGCTCACCACCGAACTGTTCGCCAACGGGTTCGCCCGTCCGGTCCAGATCACTGCTGCGCCCGGCGATTCGACGCGCATGTTCGTTGTCGAGCAGACCCAGGCCGACATCCACGTGATCATCAACGGTGTCGTGCAGGGCACCCCGTTCCTCGACCTCACGCCGATGGGCGTGAACACGAGCGGCAACGAACGCGGCTTCTTCAGCGTCGCCTTCCACCCCGACTACCAGAGCAATGGTCAGTTCTTCGTGAACTACACCACGAGCAGCGGCAACACGCTGATCGAGCGCTACACGCGTCTCACGAACAACTCGGCCGACCCGAGCAGCCAGACGTTCGTGACCTTCGTGACCCAGCCCCAGAGCAACCACAACGGCGGCGGCATGGTCTTCGGCACCGACGGAGAGCTCTACATCGCCATGGGTGACGGCGGCAACTTCAACGACGTCGGCAGTGGCCACTCCGCGGGCGGCAACTCCCAGGACGGCTCGACGCGCCTCGGCAAGATGCTGCGCATCAACGTCGACACGCTTCCGTGGAGCGTCCCGGCCGGCAACCCCTTCACCAGCAACGGCAGCGTGCTCGACGAGACCTGGGCGCTGGGCCTGCGCAACCCGTGGCGCTTCAGCTTCGACCGCGAGACCGGCGACATGTGGATCGGCGACGTGGGTCAGGACAGCTTCAACGCCGTGGGCCGCGAGGAGATCAACTTCCAGCACGCGTCCAGCGGCGGTGGCGAGAACTACGGCTGGCGTTGCAAGGAGGGCTTCAGCTGCACCGGCCTCTCCGGCTGCACCTGCGCCAGCCCGACGCTGACCGACCCGGTGGCCGACTTCACCCAGAACATCTCCACCGGCGGCTTCTCGATCATCGGTGGCTACGTCTACCGCGGCGAGGGGATCCCCGACCTGTGGGGCACCTACATCTTCGGTGACCACGTCAGCAACAACATCTGGCGCATGAACTTCGACCGGGACACCGAGACGATCACCTCGGGCCCGACGCTGATCGACAACCAGATCGCCCCGGGCGGCGGCCTGGGCATCAGCAGCATCACGTCGTTCGGCGAGGACAGCCGCGGCGAGATCTACATCACCGACCGCAACGGTGGCGAGGTCTTCAAGCTCGTGGCGGACGGCCCCTTCGAGGGTCTCGGCTGCGCGACCGAGGGCACCAACGGCAAGCCGCGCCTGTACGGCGAGGGCACCCTGGTGGCCGGCTCGTCCGGCGCGCTGCGGCTCGAGAACGCCGTCATCAGCAGCCCGATCGCGGCGCTGTTCGTGGCGCTCGACAACGGTGCGGCCACGCCTGTGGCGTTCAAGGGCGGCACGCTGAAGGCGTTCCCCTGGATCGGTGTCGACCCGATCTTCCTGACCACCAACGGCAGCGGTGAGACCAACATCCCGTGGGCCTCGTGGCCGGCGGGTGTGCCTGCTGGAACCGAGATCCTGTTCCAGTACGCGATCCAGGATGGGGGCGCGGCCCACATCTCGGGTGTGGCGCTGTCCAACGCGCTGCTGGCGACGACTCCGTAAGGCGTCTCTCCAACACGGTGTTGTACGCGACGACCCGGCGGTCTCCCCGCCGGGTCGTCTGCATTCCGGGCCCCCTGCAGGGGCCCGTCAGCAGGGGTGCTGGCGCCACGCTGGCAACCCCGCCGGCGCAGCATCCGGGTCTTCGAGATCCAAGGCGGGCCGCTGGGTGTGGAGGTCGGGGCGCCCCGGCCCTAACCTGGGCCGCTTCGCGGGAGCGCCGGCCGCACGGGCCTCGCGCTCCGGGGTTCTCGGCCGCGTGGCGGCGGTGGGCCCGGGCGAGCTGCTGCCCTCCGATCGGATCCTCGCTTGCACCTGTTCCGTCGTCACGCCGCGCCGTCGTGCGCCTTGCTGGCCGCCCTGCTCCTCGGAGCCTGCGGAGCCGGTGCGGGCGCCGATGACCGCGGCACCGATGACGGCGGCGCCGATCACGCCGGCACCGATGCGGCGGTCGGCGCGCTGCTCGCGGCCGAGGGCGGCGTGTTGTCGCCGGGCTCCGGTGCGGGCGAGCCCGGTTTCCCGCGTCGGGTGGAGATGCCCGACGGGAGGTGGGTGGAGCTGCCACGGGCGCCGCGGCGCATCGTGCCCGCCGCGGCCGGCAGCGTCGACCTGGTGTGCGCGTTGGTGCCGCCCGAACGGGTGGCGGCCCTGCCCGAACAGGCGCTGATCTACTCGGGGCTGCGCGACCCGGCCAGTCCGTACCTGCAGCGTCCGCGCTTCGACCACTACATGGCCGAGCCGCTGCTGATGGTGCAGCCGGACCTGGTCGTGGCCTACTCGCTGCAGTCGCTCGACACCACGCGGGTGCTGGTGGACGGCGGCATCTCCGTGGTGACCCTGTCGGATCCGGCCAGCTACGGCGACCTGCGCGATCAGGTGGTCCTGCTGGGACGCCTGCTCGGGGTCGAGACGCGGGCCGGCGAGCTGTTGCAGGAGCTCGACGACCGCGTGGCGCGCCTGGCCGCCGGTGCCGTGGCCCGCCGTGAGCTGCGCGTGTTGTCCTACGCCAACTACGGTGGCGGCGGTTGGGCGGCGGCCGCGGAGACGACCGCCGACGAGATCATCCGCATGGCCGGACTGCGCAACGCCATGAGCGAAGTGGGCGAGACCGGGCATGTGCGCATCGGCTTCGAGGAGTTGCTGGTGCTGGATCCGGATCTGCTGCTCGTGGGGCGCACCGGCGAGGGCGAACTGGGTGCGACGGGGCGCTTCCTGCGCAGCGAACCCGTCTTGCAGCAGCTCTCGGCGGTGCGGTCCGGAGGTATCATCGAGCTGGACAGCTGGCTCTTCGCGACCGTGTCGCACGAGATGGTGTCGGCGGCGGAGCAACTCGCCGCCCGGGTCGATGCCCATCTCGAGGGGCGTCGGTGAGCAGCGACCGCGCCAGGAGCGCCGCGGTGCAGCCGGCCATCTCGCCACGGGCCTGGGCCCTGGGCGGGCTGCTCCTCGCGGCGCTGCCCTTCCTCTTGTTGTGGTCGGTGCGCACGGGGCCGACCGGCCTGCACGAGTTGGACGTGACCTGGCGTGGTTGCCTGGCCGCCTTCGGCTGGGGCGAGCCGCTCGACGTGCGGCTGCAGCCGATCGTGGAGTTGCGTCTGTGGCGCGTGCTGACCGCCGCGGGAGTGGGCGCGGCCCTGGCGTGTTCGGGAGCGTTGATCCAGGGTGTCTTCCGCAACGGGTTGGCGGCGCCGTCCGTGATCGGTGTCACGTCGGGGGCCACCCTGGGCGCGAGTTGCGGGATCCTGGTCATGGCGGGCTACGGCGCGTCCGTGCTGGGCCTGAGCGATCTGGGTCGGGCCACCTTCGTGATCCCGTTGTTCGGGTTCGTCGGGGCCATGGGCGTGGTGACCTTCGTGACCATGCTGTCGTCGCCGGGCGGGCGCCTCAGCGCGCCGACGCTGCTGCTCAGCGGCATCGCGGTGAACACCTGCCTGGCGGGTGTGCTCGCGTTGATGAGCTTCCTCGTGCTCCAGGAGGACATCGACGTGGCGCGGGCCATGCAGCAGTGGACCTTCGGCACGTTCGACGACCGCTCGCCGTATCACGCCGCCACGGTGTGGTGCGGGATCGCCCTGACCATGCTCGTGCTGCCCTTCGTCTCCTGGGAACTGGACCTGATGCAGGGCGGTGAGGAAGACGCCCGCGCGCTGGGCGTGTCCACCGTGCGCGTGCGCGTGCTGTGCATCGTCGCTGCCGCGTTCGCCGCCTCGGCAGCGGTGGCGGTCTCGGGGCAGGTGGCCTTCGTGGGGCTGGTGGTGCCGCACGTGCTGCGCCTGCTCGCCGGGCGCAGTCACCGCTCCCTGGTGCCGCTGTCCCTGCTGGGCGGCGCCGTGTTCCTGGTGGGGCTCGACCTGGCCCAGCGCACCTGGCTCGGAGACCGGGCGTTGCAACCGGGCGTGATGATGGCCCTGGTCGGCGGCCCGTTCTTCCTGGCCCTGCTCCTGTTCCATCGACGCGAGATCGAAGCGTGGTGACGCTCAGCGGTGAGCAGCTCTCGTTCGACTACCCCGGCCCCTTGCGCGCCGTGGATCAGATCGACGTGTCGGTCGCCACCGGCGAGATGCTCGTGGTGCTGGGGCCCAACGGCTCGGGCAAGAGCACCCTGATCAAGCTCCTGTCGGGCATGCTCGTGCCGCGCAGCGGGCGGGTCGAGCTGGACGGCCGGGGGGTGCGCACGCTGCCCTTGCGCGATCGCGCGCGCCGGTTGGCGATGGTGCCGCAGCAGTTGCCGGTGCTCTCCGATGTCACCGTGGACCGCTTCGTGCTGGGTGGGCGCTACGCGCACATGGCGCGTTGGCGCGGCCCCCAGTCCGACGACCTGGCGGCCATCGAACGCTCGCTGGAGCTGGCGGACGCCGCGGGCGTGGGTGATCGCCGTCTCACGGATCTCTCGGGCGGACAGCGACAGCGGGTGCTGATCGCGCGTGCGCTGGCTCAGCAGGCCGACGTGCTGCTGGTGGACGAGCCCACGACGTCGCTCGACCCGGAGCACCAGGTGAAGGTGTTCGACCTGCTGGCCCGACTGGCCGCCGACGGCCGCGCGGTGTGCGTGGTCACGCACGACCTCAACCTGGCCAGTCAGTTCGCCACGCGGCTGTGCGTGCTCGCCGGCGGTCGGGTGGTGGCCGGCGGCACCGTCGACGAGGTCCTGCGCGGCGACGTGCTCGAGCCCGTCTACGGGCCGCACCTGCACTTCGGCCGCATGCCCGCGCCGGACGGCCGCCCGTTCGTGTTGCCGTGGCTCGACGCGCCGGCGGAGCCTTAGTCGCGGGACCCGGCGAGGTCTTGGTTCGGGTCGCAGCGGTCCGCTCGCGTCGCGTCGGTCCGGGTTGGGTCGGTCCGCGTCGCGTCGGTCGCGCTCAGACTGGCGAGGTCAGGGCAGCAGGCGCGGCAGGATCGCGATCACTGCGGCGTCGTCGTCGTCGAGCAGCAGCAGGCCCACGAGCCTGCCGTCGCCGCGGGCGACCACGCAGGCGCCGTGCCAGGTCCGCTCGATCGACAGGGCGGGGTCCACGTGCCAGTGATCGTCCTCGGCCGTGAGGCGCGAGGCGGCCAACGAGAGCGGCGCGCCGCCGTCGCGCACCGCGAGGCAGTCCTCGACGTCCTGGGGGATGCGTTGGCGTTCACGCGGCCAGGGGCTGACCGGCGGGGTGGTCTTCATCAGCGCGAGCAGTTCGCCCAACGCCTCGGGTGCCCCGGTCAGGGGCAGACGCTCGCCGGCGACCTCGATCACCGAGGTGTCCGCGTGGGCCGCTTCGCTCGGCGTGAGCAGGTCGGTCGGCCCGAGCAGCCCGCCCTCCACGGCGAGCACCCAGCCTTCGCGGTGCTCATCGCTGGTCCACAGCCGACCCTCCTGCCACTGCAGGGCGGCACGCAGGGGTTGGGGTGTGGGTTCGGCCTGGGGCAGCAGGGACTGGCCCACGGGCAGGGCCGGGCGCCAGGTCAACCACTCCCGTTCGGCGTCGGTGGCCAACTGGAAGTGATGGCCGGTGGACACGACCTCGCCCGCGTCGGAGGGCGTGGCCAGGGCGATCCCGCCGGCGATCAGCGCGTCGAGCGTGTCGAGGTGCAGCTTGAGGCCGGTGATGCCCACGTCGGCGGAGAAACCGCTCACGTCCCAGAAGCGCGTCTGCTCGCGCACGAGCTGGACGTACGGCTTGCGGATGCGCACGCGGACTTCGACGCTGCGCGCGTCGGCGGCCAGCGCCACCGAGAGCACCGAACCCACGCGGATCTTGCGGTAGGTGACCGGCGAGCCCGGCCGCAGGCTGCCGCGATGGGTGCCGTCGAGCACGATCTCCAGGCCGCCCGGTTCGAGCGCATCCGGGACCGGCGGGGCGGACAGACCCACGAAGCGGCGCTGGAGTGCGCCACTGCCGGGGATCACCTGCAGGTAGCGGGAGCCGATCAGGGTCTCGAGTCCGGCCACGCCGCTCAGCCCGAGCTGCGGCCGCACGATCCAGAAGCGGCTGCCGACTCGGGCCAGGTTCTCGCCCTCCGGCCGCAGCAGCACGTCGACGCCCACGCCGTCGGCGTCCAGGGCGACCCCGTCCACGGCGCCCACCACGATCCCGCGGTGACGCAGGACGTCGCCCGCCTTGAGTCCGTGCCCCCGGTCGAATTGGATCGTGATCGGGATGCCGCGGTTGCCCCAGGCCTGGAAGGCGAGCACCGCCGCCACCAGCGCGGCGGCGATGGGCACGATCCAGATCCAGCTCCAG
>JAJDEQ010000218.1 GCA_029259695.1 Planctomycetota bacterium
TCAGGCTCGTCTCGGTGCCGTCGAAGCCGCCGTAGATGGCGAGGCCGCTGCGCAGCTGGAACGTGGCCGTGCGGTCGCCGGGTAGTCCGGGGTGGTACGTGCCCTGTGCAACCCAGACCTCGCCCAGCGGCAGCGTCTGCAGGGCCGCCTGGAGGTCGGTGAAGGCGTCGCTCCACGAACTCCCGTCGCCGACGCCCGGCGCGGATGCGTCGACGTAGGTCACTTGCGCCGTGAGCGGCGAGCACAGCAGGACGCAGAGCGCGACGAGGCGAAGCATGGGCACATCTCCGGGGGCCGGGGGATTCGACGTGCGACCAAGGCTAGGTGGTCGGGGCCCGGGGAGAGGTGAAAGTCCCGTCATCTCCGGCGACGCACGGCGCGCGCGCCGTGCGTCGGAGCGAGTGCGTGTACGCACGAGTGCGCAGACCCGCGGGAGTCACTCGACCCGCTGGGTGAGGGGGTCGGCGACGGTCGGGGCCAGGTCGTCGTGTTCCGCTTCCACGTCGGAGGCCTTCATGCGGCCGATGATGTGCCCCGGGATCACGCCCCAGATGCCGGCCACGTAGGTGCCGTACGCGGGGTAGAGGATCTCGTAGGCGCGCTGCTGGTCCTTCCAGCGCGACTGGTTCTCGAGATAGGTCAGCGCGTCGCTGGTGGCGTTGGCTTCGTAGTAGAGCGGCGCGAAGGGCAGCAGGTAGAGCGCAGCGTGGGTGCCCTTGTTCTCCCGTCGCCCGAAGTCCTTGCTGTGACCGGCTTCGTGCAGGGCCACCGCGGGAATGTCGGAGTAGAGGTAGATCGTGTTGGTGTACGGGTTGTACGCGTCACCACCGAAGAAGCGCCCCGGGAGGATCGTGTAGAACAACACACTGATGGCGCCGATGGTGTAACGCCAGCCCGCGCCGACGGTCTTGTTCTGTCGACGCGCTTGTCCCACAGGATCAACTTGCCGATCAGGCTCCCGGGCCAGAACCAGTCGGAGGCGTCGAGGAAGCCGTTGGGCTCACCGTAGAGCAACTGCTCTTCCATGGCGGGGGAGTTGGGCAGGTCGCGCTCGATGCGGCCGGTGCCGAGGGCGTACGGCAGGCTGACACAAGCCGTCGGCAAGGCCAGGCTCAGACCCAGCAAGGCAACCGTCACGCGAGACGTCATGGCGGGGACTCCGGGCGAGGGGATCAACGCTCCATTCGGCACGAACCGGCTCACTCGGCAGAGCGGTTCGGTCGGGACGGCACGCGGTCGGGACGGGACCGGGAGCTCCTCGGTCATATCGGATGGTGGCCCTGTGCGACGAGTCACGGAACGTTGAGTCGGGCCAGCCTGTCGGTTCGTTCACCCGGCGGTCGTGACGCCGTGTGATAAATTGAGTCACGTTCGACGTCCGTTCCGCTGTTGCTCGTCAGGTGCGCGCAGCGCAGGACTTCGGCTTCTGCCTTCTCGAAGCAAGGAGTCTCCATGAGCAGGTCCAGCAGTGCGGCGCTCGCGTTGGTGGCGTTCGTCCTCGGTGGGTGCGCGACGCTGGTGTCGGGCTCGAGCGAGGAGATCCGGGTGCGCAGCACGCCGCCCGGCGCCGACGTCGTGATCCGCGATCAGGACGGGCGCGACGTCTTCCGCGGGGTCACGCCCGCCACGGTGGACCTGGAGAAGGCCTACGGCTTCTTCGAGGCCGCCGAGTACACCGTCGAGCTCAGCAAGCCCGGCTACGCCAGGACGACCCGGACGCTGACACCGGAGGTCAGCCCCTGGTACGTCGGCGGCAACCTGTTCACGCCGCTGCTCGGGTACCTGATCATCGACCCGCTCACGGGTGGCATGTGGGACCTGGAACCCGATCGGCTCCACGCCGAACTGGACCGTACGAGCCTGGGCGACTTCGTGGCCGACGTGTCGCCTCCGGAGCCGGGAGCCGCTCCCGGCGACGCGGACCCGGCGCCGCTGCGGCCCGCGTCCCACGTCGTGACCGGCACGGCATCGGCGCAGCCCGAGCAGGCCGATTCGCCCGCGCTTGCGCCGCAGGTCGCCGATCGCTGGGCCGTCATCGTGGGCGTGTCGGAGCACGGCCTGGGCGCGGACTCGGGGCTCGACGATCTGGCCTACGCGGCCAAGGACGCGCGCGACGTGCGCGACGCACTGCTCGACGCCGGCTGGAAGCCGGAGCAGGTGCTGCTGCTCGTCGACCAGGGCGCCACCAGCCGCGAGTTGCGCTACGCCCTGGAGGGCTGGCTCTCCCAGGCCCGTCCCGAGGACCTGGTGCTGGTCTACTGGTCGGGGCACGGATTCGTCGACCCGGCCCGCAACGAGCGGGTGTACTTCGCCTGCCACGACACCGAGGCGCGGCGCCCGGCCACCGGCTACCGCATGGATCACGTGCGCGATGCGATCGAGGAACACGGGGCGCGCAACGTCGTCATGCTGGCCGACACCTGTCACGCGGGCAAGCTCGTGACGCGCGACGGTGAACGGGACCTGGGCAACCTGATGGTGGACCAGATCGAGGCCACGCCGGCGCCCGGCTGGGTGTTCATGGTGGCCAGCGCCGCCGATCGCAACGCGGTCGAGCACGCGTCGTGGTCCAACGGCGCGTTCAGCCACCTGCTCGTGCGCGGACTGCGCGGCGAGGCCGACGGCTTCCAGAGTGCGGGGCAGGTGGACGGGATGATCACGTTGGGTGAGTTGAAGGAGTTCCTGCGCACGGCCATGCCGCGCGAGACCCTGCGTGTGCTGGGTGCGGCCAAGCACCCGCTGGTGATCACCACGAGTGGCAACCCGCAGATCTGGGACCTGCCGTTGACGCTCGGGTCACCGGCGCCGCGCGAGACCGCGTCGGCGCCGTGATGGCTGCTCGCCGACACCTGGCCGGCCTCGCCGCGTGCGGGGCGTTGCTGCTCGCTGCGTGCGCGGGTCCCGCGGTCGATGCGCAGGGTGCTGCGTCGTCACTGGACGAGCTGGTGGCCGCGGTCGTGACCCGACTCGCACCGGCGATGGATGGGGACGGCTTCGTGGTCTCGTCGCTCGAAGGTGACGGGGCCGGGACGTTGCTCGACGGGGCGCTGGTGGAGCGACTGTCCGCCGCCCTCGACGCGTCCTCGCCAGAGCTCGTGAACGTGGCCGGTGCCGAGCGTCGCAGCGTGTTGCTCGCCGCCCACGCCGCGCAGCTCGACGAGCTGTACGACGATCGTGCGGTGCCCGAGCTGGGCCGTTGGACGGGCTTCCGCTGGGTCGTCACGCCGCGCCTGCTGGCCCGCGATCGGGTGGGGGAGCTGACGGTCGTCGCGACCGATCTGCACAGCGGGGCGACCACCCGTGTGCGCGAGCGCTTGGCCCTCGGCTCGGTGCAAGACCTGCTGGCTCGGCGCGCCCCGGCGCCGGCCGCCGGCACCGCGGCGAGCTTCGGTGTCGAGCTGGGCTGGCGCGTCGGGCAGGCGCCGGGTGTGCCGCCGGCGAGCATCGATCCGTCGGCCCTGCGCGTGGGCCCCGGCGCGACGCTGCGGCTCACCCTGCGTGCGGACCGGGACCTGCACGTGACCGTCTTCGCCCGGGGCAGCTCGGGCGCCGGGCTGGTCGTGTTCCCCCACGGTGCCCAGCCCAGCACGCTGGTCGAGGCCGGCCAGAGTGTGAGCGTGCCTCCGCCGGACGTGCTGCCGTTCCTGTTCGAGGGGCCGTCGGGCACGGAAACGTTCTACGTCGTGCTCGATCCGCGACCGCTGGACAACCACGCGGGACTCGCGCCGCTGTTGGGCGCGCCGCGGCTGCCCCTGCGCGAGGGGCGCTTGTTCATCACGCCCGACCGTTTCGTCGACGACGTCACCAGCGCCCGCTGGGCGCGCGACCTCGACAGTCTGGCGCAGGATCCGTTCGGTTCGCCACGGGCGCCGTCCCGCGACCCGCTGCTGACCCTGGGCGAGGACGGCGCCAGCGCCGTGGCTCGCAGCGGCCTCGTGCTGGGCGAAGGGCTCACGGTCGTGCGCCTGACGATCGAGCAACTGCCGCCCGACGCTACGGCTGAGTGATCTTCAGCGCGTTCGACGGACGTCGCCCCGCGGGGTACGAAGGGTGCTGGACCCAGAACTGCAGGTAGATCTCGAAGCCCGGCGGGATGCCGCCCGGTCCCGACTCGAACCACAGTCCCGATGCCTGCAGCTCACCCCACTCACCGGTGGGCAGGCCGAACCAGAGCACGTCGGGTGAGGGCACGAGCACGCCGCCGGCGATGGGCTGGTCGATACGCGTCGCGCCGGCCACCAGGATCGCCGTGCTGAAGTCGTAGCCGTCGTAGAGTCGGACCGTGACCGGGTCGCGCGGGTCGAGGCAGCTCCAGCCGGCCATCCGCGGCTCGGGGAAGCCCGAGAAGAAACCGAACTGCTCCCAGGGTGACGGGCGGGCCAGGTCGAACTCGTAGGCGGCGCCGTCGCACGGCGCCCAGTCGTCGACGTACTCGCGACCCTGCGCACCGACCAGCAGGAAGTCGTCGTCGAGGGCGAGGGCGTTGCCGAAGCCGTCGAAGACCTGTTGGTCCGGCGCCTGCACACGCTGCGCTGACACCAGGCTCGAGCCGCTGCGCTCGTACACGTACACCGAGCTGCCGATCCAGGGTGGCATGATGAAGTAGGGCGCGCTGATCACGGCGTACTCGGCCGAGAGCGCCACGTCCAGGCCGAAGGCGGCCAGGCCGAAGGGCACGGGGCTGGGCAGGTGTTGCACCACGGTCCAGGTGTCGTCGAGCGCGGAGGGCGTGCCGCCGTCGTCGCGCTCGAACAAGTAGGCGTCGCCGGTGTAGTCGGGGCCGTAGCCGGGCGCGCCCAACAGCGCCGTGTCTTCCCACAGGGCAATCGACTCGCCGAGCTGCGCCTCGGGATGGGCGCCGACGGGCAGTTGCAGCTTGCTGCCGCGCACCCAGGTGTCGTCGGTGGGATCGAGGGGCACACCACTGTCCACCCGGTGGAAGGCCGTCACGGCGCCGATGGGCACGGTCGTGTCGAGCGGGTCGCCCACCAGGACCAGCTGCTCGTCTTCCGACAGCGCGAGGGACGCACCGAAGTCGGTGAAGGACGAGAGACCGTCGGGCGTGAGCGTGGCCTGTTCGATCCAGGTGTCGTCGAGCCTCTCGGGCGTGCCCTGGTCGTGGCGGACGTAGACCCAGGCCGCGCCCTCGTCGCTGAAGCCGCGCGCGCCGATCACCAGCGTGTCGCCCACCAGGGCAACCGCCGTGCCGACGTAGTGCGGCACCGTTGCGTCGTCGGGATAGAGCTTGCCGGTCTGGACCCAGTCGTCGTCGGCCGGATAGCCGATGGTGCCCATCTCGTCCCGCTCGAACACGTAGGCGGCGCCGGCGACGGAACCGTGTTCACCGTCGTTGAGCGCGCCGGCCAGCAGCGTCGACGTGGAGTAGTCCACCGCGCTGCCGAAGAACTGACCGCTGTGTCCGTCGAGAGGTTGCACCTCGGTGCGGTGGTCCCAATGGTCACCCCGGCGTTCGAAGACGTGGATCGAGCCGGCCTGCGACGTGCCGAGTTCCATCACGCCGCAGGTGTGTTCCTCGAGGAACACGGCGGTGCCGAAGCGATCGAGATCGTTGGAGGACGGCTCGGTGATCTTGGCCGCGGGGCACTGCGCCGATACGAGGCTGGTCAGGCACAGGACCAGGATCACGAGCAGCACGATGAAGGCCAGGCGCTTGCCCGCACGATGTGACGGCAGCTTCTCCGAGTTCACGGTCGTGTCGAGGTGGGTGCTCTGGATCGAGCCGGACAGGAAGGTCATCAGTCTTCTCCCGGATTGCGGAGTGCCGGTGGCGAGCCGGGCGGGGAGCCACCCGTGATCCTCCTCGGCCCCGGGAAGGCGCGCTCTGGGCCGAGGGGCGTAGGCACGCGCCATCGTGGGCGGTGTCCTTGGGGGCCAGTCTCGGGGCGGCCGGCCGCGGCGAGCTACAATCGGCCGCGGAGGAGCTACCCATGGGCAATCGTCGTCACCTGGCCGCGTGTCTCGCGCTCGCACTGATCGTTCCATTCCCGGGCTGCGCCGTTGCCGGCGACGGTGGCTTGCCGGTCGAACTCGTCTTCATGAGTCTCAACAAGAAGACGGTGCCGATCGCGCAGGAGATCGACGAGGACCCCAAGGACGTCAGCTTCAAGGACCGGCAGAAGTTCAAGCCGAGCAAGGGCAGCGAGACCGGGCTCGACCGACGCTTCCGCATGCAGGCCAAGAAGGACGGGGCGGCGGGGGCGATGGTCTTCGAGCGACCGGCGACGGGCGACCTCACGGCCTGGATCCGGGTCACCGTGGATCAACTGACCGGCTTGGATGACGACGCGTCGCTCGCCTTCTTCGAGATGCGTTCGCTGGGCGCCGCCGACGCCGGTGGTCCCTGGCGCCTGGAGGCGATCTGGGATGCCGACATCGACGGTTTCAACGTGTCCAGTCCGCTCGGCGGTGACGTGCTGGCGTTCCCCGGCGTGCACGAGCTCTTCCTCGTGATCGAAGACGACGGCACCGACATCAACCTGTTCGCCGCTGACGTCGTGGCCGAGACCTACAACGGCTTCGGCATCTGGCAGCCCGTCCACAGCGTGACCAACTCCCGCCCCGACGACCCCTTCACCGTGGCGTTCGGCGTGGAGGGCCTGCTCAAGAAGGCGCGCATCTACTTCGCCCAACTCGTGCTGAGCGTGGCCAAGATCCAGCCTGGCATCACCGAGACGCTGATCGGCGAAGAGCTGTTCCTGGTGCTCAACAACCTCTACTTCGCCCAGAATTTCATGCAGGCCCGCACGCTGTCGACGGAGTTCGTGGATCTCAATCTCAGCCCGGCCGTGGCGTCGGCCGGCTTCGTCTTCCTCCAATCGGCGCTCAACATGCTCGATGACGCCGAGGGCGGGGCCGACGGAACCGCGCCGCTCGATCCGAGCACGGATACGGCCCGCGTGCGCAAGGGACTCGAGAAGGCCTTCATCAAGATCAATCAGGCCGTGAACAAGATGGAGGCTGCTGTGAACAAGGCCGGGGAGGGCGGCCACGTCAACACCAAGCCGCTGCGCAAGGTGATCGACCAGTCGGTCGACGCGGTCGAGACGGCCACCGCGCAGCTCTTCGGCTACAAGCAGAAGAGCCCCAAGAAGTTGGACAAGACGGCGGAGGTCTTCGGGCTTCCGTGAGACCGCCGGACCTTCCGGTTCCGGGCCCGAGCGTCTTGCCGGAGCGGCTGGGATTGCTCAGCATGGGCGCCCCTCTCTGCGCGCGGCCCGATCCGCGCGACGCCCACCGGAGCACGCCATGATTGCGCACCGTCCGCTCGCTGACCCAGCTCGCGCCCACCTCGCCGACGGACTGCGCCGCTTCACGCGTCGCCTGGCTGCTCACGGAGCACGGCTTGCGCTGCTCGCGGTGGTGTTCTGCGCCGCCAGCGGATCGGTGCTGGGCCAGGAGCTGATGGCCGAGTGGAAGGCGACCAAGAACCCCGTCGCCAAGCAGGGCAAGAACGTCACGCTCCAACTTACGGTGACCAACGGCACGCTGCAGCCGCTGACCAACCTCGCGCCCGTGGATCTCGCGGCGGATGGCACCGGCAACGCCGAGTGGTGGCGCTGGCCCAAGCCGAGCTTCGCCGACCTGGCGCCGGGCGAGTCCCAGACCTTCAAGATCACGTTCCGCGCCCAGTTGGCCGGATTCGTGACCTTCAGCGGCAGAGCGCAGGGCTACGACCCGGTGGGCAACGCGGTGCTCTCGGAGCCCGACGAGACCGAGACGTTCTTCGTGCAGCCGGGCAAGTTCGGCAACACGTCGGCCACCGGCAGCTTCGGCTTCGCCGCGGTCAAGGCCGGCAAGCTGAAGCTCCCGGTGCGTTTCGTCGACGAGGACAGCGGCGGCGGCATCGCCGGTCTGAGCGTGGCCATCGTGAAGCTCAAGAAGGAGAAGGGGCGCTTCATGCTGTTGGTGACCGACGCCTTCGAGCGCTACCCGACGCAGCTGCTGCAACTGCGCGGCATCGCGGCGCTGCCGCCCGGGGACGGCATCGCCGACGAGGTGGACTTCGTCGACGTGCCGCTCGCGTCGGGACCCGGCCCCATGCGTGCCGGACCGATGCGCACGGTCGAGACGTCGCTGCTGCCCGCGGTGGAGCCGCCGTCGGCGGTGGACACGCGCGAGGCCGATGCGGTGATCAAGGCGATCCAGCAGCTGGCCAAGGCCAAGTTGCCCAAGCCCCCCGAGCTGGAGGGGCAGAAGGCCAAGGTGGTCAAGCCCAAGATCGTCGTGGCGGCCGCCGAGGGCCTGGATGCGCTGCGCGACCTGATCGCGGAGATCAACGCACCGGAGCCGGGTGACGGGAGCGTCCCGGGCGCCTTCATCGCCACGGGCATCGAGCAGTTCCCCAACAGCCTCGGCTCGGCGCTGGGGGACGTGGCGATCGTGGACCTGGCCGACCCGCTGATCCCGGGCGCGGCCGGCTGGGTCTATCCCGACGACGAGTTCCTGGACCTCGCGTTGACCCGCGTCGACTGGGGGCCCTACAGCTTCGTGGTGGCGGGGACGCGCGTGGCCAAGGGTTTCGACAAGACGTCGATGCCCGCCGACCCGCCGCTTGCCGAGACGGTCCTCGTGTCCGCCACCGATGCGGCTGACGGCGACACGGGCATCCCCGACGTGGAGCTGGCCGGTGTGTTCGAGGCCAGCTCCGACGACGTGCTGGGTCTCGCGCGCTCGGCGCCCCTCGACGAGAGCGGCCAGGCGCTGGTGGACCTGGCGACAGCGTCCTACCAGACCGCGGTGCACCGCCCGGGCTTCGACGCGGCCGCCGCGTCGCTCGACCTGACTCCCGACGATGGCGGCGGTGACGGCGTCTTCATCCCCCTGGACATCGCCCAGACTGCGCGTGCCATCTGCTCCGGCGTGGTGAGTGTCGAAGAGCAGGTGCTCACGCGGCTGCTCGACGCGGGCGACCAGTTCACCGCCACGGCGACCTTCTTCGATTGCACCGGCGCCGTGGTGGCCGTGAAGGACGTGCCCCTGTGGACGCTCTCGAGCGGCCCCAAGGGCGAGATCGCCTCGGTCGACGGTGCCGGCCTGGTGACGATCGACAAGGGCTGCGGCGCCGGCTACGTCACCGCCTGGTACGACGGCATCCAGTGCACGGGCTGGCAGTTCGACACGAGCTGCAACGGGTCGCTGCCGCCGCTGCCGCCGCCGCCCAAGAACAACGAGCTCAGCGACGACGACCTGAACGGGTCCTGGATCGGGAGCTACACGCTCGACTACGTCATCGACAACATCTTCTGCAACCCGCAGGCGCAGATGTTCAACCAGGCGGGCGCCATGTCCATGTCACTGGGCGCATCGAGCGCGCCGTCGGGTGACTTCGACGTGGTCTTCGGCAGCTTCTCGATGTCGAACATGTCGACCATCGCTGGGCCGCCCGAGTGCGTCTCGTCCACGACCAGCACCCGGGAAGGCAGCGTCAGCAGCGGGCGGCTCGAGAAGGGTGTCTTCACCGGCGACCTCGCGCTGAAGGACCTGACGGTCTCGTTCAGCGTCACCGGCGACGACGATCAGCTCGACGGCACCTGGACCGCCCCCGGCTCCGCCGGCGGCAGCTTCACCCTGACCCGCGGGCCGTTCGGCGACTGAGACTCGCCCCGGTGTGACAGGCCCGGTGTGCGGGCCTGTCATCCGGGTCTCGAGTCAGCCTCAGGCGGAGCGTGCCATCGCACGGCCGCCGCTGCGACTGCGGTTTCCGCTGCGGTTGCCACCGCGGCCGCGACCACGTCCCGCGGCGCCCTTGTTGCCGCCGGTGCGTCCGCGCTGGGAAGCCTGCTTGGAGGTGGCCTGGGACGTGGCGGGTCGTGCCGGTCCGCGCGCGGGGCCGCCCTTCGACTTGAAGGGGTGCTCGGGCACGACCGGGACCTTCTGGCGGATGACCTTCTCGATGTCGCGCAGGAAGGCACGCTCTTCGGTGTCGCAGAAGGAGATCGCCGTGCCGTCCTTCCCGGCGCGGGCCGTGCGACCGATGCGGTGCACGTAGCTGTCCGGGATGTTGGGCAGGTCGAAGTTGATCACGTGGGTGATGCCGACCACGTCGATGCCGCGGGCGGCGATGTCGGTCGCGACGAGCACGCGCACGCGGCCCTGGCGGAAGCCCTCGAGGGCCCGCTCGCGGGCGCCCTGGGACTTGTTGCCGTGGATCGCTTCGGCCTTCTCGCCGATCTGCTGCAGGGACTTCACCACGCGGTTGGCGCCGTGCTTGGTGCGGGTGAAGACCAGCGCACGTTCGATGGCCTTGTCGCGCAGCACCATGCCGAGCAGCTTGCGCTTGTCGGCCTTCTCCACGAACAGCACGCTCTGCTCGATGCGTTCCACGGTCGTCGCCGGCGGCGTGACCTCGACCCGCACCGGGTCGTTGAGGATCGTGTGGGCCAGCTTGACGATGTCGTTCGGCATGGTCGCCGAGAACAGCAGCGACTGGCGGTCCTTGGGCAACTGGGCGATGACCCGGCGCACGTCGTGGATGAAGCCCATGTCGAGCATGCGGTCGGCTTCATCGAGCACGAAGACCTCGACCGAGTCGAGGTTCACGTGGCGCTGGGAGATGAGATCGATCAGGCGACCGGGGGTCGCCACGAGCACGTCCACGCCGCGCTTGAGTACCTGGACCTGGGGGCCCTGGCCCACACCGCCGAAGACGACGGTCTGGCTGACGCCGACGTGCTTGCCGTAGACGGCGAAGCTCTCGCTGATCTGGGAGGCCAGTTCACGCGTCGGCGTGAGCACGAGCACGCTCGGGCGGCGGGACTGAGTGGGCCGGCGTTCGCCGGCGAGCAGGTCGAGGATCGGGAGGGCGAAGGCGGCCGTCTTGCCGGTGCCCGTCTGTGCGATGCCCAGTAGGTCGCGCCCATCGAGGAGATGGGGAATGGCCTGGGACTGAATGGGGGTGGGGGTGTCGTAACCCTGATCGCGGACGGCGCGCAGGATGGGCTCCAGGAGTTGGAGCTCTGCAAAGCTGGTGTTCTTCATACGGATCCGATGCCAGCGCTTCGGGGCGCGGCGGGGAGAGGTGCGCGAACGGGGCGGCGCGTGCACCGGCATGTTCGGGCCGAGAGCGCGCCCCATCGGTCCGAAGGGACCGGCGCGGGGCTTCGCACTCTAGGTTGCCGAATCGACCAAAGCGAGCGGGATCTGGACAAGATAAGTGGAGAGCGGCGGGCTCCAGGGCGCCGCCGGAGCCGCCGGGATCCGCCCGTGGTGCGTGTTTCCTGACCCCGGGGTGCGCTTCTGAGCTCGTTTCGGCCACCCGTGCGGTGTCCCCGGCGGATCGCCGGGTCTTTCCCAGGCGCCGCTGTCGGCTTCGCGGCGAGCAACGCTCGGGCGGGGGCCACGCACTCACGAGCGGTTCCTCGCTCGGGCGGCTGCTAGGACGGGTTCGGCGCGCCGGAGTTCACGTGGAAGTGCAGGTGCTTGGAGTCCTGGTAGGCGCCCAGGTTGGTCACGACCCGCGCGGCGCCGTGCCGTTCCGTCACGTCCCGGGCCACCTCTCGAACCACCACCAGCAGCTTGCCGAGCAGGCCCTCGTCCGCGTCGCCCAGGTCGATCAGCGAGGGCACGTGCCGCTTGGGGACGACCACGATGTGCACCGGCCAGTGGGGCTGCGTGTGGTGGAAGGCGAGCACGTCGGCGGTCTCCGCGACGACACGCACCGCCGTCTTCCCGCTGAGCACTTCGTCGCAGTAGAAGTCGTCCACGGCTGGCTCTACGGCGTGACGCCGCGCACGGCGTTGGACAACGCCTTCGACGTCAGCGCCCACGCCCCCAACAGCAGCGTCGCGAGGTGTCTCATCACGGACCACTCTAACCGAGCCCGTAGGTCGCGGCGCGAAGGGGCCGGCGCGAAGGGGCCGTGGCGAAGGACCAGCCGCCTGGCGCGTGAGTGCGCCGGCGCAGCCCGTGAGCGGCGAGCGTTCAGATGAAGTCGGGCCGTCCCACCAGTCGTCGGCGCAGACGGATCAGCTGCCAGCGCAGCGGGATCAGCGGCGGCAGGTGGAGGCCTGCCCGAACGTCGGCCAGCAGGCGCTTGACGGCGCCTTCCCAACCGGTGTGGCCGCGGATCCACTGGTAGGCGGTGTCCCGCTCCTGGCGGCACCAGGCTTCGAGCACGTTGGGGAGCAGGCGCACCACGCCGCTGTCGATGACCTGCCAGCGCTCGCCGTCGTGCAGCAGGTTGAGCGCGCTCAGTCCGCTCACGGCGCGGCGCGCCGCGACGATCCGGCGCAGCAGGTCGACCAGTTGCTGGCGCATGGGGTGCTCCGGGGTGTCCATGAACCCGTCGTCGTCCTGGCACGCGGCGAGGGTGCGGCCGGCGACCCAGGGTTGGAGCATGCTGCGGCCGTCGGGCGCCATCGCGGCTTCGCCCGTGCACAGGTCCAGTCGCAACCACTCGCGCGAACGCTGGACGAGTCGCTCCAGTTCCTCGCGCCCCTCGTCGGCGTCGGTGGTGGGGATCTTCCAGGCGAAGCGTGCGCCGTCCGCGGTGCGCCGCAGCAGGGCGACCTGGCTCGTCTTGCCTGCACCTGCGAAGCGCCGCTCGAGTTCGTGACCCGCGGGGAGCTGCCACCACGCGGCGGCTCGTGCCAACGCGGAGATCCCTGCGTCATCGCCGTCCGCCATGAGCGCCTCGAGCGCGGCGAAGTGCGCGTCGCGGGATCGGGCGTCACTGAGCGTGAGTCCGACGGAGAGGGCTCCGAACTCGTCACCTCGCTCGAGCAGCGGACCGAGCACGTGCTCCTGCAGGTGCTTGCGGATGCCGCGCCGCCCGCGTCGCGCCGCCAGGCAGAGCAGTGCCGCGTCGTGCCGGAACACATCGTGTTCGAGCAGTGCGCGCACGGCCCGCGCGAACTCGTCTTCCCCGGCGTCGCTCAGGTCGTCGCGGATCGACACGGAGGCGCTGGTGTCGCTGCTGCATTGTTCGGCCAGCCGCGCTGCCTGGGCGGAACGCTCTTCACCCACAAGTCCGCTGATCAGGCCCGCGTGCATGTCCCTGTCTCCACTCGCCGCCGGGCGGAGGGATTCCGCCGCGCCAGCACTCACCATATCCCCGGGTGAGCTGATTTCCCCCCGGAGGCCGGTGTTGGCGCTGTGGCAGAATATCGGAACGGAGGAGCGGAGGAAGCGTGTGCGCAGGAGATCGACCCGCATCATGCTCGTGGACGATCACGAGGGGTTCCGGCAGGCGCTGGGCGCCGTCCTGCGCAGCCGTGACGGAATCGAACTGATGGCGGAGGCAGGCAGCGGCGAGGAGGCCCTGGAGCTGATCGCAGGCGAGCGGCCGGACATCGTCCTGATGGACTTCGCGCTGCCCGGGATGAACGGCCTGGAGGCCACGCGCGAGATCGTGGCCCGCGGTGAGGTCGCCGTGATCGGGTTGTCGATGCACCCGCGGGGCGCCTATGCGACGGAGATGCGTCGGGCCGGTGCCAAGGGGTGGGTGACCAAGGGCGGTGCGATCGCGGAACTGTGGCGCGTCATCGAGCGCGTTTCGCAGGGGGAGAACGCGTGGGAGGAATCACCGACGACTTGAGGTCTCGCGCGCGGCGACAGGGAGCCGCTCGTTGAGTGCCGCCCGGCAGCCGTCCGCCACCGACAAGCCGGCGGCGCGGCAGCTGTCTTGGCTGCGCAGCACGCGGACCAGCATCACCTTGATGCTCGTCTCCGGGCTGCTCGCGTCGGTGGCTGTCTACCTGGTGGCGGCGCACGCGGACGGGCGCCGTCGAGAGCTGGAGTTCGACCGCCTGACCAGCGATCGCTTCGGGGTCGTACGCGGGGCACTCGATGCCCACATCGGCGCCCTGCACAGCCTGCGCGCCTTGTTCCTCGCTTCCCACCGGGTCGATCGTGGGGAGTTCTCCACGTTCGCCCGGGAACTGGTGCGACGACACCCCGGGGTCCAGGCACTCGAGTGGATTCCGCTGGTCCGGGCCGAACAGCGCGCGGCGTTCGAGGCGGTGCGGCGCAGCGAGGGCTTCGCCGACTTCGTCATCCGGGAGGTGAGCCCGGACGGCGAGATGGTCGCTGCCGATCGCCGGGATGTGTACTTCCCGGTCGACTACGTGGAGCCGGCCGCGGGCAATGAGCGCGCCATCGGTTTCGACCTGGCCTCCGATGCCATTCGCCGTGACGCGATCGAGCGGGCCCGGCGTTCGGGTGTGGTTGCGGCCACGGCCGGCATCACGCTGGTGCAGGACGCCGCGCGGGAGCACAGCTTCCTGTTGGTCCTGCCGGTCGAGAAGCAGGAGCAACTGCAGGGCTTCGTCCTGGGCGTCTTCCGGGTGAGGGATCTGCTGGGGGCGGCCCTGAAGGAGTTGGGTCACCGGCCCATCGAGATCCTCGTCACGGATCAGACGGAGCCGGCCGAGCCGCAGCTGTTGACGTCGCTGATCGCCGGGCGTCGGGACCCGTCGAGGCAGGAGCTGGACTCGTCGTGGCGGCGCACGGAGCTGACCCGGGTCGCCGACCGGATCTGGCTCGTGGAGTGCATCGCGGGCAGCAACGCGACCTTCGTCGCGGCGTCGAAGGTCCCGCTGTTGCTGGCGGCGCTGGGACTGTTGCTCACGGCCTTCCTGGTCCACTCCACTTCGGTGCGCGAACGCGTCCTGGCCGGCAGCCACCGGGAGGCGCTCCAGCGCGAGTTCGCGCAACAGATCGTCGATGCGCAGGAGCAGGAGCGGAAGGGTCTGGCGCAGGAGCTGCACGACGGCGTGGCCCAGGACCTGGCGGCGGTGTCGCTC
>JAJDEQ010000219.1 GCA_029259695.1 Planctomycetota bacterium
TGGTTGTTCAGCGCCAGGGCCGTGTCCGGGTGCTCGGGGCCCAGCACCGACTCACGGATCGACAGCGACCGCTCGTCCAACGGGCGCGCGCCCGACAGGTCACCCTGGGCGTACAGCAGCGCCGCGAGGTTGTTCAGCGACGTGGCCGTATCCGGGTGCTCGGGGCCCAGCACCGACTCACGGACCGACAGCGACCGCTCGTACAACGGGCGCGCACCCGACAGGTCACCCTGGGCCTGCAGCAACCAAGCGAGGTTCTGCAGCGACATCGCCGTGGCCAGGTGCTGGGGGCCCGCCACCGACTCGTAGATTGCCAGTGAGCGCTCGAACAACGGCCGCGCACCCGACAGGTCGCCCTGGGCCTGCAGCAGTGTCGCGAGACTGTTCATTGACAACGCCGTCTCCGGGTGCTCGGAGCCCAGCACCGACTCCCGGATCGACAGCGCGCGCTCGTACAGCGGGCGCGCCCCCGACAGGTCGCCTTGGGCCTTCAACAGCTCGGCGAGGTTGTGAAGCGCCGCGGCCATGTCCGGGTGCTCGGGGCCCAGCACCGACTCCCGGATTGCCAGCGCGCGCTCGTACAGCGAGCGCACGCCCGACAGGTCGCCCTGGGACTTCAGCAGCCCGGCGAGTCGGTTCACTAGCGAGGTCGTGTACGGGTGCCCGGGACCCAACACCGACTCGTAGATCGACAGCGCGCGCTCGTACAGCGGGCGCGCCCCCGACAGGTCGCCTTGGGACAGCAGCAGCCAGCCGAGGTAGTTCAGCGACGTGGCTGTCTCGACGGCCTGCGGGCCGTAGTGCGATTCCGCCGCTTCCACTCGACGGCGCGCGTCATCGAGCCGGGCGGCTCCTATCGCCTCCGGCGAGAACTCCGGCGGGCGCCCCGATCGGAGGCTCAGCTCGAACGCCCCCCGCTGGCCGTGCTGCGCACACGCCTGCACGAGGTAGGAGCGGCCCGCGACGAGATCGACCTGGAGACGCGCATCGACACTGACGACCGATCCATCGTCATCCTCGGCCAGCACGGTTCCGTCCGCGCCGCGAAACACGAGGTAAGCGTCGAACAACAAGCTGTTCAGGTCGACATGGTAGGCACCCGAGGTGTCCACTTCGACGAGCCAGGTGTGCCCGACGACGGGGGGCGCGCGGTCGCCGTACCGCGAGGCCAGATAGTCCGTCGTGACGACTGGTGCGCCATCCTCGATCGCACCTTCGACGGTCTCGCCGACTCGCAGGGCGGGAAGCTCGTCGCCGCCGGGCGGTTCCTGCCACGCGAGCGGCACTGCCGCGGCGCAGAGCACCAGACACGCCATCGATGACATCACGCGCAACGTCGCCTCGATCATCAGTCTCCGACCTGCTCGGGTTCTTCGCGCCATCAGCAGCCTACCGCCACTCGCCGCTGAGCACGAAGGCGCCCCACGTGCTCGGCAGGCCGCGCCCTTCGCGGGCGCGGTTGTTGCGCAGCATCTCGAGCTGGGCGGCGCGCAGCGCCTCGTGACGGCCGAGCCCCTCGAAGAACAGGTTGGCGTAGAAGGACTGCATGAGCTCGGCCGTGCTCTCGTCCTTCACCGACCAGAGCGAGCTGATGACGGTGTCGGCGCCGGCGATGCGCAAGGCGCGGCGCAGACCCATGAGACCTTCGCCCGACGCGGCGCGGCCGAGGCCGGTCTCGCAGGCGCTCAGCACGACGAGTTCGACGCCGGACAGGTCGAGCCAGGTGAGCTCTTCGGCGGTGAGGTAGCCGTCGTCGCCGGAGACGTCATCCGGGTCGCCGGCCGTGCCGCGGCGGTTCACACCGGCGAGCACCAGGCCCGACAAGAGGCCCGGGTGCATGCCGACCAGCCGCGCGCCGAGCTCGCTGAGCTGCGGGCCGGCGCTGGCGTCAGCCGCCTCTCGAGCCGCGTCCCACATCGAGGGCAGGCCCTCCGGCTGGAAGAAGCCGTGGGTGGCGACGTGCAACACCGCGTGTCGCGGCATCTCGGTCTTCAGACGTCCTTCGGTGGCCTCCGCGCCCTGGAGCAGCAGGCGGCGGCCATCGTCGAAGAACGCGTCGGTGTGCATGTCCGCCACGACCTGGCTCTCGTACTCGGTGGCCGGCAGGCGGCCCCAGTAGGAGCTGAAGCTGCCGCGTAGTGCCGCCGTGTCGGCTGGCGACGAGGTTGCGGCGGCCAGCAGCGCGGGCTCGGCGGGTGCGTCACCGGCACCGCCCTCCTCCGCACGACGCCGGTAGTCGACGCCGCCCACGGCGAGCAGTGAATCGAGTGCGCCCATGCTGTCGTCCGTAGCGTCCGCTTCCAGTCGTTCGACGAGCGACACCGCGTCGGCGACGTACACGAACGCCCGGTCCTCGATGAGGTAGCGGTCGTCGGCATCCTGCAGCACCTCGAGGGGCAGCGTGCTCACGGCGCCGTCCGGCGACACGAATACCGTCGTCACGCCGTCGAGGTGCGCCGCGATCGGGTCCCAGAGCCGCTCGCGCAACACCACGCCGTGGTCGGGACCCGCCGGCTCATCCGCGAGGGCGACGCCGCGTCGCGCCACCAGCTCCGCGAGGAAATCCCGGATCGCCCCGTCGATCGCTTCCACCGGACCGAGATCGACGCGCAGCACGTCCTCGCGCTCCGGCCGGGTGACCCACGCCTGCCAGCGCGGCGCACTCCAACGGCCGGCCGCCACGACGGCCCCGTCCTCCCAACGCGCGGGCTCGAAGTCCCGATGGGCGAAAAAGTCCACGACCGCCGACCCGACGGGCAGCGCAGCCCTCAGCCGCGCGACGGACACGAGCTCGTCCTGCGACTCGCCCGCCTCTCTGCGCAACCGGCGCTCGAGATCGTCGCGCTTGTCACGCAGCGCTACCAGATCGAGTTCCCGAGCATCGCCATCGGCGGCGAGCAACGCCGAACGCGCGAGCACCGCCTGCACGTCGCGCAGCCGTTCCAACCACTCGCGCTCCTGGGGTTTCACATCCCGCAACAGCCGTTCGCGCCCGGCCATCGCCGTTCGCCCCACGCGTCCCTTCCAGTCCAGCAGCGCCTCGTAGGCCAACGCAGTCGCTCCCACATCCTCGATGTGCTCCGCCAGCGTCAGCATGAAATCGACGTACCAGCGTGACTTCACGAGGTAGAGCAGCGCCTCGCCCTCGGTGAGCGTCGGGAGGATCCGCGAGACCGAGCTGCGGCGGCCCGCGGCCGCTTCGACGACGAGCTTCCAGGCCGCATCCACCTGACCCATGTCGAAGCGCAACAAAGCGAGGTTGCGCCGGATCGTTGCCGTGCCCGGGTGATCGGGGCCCAGCACCGACTCGCTGGTCGCCAGCGAGCGCTCGTACAAAGGGAGCGCCCCCAGGTAATCGCCCTGGGCCTCCACCAGCGTGGAGAGATTGTTCAGCGCGGCGGTCGTGTACGGATGCTCGGGGCCCAGCACCGACTCGCAGATCGCCAGCGCGCGCTCGTTCACGAGGCGCGCCCCCGACGGGTCACCCTGGACCTGGAGCAGCCAGCCCAAGGCGCTCAGCGACACCACGATCTCCAGGCGCTCGGGACCCAGCACCGACTCCCGGATCGCCAGCGCACGCTCGAGCAACGGGCGCGCAGCCGACGAGTCGCCCTGGGCAAGCAGCAGCGCACCGAGGTTGTGCAACGTCCGGGCTGTGGCCAAGTCTTCCGGACCCAGCACCGACTCCCGGATCGCCAGCGCGCGCTCGAGCAGCAGCCGCGCCCCCGACAGGTCTCCCTGGACCTGCAACAGCAGGCCGAGGCCGTTCAGCGAGTGGGCCGTAAGCGGGTGCTCGGGGCCCAGCACCGACTCCCGGATCGCCAACGCACGCTCGTACAGCAGGCGCGCGCGCGCCAGGTCACCCCGGGCCCGCAGCGACCCGGCGAGGTTGGTCAGCGACGTGGCCGTGGCCGGGTGCTCGGGACCCAGCACCGACTCGTGGATCGCCAGTGCACGCTCGTGCAGCCGGCGCGCGGCCGACGGTTCACCCTGGCGGTCCAACACACCGGCGAGGTGACCCAGTTTCGCGGCCGTCATCAGGTGCTCGGGGCCCAGCACCGACTCGGTGATCGCCAACGTACGCTCGTACAAGGGGCGTGCGCCCGACAGGTCGCCCTGGGCAACCAGCAGCGAGCCGAGATTGCCCACCACCGCTCCCGTCATCGGGTGCTCGGGGCCCAGCACCGACTCGGTGATCGCCAGCGCGCGCTCGTACAGCGGACGCGCCCCCGACAGGTCGCCCTCGGCCTTCAGCGAGGTGGCCAAGCTGTCCAGCAACGCGGCCACGTTCGGGTGGTCGGGGCCCCGTACCGACTCGTTGATCGCCAGCGCACGCTCGAACAACGGACGCGCGCCCGACGGGTCACCCTCGGCCAGCAGCAGCAAGCCGAGGTCCTTCAGCGTCACGGCGACGTCCGGGTGTTCGGGGCCCAGCACCGACTCCTGGATCGCCAGCGCGCGCTCGAACAATGGGCGCGCGCCCGCCAGGTCACCATCCTCCTGCAGCACAACGGCGAGGCGGTTCAGCCACCAGGCCGTCTCGACAGCTCGCGGGCCGTAGCGTGCCTCCACCGCCTCCACTCGCCGGCGCGCGTTGTCCAGCCGGACGGCTCTCTGCGCCGGCGGTGAGAGATCCGCTGGACGCCCCGGTCGGAGGCCGAGCTCGTACTCCCCCCGTTGGCCGTGCAGCGCACACGCCTGGATGAGATAGGAACGGCCCGCCTCGAGCTCGACCTGGAGACGAGCGTCGACCCCGACGCCCCCGTCGTCGTCTTCGGCCAGCGAGGTGCCGTCGGCGTCACGCAGGACCAGGTAGGAATCGAACAGGAAGCTGGTCAGGTCGACGTGGTACGCGCCCGAGGCTTCCACCTCGACGCGCCAGGTGCCTCCGACGACGGCGTGATCGACGTCGTAGCCGAACGGAGTCAACTTGACGACCGGCGCGTCGTCCTCGATCGCACCCTCGACGGGCCTGCCGACGTTCAGGACGGGGAGTTCGTCGGCGGGCACCTGCGGCGGTGGCGACGTCGCCACCGCGCACAAGGCCGGGGCCGCCGCGCTGAAGTGCAGGCACCAGACCGACACGAGTACGCGGATCGCTGCCTGGATCATCAACCTCCGCCCTGCCCGGGCTGCTCGATCTCCCGGGGCGATCCCCTGGAGAGGGGATTCAATGCTAACAGGCGAAGGAAATGGCGGCGGGCGCACGATCGCCGGTGCGCAAGGGGCAGACACGCCGCGTCGCCGCGGTGCAGCCGGTCACGGCGCCACGCCCTCGACGGCGTTGCTCGCGCTGAAGCCGGCCGGGCCCGCGCCGTCCTGGATCCAGACCTGGAGCAGCAGGCGCGTGCCAGCGGGAACGCCCGCGGGCCAGGTGCCGCCGAACAGCAGCGTGCCGCGCCCGGAAATCGGCAACCCGGACACGATCAGCAACGGGTCGGGGACGAGCACGCCGCCCTTGAACGCGGCCAACAGGTCGTCGATGCCCACCACGATGTGCGCCGGCGCCAGGGGCAACGCGTCGCGCAGCTCGAACGACACCGGCGTGTTCGGCTGCAGGCTGCCCATGGGGAACAGGAACGGATCGCCCGGGGTGCCCGTCAACGGGAAGCCTCGGTCGGTCCAGGGGCCGCCGCGGTGCGGCACGAGGGCGATGCCCAGCTCCCACTCTTCCCCGCCCACGGCCAGCAGGTCGGGGCGGCCGTCTTCGTTGGCGTCCTCGAACCGCACCCGCGCGGCACCAGACGTGAGATCGAACACACCGACCGGGTCGGGCTCGAAGCCGCTGCCGGGCAACCCCAGGTGCAACGACCACTCCGACTCGTGTCCGAGCGCGAGGTCCGGCAGGCCGTCGGCGTTCGCGTCGGCCACGTCCGCCGACAGGACGTCGCGATCACTGGTGACGGTCCCGCCCGGGAGCAGACTGAAGCTGCCGTCACCCCCGCCGAGGTACGCACGCACCGCCGTGTCGTCCAGCACGAGCAGATCGATGTCGCCGTCGGCGTCGATGTGCAGCAGCTCGGCGCGATCGGCCGCGGCGTCGATCAGCACGGGCGGGGCGAAGTTGCCGTGGCCCACGGCGCGGTGCAGGTGCAGCGCCGGCCAGGCGACGAGCACGTCGTCGAGGCCGTCCCCGTCCAGGTCGTGGGTCGCCAGCCAGCGACTGGCGCTGGCGCCGGCCGGGGGCGCGACGGTCTTGTTCGGTCCGTAGGTGAAGTTGCCCAGCCCGAGGCGCACGCGCAGGTCGAGGGCGCCGGTCACCAGATCGAGCACGCCGTTGCCGTCGAAGTGCCCCCAGGCGATCTCGATCGAGCCGAGCAGGCCGCCCATGGGCAGTTCGACCCGGGTGCCGAAGGTCCCGTCGCCGTTGCCCGGCCACATGTCGACGAACGTGCCCACGTTGCGCGACGTGCTCAGGTCCAGGTGCCCGTCGCCGTCGAGATCGGCCGCAGCGATCGCCCAGCCGCTGTCGGTGAGCAGGTACTCGGGCGGGTCCCACGCCGCACCCACGTCGCTCATGCTGACGGCGACGAAGCCCGACAGGTTGGCGGCGATGGTGGCCACGTCCGGCCGGCCGTCTTCGTTGAAGTCGGCCAGGGCGATCTGCGTGCCGCCGCTCGCCTCGAGCCCCTCGCTGAACGCCCGCGGCACCTCGAAGCGGCCGTCGCCCGTGCCGAACAGGATCGAGTCCTCGGTCAGCAGGTCGAGCCGGCCGTCGCCGTCGGTGTCCCCCGCGGCGCGCGCGCTGGCGAGGTGCGGCGTGAGTCGCGGGTCGGCCAGGCTGCCGTCGGGTCGCGCCAACACCACCGAGGGGCGGCGGAACGACTGGAAGGAGAAGTTGGTGAGCACATCGACCAGACCGTCGTCGTCGACGTCGATGAACGAGGTCTCGGCGCCGGCTCCGGGGATCAGCTGCTCGAGCGGCGCGAAGTCACCGGTCCCGTCGTTGACCAGCAACGACGTCGTGCTGCTCATGATCGAGATCACGTCGGGGGCGCCGTCGCCGGTCATGTCCCGGATCACGAGCCGGCGCACTCCCGTGAGGGCGGAGACGTCATCCTGGAACGTGTACACGGCCGGCGCGATCTGTCGCAGGATCTCGTACTGCGGGAACGCCGATGGCGGCACGTAGGCCACCGCGACGTCGGCCAGACCGTCACCGTCGAGGACACCCACTCCCAGCGCGACCACGAGCCCGCTCAGCGGCCAGACGAGCTCCGGCGCGGCGAAGCTGGTGCCACCCAGCCCCGACAGCGATCGGATCGCCCAGGGACCCTGGGTCGAATCCTGGGTTCCGACCACGAGATCAGGCAACCCATCGCCGTCGAGATACCCGAGCGCCCACTCGGTCTGCGACGAGATCGGCAGCACACCCAGCGCCGCGGAGGTGACGAACGTGCCATCGCCCTGATCGAGCATCACGTCGAGCTGGTTGATCGACACGAACACCGCGTCGAGCCGTCCGTCCGCGTTCATGTCGAACCACTTGCCCTCGGTGAACGGCGTGTTCAGCAACGATGGCGTGAAGACCGCGGCCGTGAAGCTGCCGTCGCCCACGCCGTGCCGGATGCGCACGCCGCCGTCGAGCTCGACGACGTCGAGCTGCCGGTCGCCGTCGATGTCACGCAGCAGCTCCGGCGGAGAGGGCGTGAAGTGCGAGAAGTCGAACGCCTGTCCCCCGTCACCGGGCAACACCTGGATCGCGCCGTCCGGCTGCGACATCGCGTCGGCCACCGGCTGCGGCACGCTGCCGGGCTGGCGAAGACCGTTATCGATCGCGCCCGCTCCCGGCCGCGACACGGTGCCGTGTCCGCGAACGCCGACATCGATCGCGCCCGTTCCCGGAGCCTGCGTGGCGGGCTGCTGCGCCTCGGGCAGGCGCTGGGCCGGATACAGCGGACCGTCCTGGGCGATGAGCCCGCCGGGGCTCGCCAGGATCGCGATCCACGCCAGCAGTGACCTGCTCGTCGATCGGGCGACTTGCGACATGGCGGACTGCACGATCACGCGCGGCCACACGGCATGTGTCATCCGGAAACTCCTCGGGTGCCGCGCACACCCGAGACGCTGAGCGCCCGGGCGGCCGTTCCGTCCCGATCTGCTTCCGATTGTAGGCCCGCGCGACGGGTCCGTGCGGAATGCGCCCCCCCGAACCCCGTCCGGCCTCAGGCCTTGCCCGGCCCAGGCCCTGTCCGGCCCAG
>JAJDEQ010000220.1 GCA_029259695.1 Planctomycetota bacterium
GCCGCGGCATCGACGGCGCCTTCACCGAGTTGCTCGACGCCATCGACGCCCGCCACATCGTGGTCTCGTTCAACAACGAAGGCTTCCTCGACTTGGACGCCGTGGAGGCCGTCATGCGCGCGCGCGGCACGCTGCGTCGTGTGGACGTCGAGCACCCGCGCTACGTCGGCGCACGCATCGGCATCCACAACCCCGCCGGCAAGAAGGTGGGCACCGTCGGTCACCTGACCAACACCGAGTGCCTGTTCGTGCTCACGACGACGGCTTGACGCGCGACCCACGACCTACGTCGGCGCCCCGGCGACAGCTCGTCACGGGCCACGCGACAACGCTGCGAGATGTGCGCTGACGCGCTCAAGCCCGCGCGCGGATCGCACCGAAACAACCTGCACAGTCCTCCCCTGTGCCAGGTCTGATCGTGACCACCCCCAGCCCCCGCGACCGGTGCAAGACCGGTCTGACCCTGATCGAGCTGCTGATCGTCGTGGCGATCCTCGGCATCGTCTCGGGCATCGCCGTCCCGCGCGCCACCAACACCGTGGGGCAGTTCAAGGAAGCGACGCTGCAGAGCAACCTGGTCACCCTGCGCAAGGCCTTCGAGCAGTACCGCAGCCAGCACGGTGGCGGTCGGGGCGCGGTGTTCCCCGGTCAGCTCACCATCACCACGGATCGCCAAGGTGCGCCGGGCTCGACCTACGGCCCGTACATCCGCCAGGGCTTCCCCGCCAATCCGATCAACGAGGACTGCAGCGTGCGCACCGTGACGCGCATGCCCGCCGGCGCCGACGGACGCAGCGGCTGGCTCTACGACATCTGCAGCGGTGAGATCCGCGCCAACGTCGACGGCGCCGGCCCCAGCGGCTGCGCGTACTACGAACTCTGAGCGGCCCTCAGGCCGGCCAGCGTCGGCCCAGATCGTCGGCCCAGGCTTCCATCGAGCGATCGATCACGCGCGCGGCGAGGTGGAAGACCTCCTGGTCCCAGCCATAGGGATCGTCGACGTCGACCGGTGCGTCCCCGGCGATCGGGTCGTTGAACAACCGCACGCGTCCGTCGAACTCCGGCCAGTACTCGAGGATGTGCCGCCGGTGTTCGCCCGTCGCGCACAGAATCAGGTCCGAGCGACGGGCCAGCCCGATGTCGAGCAACTGCGCGACGTGACGGGACGCGTCGCCGCGGATCGACTCCACCGCCCGCTGTGCCTCGCCCATGGCCGCGTGCCCCACCAGCGCGTGGGTCCCGGCCGAGCAGACCTCGATGTGATCGAGACCCCGTTCGGCCAGGTGCGACCGCAGGAAGGCCTCGCCCATCGGCGAGCGACAGATGTTGCCCGAACAGATCACCGTCACGAGTCGCTTGCCCGTCACTGCATCGTCTCCCGCTCCTCGTGGCCTTGCGCCGCGGCACGCACGACCTCCTCGTACACGCCTTCGGTCTCTTCGATCATGCGCGCCAGCGCGAAGCGTTCCAGCAAGCGCTCGCGCCCGGCGACACCGCGCCGGCGCCGCTCGTCGGGGTCATCCAACGCAGCCTGGATGGCGGCGGCCAGGGCCGCGGGATCCGCGGGCGGGACGAGCCAACCGGTGCGCCCGTCGTCCACCACTTCGGGCACGGCCGAGACGTTGGAGGCGACGATCGGCAAGCCCACCGCCATGGCCTCCAAGAACACGAGGCCCAGCCCTTCCCACAAGGACGGCAGCACGAACAGGTCGGACGCCGCGAGCAGATCGGGCACGTCGTGGCGGATGCCGAGGAAGTGCACCTGGCCACCGAGCGCCAGGTCGTCCACCACCGCTTGCAGGCGTTGCTCGCCGTCACCGAAGGGGTCGCCGCCCACGAGCAGCAACTCCACCTCACGCGGCAACTGCGCGAGGGCCGCCAGCAGCGTGGGGTGATCCTTCTGAGGAGCCATGCGCCCCACGCACACGAGCAGCGGCACATCCTCCGCGATGCCGAGCCGGGCGCGCACCTCACGCCGCGCGTGCGTGGCGGCGAGTCCCGCCGGTTCGACGCCGTAGTACACGCGACGGATGCGCTCGACCGGCACCCGGCCGTACTGCGCCGTGAACCGCGCGACGTGGTCCGACAGGGCGATCGTGCGTTGCATGCGCTTGGCCAGCAGCCCGTGCACGATCGAGAACGGCTTGCGCAGCAGCGCCCGTTCGTCGTTGTGCTTGCTCGACACGACCGCGTCGAAGCCTGCCCGGCGCGCCGCCAGCGCACCCACGCCGTCGGCCTTGAGCAGGTGCGTGTGCAGGATGTCCGGCTGCCACTCGTCGAGCAGGTCGGCGACGCTCTCCACCGCGCGGCAGGGTGCCAGGGGGTGCAGCACGCCGGGCGACGTCAATTCGACGTAGCGCACGGGCACGCCGGCGTTGGTGAAGTCGGCGCTCAGTTCGCCCTCGCCCTTGAGGAAGGTCACGAACAGGTCGTGGCCCCGGGCGATCTGCCCCTGGGCGAGCCACAGCAGGTGCTTCTCGGCACCGCCCACGCCGAGGGTCGTGATCAGGTGCAGGATCCTCACGGCGCCACCTCGCGATACACGGCGAGCGTGCGCTCGATCATGTGCTCGAGCGTGAAGCCCGCCTCGATGCGTGCGGCGGCGCGGCGGCCCAGCACGGCGGCCCGGCCCCGGTCCGCCAGCAGCGCACCCAGGGCGGCGGCCAGGGCCGGCGGGTCGTCCCGAGGCACGATCACACCACAGGGCTCGCCGTCTCGGGGCACCAGCAACTCGGGGCTGCCGTTCACGTCGGTGGACACGCACGGGAGTCCGGCGGCCATGGCCTCCATCAGCGAATAGGCCATGCCCTCCCAGCGGGAGGAGAGCGCGAAGACGTCCATCGCGTCGTGGGCGGCCGACACGTCGTCGCGCCAGCCCGCCAGGTGCAGCCGCTCACCCACGCCCAGACGTTCGGCCTGGGCCAGCAGCGCCGACTCCCGCTCGCCGTGACCGAGCACGAGCAGGTGCACGTCGGCATCCAGCCGTGCCAGGCAGGCCACGAGCACGTCGTAACCCTTCGCGTCGTTGAGCAGCCCCACCGACCCCACCAGCGGCGCGGCGGCAGGAATCCCCAACTCCGCCCGCAGTGCGGCGCCCCCGCGAGGCTCGGCGAAGGGCGCGGGGTCGATGCCGTTGGGCACCACGCGCGCGCGCTCGGGGGGGACGATGCGCAGTTGCCGGCCCTCCTCCCGCTCCGCCTCGGACACGTGGATCATGCGCTGCGTCGAGCGACCGAGCGCACGCTCGGTGCTCAGGATCAGCCCCCGCGGCCCGGCCGACTCACCGCCCTGTCCCGCGCCTCCCTCGAAGGCGAACGCGAAGGTGTGCGGCGTGTGCACCCGCGCGGCGCGGGAGCAGACGAGCCCCGCGGCCCGCCCCAGCGCACCGGCCTTGCTGCTGTGGGTGTGCAGCACGTCGTAGCGACCGCGGCGCAGCAGGGCGCCCAGGCTCCAGGCGTGGCGCAGATCGGTGAAGGGGCGGATCGGCCGCACCATGGGCAGGTCGGTCACGCCGATGCCGGCCGCGCGCATGGCATCCATGTCAGCGCGCATGCGCGGCTCCCGCAACGCGGCGCAGGCCACGTCCACGCCGATGCCGCGCCGCGCGAGCCCGAAGGCGAGGTCGCGCAGATGACGGCGCGTGCCGCCGATCGTGCATTCCATGACCTGGAGGACGCGCAAGGCTCCGCGGGTTCGCAAGCGACGGGGGACGAGCGGCGACTCGGCGAGGCGCTCAACACCCGAGCATGCCTTCCCGAGCCCGGGTGTTCGACCGCCAGTCCCTGCTCACCTCGGTTTCCGACACAGCGGGTCGTGGCCCGGCACACGTCACGCGGGCGCCGCGGCGGGCCGGCGGCGGTTCCCCGATCGCCGTTTGGCATCGGGCTCGTCGGTGCCTAACCTGGAATCGCGCGGGTGCCGTCCACTCCCGCGCCCCGGCCAGCAGCCCTCGCGAGTCCCGCACACATGCGCCTCTTCATCACCGGTGGATCGGGCTTCCTCGGCCGACGCATGGTGGCCGCGGCCCTGGCCGACGGCCATGCCGTCACGGTCCTGAGCCGCCAGGCACCCGACGGCCAGGTGAGTCCGCCCGAGCCCGGGCACGCCGTGCAGGTGGCCGGCGAACTGGGCGACCCCGCCTCGCTGGACCGGGCCCTGGCAGCCAGTTCCCCCGACGTGGTGATCCACGCCGCCGCGGTCATCTCGGACACCGACCCGATGCTGCGGCCGATCAACGTGGACGGCACGGCCGCGCTGCTGAACGCCATGGAACGCGGCGACTCCGTCGGGCGCATCGTGTTCATCTCCTCCTTCGCGGTGGAGGACATCCCCGCCACGCCCTACAGCGATTCCAAGCTCGACGCCGAGGGTCTCGTGCGCTCGGCCTCCGTGCCGTGGGTCGTCATCCGGCCCACGCTGATCTACGGCCCGGACGACGGCAACAACACCCAGCGGCTGGTGCAGCGCATGCGCTCGGGCAGCATGTGGTTGCCGGGCGGCGGCGTCGTCTCGATCCAACCGGTGTTCGTGGACGACGTGGCGCGGGCCTGCATCGAAGCCGCCACCCGCGACCGCGCCCCCGGCAACACCTATCGCCTCGGCGGGCCCGAGCCGATCACCGTGGCCGACTACCGGCACGCCGTGCGCACAGCCACCGGCGGCGCGGCGCGCATCCGTTCGATTCCCCTGCCGATCTTCCGGTTGGCAGCCGGAGCGCTGGCCCTGCTGGGCAAGACCGGTCCCCGAGGCGTGCTGCACTTCCACATGTGCGAGCACAGCGTGGACAGCAGCGCCGCGCGGCGCGACCTGGACTTCGCCCCTCGTTCGCTGGCCGACGGACTGGCGGCGACGTTCGGAAGCCAGGCCCGGTGACGTCCCGCCCGCCCCTGCTGCCGCGCGCCGCGCTGGGCCTCGTGGCGCTGGCGGCGCTGGTCGCGTTCCCCGGCTCGTCGGCGGCGTGTGCCCAGGCGGACGATCCGCCTGCCGCGCCCCAACAGGACGGCGGCGACAACCCACACGACCAGGCCCCCCAAGCCCAGGACCCACACGACGAGGACCCTCGAGCCCCGGACCCTCGAGTCCAGGCCCCCCACACCCAGGTCCCGTCGCCCGGCCCGGACCGCACCGCACCCCGCGGCGACCTGCACGTGGTCCTGGCACACCGGAAGATCAGCGCGACCCAGGGCGGCTTCGAGGGCGTGATCGACGACTCCGATCGCTTCGGTTCCGCCGTGGCCCACCTGGGCGACGTGGACGGCGACGGCATCGGCGACATCGCGGTGGGCGCCATCCGCGACGACGACGGCGCCCCCACGGCCGTGGCCGACCGCGGCGCCGTGTGGATCCTGTTCCTGCGCGCCGACGGCAGCGTGCGCGAACACGCCAAGCTGAGCGCAGCGAGTCCGCCCTTCTCCGACCTGCTCGCCGACGGCGACCGCCTGGGTCGCTCGCTCGCCGGCCTGGGCGACGTGGACGGCGACGGCATCCCCGACCTGGCCGCCGGCGCCGTGGGCCGCGACGTGGGCGGGCAGAACTGCGGCGCGGTGTTCGTCGTGTCGCTGACCCGGGTGGGTGGCGTGAAGTCCTGGAGCGAGATCGGGGCGGGCAACGCGCTCGCGGGCGAACTGGACCCGGGCGACGGCTTCGGGGTCTCCCTCGGTGCTCTCGGCGACCTGGACGGAGACGGCGTGCCCGACCTGGTGGCCGGCGCGTTCAACGACGACGACGGCGCCGACGACAGCGGCGCGCTCTGGATCGTCACCCTGCAGCGGGACGGCAGCGCGGCGTCGACGCACAAGATCAGCGCGACGCGCGGGGGCTTCGAGGGACCGCTGCGCCGGCGCGATCAGTTCGCCGCCAGCGTCTGCGCGCTCGGCGACCTGGACGGCAACGGCGTCACCGAGATCGCCGTCGGCGCCATCCGCGACGACGACGGCGGCGAGCACCACAACGCCGACCGCGGCGCGGTCTGGATCCTGTTCCTGCGGGACGACGGGAGCGTCCTGCGGCACCAGAAGATCAGCATGCTGCACGGCGACTTCCCCGATCAGCTCGGGTACTGGCACAACTTCGGCAGCGCCGTGGCCGGCCCCGGCGACTTCGACGGCGACGGCACCCTCGAGCTCGTGGTCGGCGCCCGCTCCGACCCGGACGGCGGCGGCAAGCACGGGGCCGCCTGGGTGCTCTCCCTGGGACCGGACGCACGGGTCGTGCGCAGCGCGAAGATCAGCTCCCTGCGCGGCGGGTTCGCCGGCCCCCTGGCCCACTACAACCAGTTCGGTTCATCCGCCGCCGCCCTCGGGGACCTGGACGGCAACGGCGTCCCCGATCTCGCCGTCGGCGCCTCCGGCGACTTCGACGGCAGCCGCGACGAGAAGGCCAGCCGCGGCGCGGTGTGGGTGCTGCTCCTGCAACGCCCCGAGCCCGTAGACGACCCCACGGCGCCCGCTCCCGGCGGCTGACCCGAAGCCTGCCCGGGCCCCGCCGGCCGCACCCGGAGGGCGCACCCGCCCCGGGGCCGGAGACGGCGCCGGACTGCGGACCAACGGGCCCGTTCGCGCGTCCCCTGCACCCGCGCGAACGCGGGATAGACTGAGGTTCCGAGCACGTTTCGCCGGCCTGCACCCGGTGGCGGCTCGCCCTCTGCACATCCTCATCTGCCCCGACTCCACCGGCCGACGCCGCGCCCCGCGCGACCGCCTGGACACCCGCCTGCCCGACACCATGAGTTCCGAGCGCTGCCGCCAGTTGTTCCTCGCCCTGCTCTTCGGAGTGATTCTCGGCCTGGCCACGGCACCCATGATCCGCGCCGCCGAACTGCCCGGGCAGCCTTCCGAACCGAAGCGGTGCAGCCCGGGGACGGCCACGCACGGGCCGCAAACCGCCTTATACTCTCCGGCCCTCCCCCCGCTCGACTTCACACTCCTCCTCGACGGACATCCCGAAATCCCGTGAGGCTCTCGCAACGGACCCGAGTTGCGTGCGCTGCCCTGATGGGCTGCGCCTTCCTGTTCGCGCCCCAGGCGTCGACGCAGATCGTCCAACTCGAGGACGAGAAGCTCGTGGCCGGCGACGACGATCCCGGTGATCGCTTCGGGACCTCGGTGGACTCCCGCGGCTCGATGGCCGTCTTCGGAGCGCCCCGGGCCGACGGCACCGGTGCCGCCTACATCTTCGCCGACGTGTCGGGCGTGTGGACCGAGATCAGCAAGCTGGTCGCGCTCGACGCAGGCGCCGACGACGAGTTCGGCATCGCCGTGTCGATCGACGACGTGGGCTCCTCGCGGGGCCCGGTCGCCGTGATCGGCGCCAAGCGCGATGACGACGCGGCCTTCGATGCCGGCGCCGTGTACGTCTTCCGGCGGACACTCGGCGTGTGGGCCGAGGAGCAGAAGATCGTCGCCGGAGACGGTGCGCAGCTCGATCAGTTCGGCGCGTCGGTCGCGGTCGCCGGCGACACGCTCATCGTGGGTGCGCCCAACGACGACGACGACGGTTCGGGCTCCGGCTCGGTCTACGTCTACCGCGACAACGGCGCCAGTTGGACCCTGGAGCAGAAGCTCACCTCGAACGACGCGTCGGGCGGCGACAACTTCGGCTTGTCGATCTCCCTGGGCGAGGGCGTGTGCGTGATCGGCTCGCCCGGCGATGACGCCATCTTCATCGATGCCGGCTCGGCCTACGTCTTCCGCCGGGCGCTCTCCTTCTGGACCCAGGAGGACAAGGTCACGCCCAGCGACCCGGGCCTGGGCGACCTGTTCGGTCGCGCCGTCGCGATCAGCAACGACCTGGTCCTGGTGGGCGCCTCCCACGACGACGACCTGGGCCCCCAGACCGGGAGCGCCTACGCCTTCCGCAACACGGCCGGCACCTGGAACCAGGAACACAAGTACGTCTCCAGCGACCTGGCGTCCGGTGACAACTTCGGATTCTCGGTGGCGGTCTGCGGCGAACTGGCGGTGATCGGCTCGGTCGGTCACGACGACGCGGGCAACGGCTCGGGCTCGGCCTACGCGTTCGTGCGCGACACCGGCGTCTGGGGCGAAGTGGCCAAGCTCAACGCGAGCGATGCCGCGACGGCCGACGAGTTCGGTGGCGACGTCTCCGTCTCCGGTGAACTGGTCATGGTCGCGGCGCGCCTCGACGACGACGGCGGTGGCGAGTCCGGTGCGGTCTACCGTTACGAGGTGGAGGCGGGCGACGCCTGGACCGACCTGGGCAACGCCCTGGCCGGCACCCACGGCGCTCCCGTGCTGGCCGGCACCGGCGTGCTGTGCGGCGGCGACTCCATGAGCATCGACCTGACCAACGCCCTGGAGAACACGACCGCGGCGCTGATCGTCGGCTTCAGCACGCTCAATGCCCCGTTCAAGGGCGGCATCTTCGTGCCCTCGCCGGACCTGCTCGTGGCCGGCCTGCCCACCGGGCCGTCGGGGGCGCTGTCGATCCCGGCCACGTTCCCGCTCGGCGTGCCCTCGGGCTTCTCGCTCTACCTGCAGTACTGGATCACGGATGCCGCCGGCCCCGTGGGATTCGCCGCCAGCAACGGCCTCCAGGGGACCACACCGTGACAGCCACACGCATCCTGCTCTGCACCCTGCTCGCCCTGTTCGTCGCGGCGCTGCCCGCGACCGCCCAGTGCGACATCGACAAGCTCACCGCCAACGACGGCGACAGCAACGACGAGTTCGCCGGCGCCGTGGCGGTGGACGGCGACGTGCTGGTCGTCGGGACCCCCGTGGACGAATCGTCGGGGCAGGGCTCGGGCTCGGCCTACGTGATGCGCGAGATCAGCGGCAACTTCGCCCACGAACAGAAGCTCGTGCCGTCGGACGGCGCCACCGGAGCCACGTTCGGCTTCTCGGTGGACTGCGACGGCGACGTGATCGTGGTCGGCGCGCCGCTCGACGACGAAGCCGGCCTGGATGCCGGCGCGGTCTACGTCTTCCGCTGGAACGGCGTCGACACCTGGGTCGAGGAGGCCAAGCTGCTGTCGGGTGACCGCGAACCGCTCGACGAGTTCGGCCACTCGGTCGCGGTCTCGGGCGACCTGATCGCCGTGGGTGCGTGGCACGACGTCGACGAGGGCATCAACTCGGGCAGCGCTCACGTGTACCGCTACGACACCGGTGTCTGGTCCCACGAGGCCAAGCTGATCGGCAGCGACGTCACGATCGAGGACAAGTTCGGCGAGGCGCTCGACCTCGACGGCGATCTGCTCGCCGTGGGAGCCCGTGGCGACGACGAGGTCGCCACCACCGCCGGGACCGTCTACATCTACCGCGACACCGGCGGCACCTGGCCCGAGGAGACCAAGCTGCTCGCCGCCGACGGCCAGGCCTTCGACCGCCTCGGTCAGTCCGTCGCGGTCCAGGGCAACGTCGTGCTGGCCGGCGCCTACTTCGACGACGACCAGGGCAGTCAATCCGGTTCGGCCTACGTCTTCCGCTGGAACGGCGTCGACACCTGGACCGAAGAGGACAAGCTGCTGTCCGACGACGGCGTGGCCGGCGATCGCTTCGGATTCAGCGCAGCCCTCGACGGCACGCTGGCGGTGATCGGCGCGCGCTCGGCCAACGCCGGCGCCGTGGCCTCGGGTGCCGCCTACGTCTTCTCCGAGAGCGGCGGCGTGTGGAGCCAGGTGGTCAAGCTGGCCGCCAACGATCCGGACGACAGCGACGACTTCGGCGCGAGCGTGGGACTGTCCGGCACCACGGCGGTCAGCGGCGCGGCACAGGACGACGACCTGGGCATCAACTCCGGTTCGGCCTACGTCTTCCCCAACGTCGACACCTGCTCGGCGTGGACGATCGTCGGTCGCGGCCTGGGCGGCTCGGCCGGGACGCCGACGCTGCGCGGCCTCGGGCCCCTGGTCGACCTGGCGCCGGTGGAGTTCGTGCTCAACGACGTGGCGCCCTTCAGCAGCGCCTTCTTCGTGTTCGGCACGTCGCAGATCGCCGCAGCGTTCAAGTCCGGCGTGCTCGTGCCGGCGCCCGAGATCCTGATCGGCCCGCTGGACACGGGCAGCGGTCGGGTCGTGATCCAGTCCACGGCCCCGGCCGGCCTCCCCGCGGGCATCGAGATCGTGCTCCAGGCCTGGGTCGTCGATCGTCTGGGACCGGCCGGCTTCTCCTCATCGCCCGGCCTGACCACGACCACGCCCTGAGGCTCCGACGGGACCACACCCTGAGGCCCCGACGGGACCGCGCCCCGAGGCTCCGCCGGGGACGAGCGCTCGGCCCCTCAGCGGGGCGGCGCCAGCTGCCCCACGGCGTGGATCACCCACTGGCCGAGCATGTCCGGCTCCAGGTTCACCCGCTCGCCCGGCTGCAGGTCGCCCAGGGTCGTGCGCTCCAGCGTGTGCGGCACGAGCGCCACGGCGAACCGGTCGGCGCCCCGTTCGGCCACGGTCAGGCTCACGCCGTCGATCGTGACCGAGCCCTTGGGCAGCAGGCGACCCACGAACTCGGCGCCGCACTCGACCGAGAGCCAGGTCTGCCCGGGCTGGACGTCCCGCGCCAACACCCGGCCGGTGAGCTCCACATGGCCCTGGACCAGATGTCCATCCACCCGGTCGCCGTAACGCAGCGCCCGCTCGACGTTGACCCGCGCCCCCGGGGCCAGCTCACCGAGGGCCGTGCAGCGCAGGGTCTCGGCGATCACATCGAACCCAGCCACGTCGCCCTGGAGTTCGGCCACGGTCAGGCAGACCCCGCACACGGCCACGCTGTCCCCCAGGCCCACGAGCGGTCCGTCCTCGACCGGCACGCCCGCCCCGCCGCCCGGGGCACCCGCCCCGCCTGGCGCGGCGGCGGCAGATCCGGGGGCCCCGGCACCCTCGGCCGGACCGAGCGTCCAGTTCCCACCGGGGGCGTCCCGCAAGGGAGCCAGGGCCAGGCCCAGCCTCCGGCCGCCCTGCCGGTCCTGCGCCGAGACCACGGAGCCGGCACATTCGACGAGCCCGGTGAACATGAGACGGCTGCAACT
>JAJDEQ010000023.1 GCA_029259695.1 Planctomycetota bacterium
CGCTCACATCCTCACGGCCCTGCACTGTTCGGTGCGGAAGGCGCACGACTTCTACTGCGCCAAGCCCCATGCGGCTCCGCTCGACCACGTGATCCACGGCCTGCTGGGTCTGTTCCGGCACCCCGACGGGCGTTGGTTCGACGAGCAGGAGACGCAGGACACCATGCACCGGCTGCGCCAGTTCAGCGAGAACGGCGAGCCCGTGCTGCAGAGCTACCACGCGCGCAGCGACGGAGACAGTTTCCACGTGTTGCCGTCGGGCAGCGTGGGCATCCCGCCCGTGGTGTCGGGGTACATGGCGCTGGGGTACCGCTATGCGGCGGATCACCACGTGGAGGTGCCCGAGGTCCCCAAGGGGTTGCACTTCTGGTCGTTGATCGGTGACAGCGAGCTGCGCGAAGGCAGCCTGATGGAGGCCATGCCGGACTTCGCCGAGCGCGAGCTGGGCAACGTCACCTGGATCATCGACTACAACCGCCAGAGCCTGGACGGCGCGCGCATGCCCAACAAGCACGGGCTGCAACACACCGACGCCGATCGCATCGAGGAGATGGCGCAGGCCAACGGCTGGGAGTGCATCCAGGTGCGCCACGGCGCCGTGCGTCGCGACCTGTTCAAGCTTCCCGGCGGCCGGGCGTTGCAGCAGATCTTCGAGCAGGGCTTCAGCGACTACGAGCTGCAGATGCACCTGCTGCAGCGCGACATGGACGAGACCCGGCGGGCCTTCATCGGCTACGACAAAGCCGTCACCAAGCTGCTCGACGGCGTCGACGACGAGCAGCTCGAGTCGGTCCTGTGCGACCTGGGCGGCCACTGCACGCACTCGGTGGTGCAGGCCCTCGAGGCGAGCAAGCTCAAGACGGATCGCCCCACCATGATCGTGGCCCACACGGTCAAGGGCTGGGGCATGGACATGTACGCGGCTCCGGGCAACCACAGCGATCTTGCCAAGCAAGACGAGATCGGGCAGTTGCTCGAGGACGAGGGCCTGTCGCTGGAGGCGCCCTTCGCCTCGTTCGCCGTCGGCACCGAGGAGCGCACCTACCTCGACCAATGCGGCAGTCGCCTGCGCGCGGGGATCGAGAAGATGCACGCCTGGCGCGTGCGCAACCGGGAGTGGGTGCGCGAACGCATCCGCAGCGCCGGCGGTGTGCCCACCAGCCTCGACATCGACACCAAGCTCTTCCCGCGCACCCACACCCAATGGATGTGGGGGCAGCTCGCGGCGAAGCTCGTGCGCATCGGGACGTCGGCCGAGATGCGCCGGGCCGACGGCACCGGGATCCCCGATCTCTCCGAGAAGGAGAAGACCTGGGAGGCCAGTGCCGACTTCCTGCTGACCATGTCACCGGATGTGGGCACGTCCACGCAGCTCAACCCGGTGATGGACGACCGGGTGTACGGCGCGCACGGCAAGCGCGACGAAGAGGTGGAGGACGTCGAGAAGAAGACCGGGCACGCGCGCAAGCGGCCCTCGCTGATGCCGACGACCGAACCCTGGACGCGGCACATCCGCTTCGAGATCGCCGAGGCCAACGCCATGTCGGCGGTGGGGGCGTTCGGGATGATGGGGCACTACGCCGGCATCCCGTTCTTCCCGATCATGACCGTCTACGACTTCTTCATCAAACGGGCGCTCGACCAGCTGTTCTACAACCTCTACTGGGGCAGCGAGTTCGTGATCCTGGGCACGCCGTCGGGTGTCACGTTGTCGTCCGAGGGTGCGCAGCACAGCTGGAAGTCGGACATCCAGATCCCCAACCTGATCACCTGGGAGCCGATCTTCGCGATCGAGATGGACTGGATCCTGTGCGAGTCGATCCGGCGTCACTTCGAGGACGAGAACGAGGGGCGCCGCGGCGTCCTGATCCGCGCGGTCACCCGGGGCATGGAGCAGAAGGAGCTGCTCAACCGCATCCGGCGCCACCCGCGCTTCCGCACCGATCCCAGCGACCTCGACTCCGAACCGCTGCCCGATGACGTGACACTCGAACAGGCCCGCAAGGACTGCCTCTCGGGCGCCTACTACCTGGTCGACTTCCGCGGACAACCCGACTACGAGCCGGGGGTGAACGTGGTCAACTGCTTCACCATGGGTGCGGTGGCCACCGAGGCCCTGGAGGCGTCGGACCGGCTGCGGGAGGACGGCATCTACGTCAACGTGATCGCCGTCAGCAGCCCCGAACTGCTGCTCGGCAACCTGGCGGCGGCCAACGATTTCCAGCACCTGCGCGCGGGCCTGGGTGTGGACAGCAGTCTGCACCTGGCGCCTACCGAGGTGATCGACGCGGGGGCCGAACTGGTGACCCTGGCCGGTCGCCGGGTGCCGGTGGTCTCGGTGCACGACGGCGAGGCGGGGTTGCTCGACAACATCGGCTCGATCCTGGGCGTGCGTCAGGAGAGCCTGGCGGTGCGCAAGTTCAGCAAGTGCGGCCGACCCGATCAGGTCTACGGCTACCAGCGCATCGATGCCGCAGCGGTCGAGGGCGCCGTGGGCAAGGTCCTGGCCGAGACGGCCATGGAGAGCGTGCGTGTCAGTCGCCGGGCGCTCGAAGAGTTGGAGCAGCGCGCCGGAGACGAGGTGCGCGACTGGCGTGAACTCTGGAAGCCGACGCAGGTGCGCTGAGGGCCCCGGAGGACGTCGATCGATGTCCTGCTGCGTTCTCCTCGGTCCCGGCCCCGGACTCCCGGCGTTGCCGGGAGCTGACCGCGGGCGTGCCCGGGCGCCGGGTCGAGAGTGCGGCGAAGTGGTTTGGCCGGCCATGCTGCGTTGACCGTCTCGCCGTTGCCGGTCATGGTGGCGCGTTCGACGAGCGCCCGGATCCGCCGCGCGCCGCAACCCACGCCAACGAGCCTTGTTGAGGGGCGGATCATGGCCGAGCCGATCCTCGAGACGACCGACCTCTACAAGTTCTACGGATCGGAGGCGGGGGCCTTCCCCGTCGTGCGCGACTTGTCCCTGGCCATCGAGCCGGGGAAGCTCGCCACCGTCATGGGGCCGTCGGGTTCGGGGAAGTCGACCTTCCTGCACATGGTCTCGGGCCTGGAGCCGCCGTCGGGCGGCTCGGTCAAGCTGGCGGGACACGAGCTGTACGACCTGAGCGAGAAGCAGCGCACCCTGCTGCGGCGCGACCTGGTCGGCTTCGTGTTCCAGTTCTACAACCTGATCCCGAACCTCACGGTGGAGGAGAACATCCGTCTGCCGCTGATGATCGGCGCCGGCAATCGCAGCGCGGCGGTGAACGGCCAGCGGCGCGTGTTGCCCACCGGTGCCGGGGCGGGCATGCAGCAGGGCGGCAAGGGCAACAAGAGTGGCGCTGATGGCGGCGCCGCCCTCAACGCCCATGCCGACGAGGTCGGTCCGCTGGTCGACTTCCTGGAGCTCAGCCACAAGCTGCCGCACTACCCGCACCAGCTCAGCGGCGGTGAGATGCAGCGCGTCTCCATCGCCCGGGCCCTGGTGGCACGGCCGGCGATCGTCATGGCCGACGAGCCCACCGGAAACATCAGCTCGCAGGCAGGGGAAGAGGTCATGCGCCTCTTCCGGCGCTCGTGCGACGAGTTCGGGCAGACGATCCTGCTCGTGACCCACAACGCCCGTGATGCCGCCTACTCGGACGAGGTGCACTTCCTGAAGGACGGGCAGCTGCACGAAGACGTGGGGCTGCGCGGCGCCGAGGTGGTGCCCGAGCGGATCGCTGCATCCCTCGCCCAGCTGGGGATCTGACGCGCGTGAGACTCGTCTTCCTGCTGGCCTGGCGCCATGTGATCTTCCGCCCGGGCAAGACCCTGGCCTCGGCGCTCGGCATCGGTGTGGGTATCGCCACCGTGGTGTCGGTGCTGACGGTGGACCACAACACGATGCTCAGCCAGGCCGCGCGGCGCGGGCTGAGCGACCCCGAGACGGACCTGCTGATCTCGCCCCTGCAGCGCTCGGTCGACGTCTTCGACGACGTGGCCGAGGACCTGCGCAGCCGCACGTTCCTGCGGGGCGTCACGGCCTACGCCACCCGGCCGCTGAGCCTGGCCGTCGGCGGCCGCGTGCGCGCGAGCATCGAACTCATGGCGGTGGAGGAGGGTGCCGCGTCCTTCCACGCCGGTTACGACGTGCAGCAGGGTGAAGCCCTCGATCACGAGAGCGCTGAGCCGCAGTTGCTGATCTCGGCCTTCATGGCCGACAAGCACGAGTTGGAGGTGGGCTCGCTGGTCGAGCTCACGCGCCCGCCGCGGCGCCGGGCCGCCGTGGCCCGCTGCGTGGACGGCGAGATCGTGATGCAGGCGCCGCGCCCCACGCGCGCCGGCGAGCCCGAACCGCTGCACCCCTTCCGGGTCACCGGCATCCTTTCACCGACCCGTCTCGGCTACCCCAAGATGCGCGCGCTGACCACCTTCGCCCGTGGGCGCGAAGTGATGGGCAACGACATGCGCGCGCACTTCTGGGCCGACTTCGACAAGTCTCAGCTCGACCTGCAGGGTGTCGAGAACCGACTGCGCGACGCGTTCGTGGTCAAGGCGCCCAAGCGCGCGTTGTCCGGCGAGGCCCCGGAGGAACGCGCCTTCCGCAGCGGTGTGCGCTTCTGCGGGTTCCTGGCCCTGTTCCTCGGGCTCTACATCATCTTCAACACCATGTCGATGTCGCTCGTGGAGCGCGTGCGGCAGATCGGCCTGCTGCGCGCCCTGGGCGTGACGCGCGGGCGCCTGGCGGCGATCTTCCTGGTGGAAGGGCTGATCCTCTCGCTGCTCGGTGCCGTCCTCGCCGTCGTGCTGGCCGAGCGCATCGTGAGCCTCATGCAGCGCTGGCAGATCACGACGCTGGGCTTCGGCAAACCGCTCGACATCATCGAGGTGCCGTGGGGACAGGTGGCCGCCGTGATGGTGGCCGGAGTGCTGTTCTCCCTGGCGGGCATCCTCTACCCGTTCCTGCGGGCCGCCCGGTTGAGCGTGATCGATGCGCTGCGCCGAGGCGTGATCGAACTGGCCCACGATCCCTTCACCGGCACGCGCAGGCTGGTCCTGCTCGGCATCCTGGCGCTCGTCCCGGTGGCCTGGTTCGTGGGGCTGCCCAGCGAGTCGTCGATCCCGGTGCCGTTGTGGGAGGCGATCCTGCTGGGCATCGGCATCGTGGCCGGGGTGTTCGCGGTGCTGCTGCTCGCGTCGAGCCTGCTGCCGAACCTGGCGGCGCGCATCATCGGGGTCTTCAAGGGCCCCGCCATGTTGCTGGCGCGCAGCACGGTCCTCACGGCGCGCCATCGGGTGTTCGCGACGGTGACCGGACTGATGCTGGTCTTCGCCGCGGTGTTCCTGGTGATCTCGGTGCTCGAGAGCCTGAAGTCGGAGACGCGGCAGTTCGCCGAGCGCGCCCTGGCCGGACGCCTCTACCTCAAGACCACGCCCGAGGGCGCCGAGCAGATCGCCGCCCTGCGCGAGGTGAAGGGCCTGCCGGAGCTGGCCACGCTCGTCCCGATCAACGTCGAGGTGCGCAGCCAGTTCCTGGTGCGCGCGATCGACGCGCGCATGCTCAACTCGGGTTCACTCGCCGGCGACAACGTCATCCGGCGGTTGTTCGAGCGGCAGCCCACGGTGATCCTGTCCACCCGCTGCGCCGCCGACTTCGGTTACGAGGTGGACGAACTGGTCACGCTGCCGGTCGACTCGGAGGAGGGGGCGGTGGACTTCCGCGTGCTCGCGATCTCCGACGAGTACGGCTTCAAGCCCGACGACCGCGTGTTCGCCGCCGTGTCGGCCGCGTCCATGAAGCGCTACTGGTGCCTCGACAGCGAGGGCCTGGGCGACTACTTCATGGCCTGGGCCCCGGGCATGAGCGCCCCGCGCCTGGAGGCCTTGCGCGGCGCCGCCGAGGACGTGCTCGGCGAGGGGCAGGTGCTCGACCTGCGTCGCGGTGACGACATCGCCGACGACTACCTGGCCGACCTCGACAAGGACTTCGGGATCTTCTACGCGATCCTCGTACTGACCGTGATGCTGGCCGCGATCGGGGTGCTCAACGCGATGGTCATCGCGGTCATGGAGCGCCGGCGCGAGATCGGACTGCTGCGCGCGGTGGGCCTCACCGGCTCGCAGGTGGCCCGCATGCTGCTCGTGGAGTCGGGCGCGTTCGGGGTGCTGGGCGGGCTCTTGGGCCTGGTGGTGGGGATTCCCCTGGCGGCCCTGACCGCGGGTGCCCTGACCGAGTCGAGCCATCTGTCCCTGGCCTTCGTGATGAGCCCGGCGGCGGCGGCCATGGTCATGGGGGGCGCGGTGGTGGTGGCGCTGCTGGCCGTGGTGTTCCCCGCCCTGCGGGCCAACAGCCTGCGGTTGTCCACAGTGGTGCGCTACGAGTAGATCCGTGCAGGGCCGCCTCTGTGGCCCCGGGAACGGCACTCGAGAGGTGCGCTGGCGCGCTCACCCGGGCCTTTCTTAACATGCCCGGCCCCCGAGCATGGGGCATTCCGCAACGGGGCGGGGCGGTGTCGCGGAACAGCTCCGCGGTGCGCCGCGTCGCCCACGAGGACGCCAGTGAGCACGAGCACCCCAGGTCACGCCACCAACGGTGTTCCGGTGTGCCCGTGGTGCGAGCGGAGCATGCGTCCGTGGTTCCAGGTGCCGGCGGATTGGCGCGACCCGGACCCCGACCTGAACTTCGACCTCTCGTGGTGCGACGGTTG
>JAJDEQ010000221.1 GCA_029259695.1 Planctomycetota bacterium
GCCCGCTCGCCCGGTGCCAGCCGTTCGTTGCGGGCAGCGATGGCGGCGTCGACGCGGGACTGCCACCAGGTCGGATCGTCCGCCGGCACGAAGTCGGCACGGCGCGACACGAGGCGCAGCGGGATGCGCGACACCGGGTTCCAGACCGCGTACCCGCGTGGGTGACCGGCCGGGCCTTCCAGGCGCACGAGTCGCGCGGTCTCGGCGGCCGCCTCGACCCGCTCGAGATGGTCGGCGAAGAGCCACGGATGACCGCCGCGCAGGCGACGCACTCCGGAACGGGTGAGCAGGGCCGTGGGCTCGGTCACGCGACTCCCGGCCGGTTCGCACCCGGCACCCCCGATGCGTCCGCACTTGTGTCGGCCCCCGCCCCCGTGTCCGCCCCCGTGTCCGCCCCCGTGTCCGCGTCCGCGTCGCCGTCGAACAGGCGCAGCAGGTTGGCGCCGAGCACCTTCTCCACCGTGGAAGGCGGGTGTCCGCGTCGCAACAACCCCGCCGTGAGTCGTGGCAGACAGGACACGTCCTCGAGTCCGGCAGGCGTGGAGGGAAGGCCGTCGTAGTCCCCCCCCAGGGCCACGTGCTCCGAGCCGACCACGGCCAGACAGTGATCGAAGTGGTCGAGCACGTCGTCGAGCGAAGCGGTCTTGGCGTCGACCAGGAACCAGGGGAAGAAGTTCACGCCGATCACACCGCCCGTCGCGGCGAGCGCCCGCAACTGGTCGTCGTGCAGATTGCGCGGGTGATCGCGCAGCGCGCGGGCACAGCTGTGACTGGCGAGCAGCGGACGCCGTGCCACGGCGAGCACGTCGTCGAACGTGGTGCGCGCCACGTGGGACACGTCGACCACCATGCCGAGTTCCTCCATCGCGGCCACCACCTCGCAGCCCCTGGCAGTCAGGCCCCCGTGAGGGCCTTCGTCGCCCTGCGGCCCGGAGTCGCCGCAACCATCGGCCCACTCGTTGCTGTTGTTCCAGGTGAGCGTCATCGTGCGCACGCCGCGCGCATGGAATTCGCGCAGCAGGTCGAGGTCGTTCTCGATGCCGTGGCCGCCCTCGATGGCCAGCACGGCGGCGAGCTTTCCGGCTCGGTGCGCGCGGCGGATCTCCCCCGGCCGGGTGCAGAGCGTCAGCCGCTCGGGCCAGGCAGAGAGCTGGGCATCGGCCGTGTCGAGCAAGGCGCGCACTCGGTCCGCGTAGCCTCCCGCGTGATCGGCGGGGTGCACGAAGCAGGTCAGGATCTGCGCATCGAGCGTGCCGCCGGCGCAGCGCGCCAGGTCCAGGTGGGTGCCCGCCGGGCCGGCGTCGATGCCGTAGCCACGGTCGGTCATCTCGGTCAGGGTGTCCGCGTGCGCGTCGAAGACGAGCGCTCGTTCGTGCAGCCGGCGCGCGGCATCAGGGACCGGTGCGAGCGGAGTGGAGGTCGTCGGCATGTCGCAGAGCCCGGGGGCGGGTGGCGGAGGCGGGGCGCCCAGTATGGAGCGCCGAGTCGGGCGTTTCACGGCCCGCTCGGCGGCAAGTGGCGGCGTGCACTCGCGCCGCCGGGCGGATAGGGTCTGGGGGCCGTCTGCGACCGCGCACACCCTGTTTCCCGCCTGACGACGCCTTCAACAGTCCCGCTCAACGACGCCCGAGTCACACCGTCGAGGAACCCCATGCCCGGACCCCGTGTGTACGAGCTCGAGGAGGCCAACGAGCTCATCCCGGTCTTCGAGAACGCGTTCGAGGAACTCGACGCACTCCGTGAGCAACTGCGCACCGCCAAGATCAAGCTCAACGCGCTCGAGATGATCTGGGGCTCGGCCCTGAGCGAGAAGGAGAACCCCGACTTCAAGGAGCGCACCTCCTTGCTCGAGGAGCTCAAGAAGCTGGAGGAGCAGTTCGGGGAGGTCGTCAACCGTCTGGCCGAGGTGGGCGCGACGGTGAAGGACCTCGACATGGGCCTGGTCGATCTCTACCACGTGCGCGAGGGGCACCTCGTGTGCCTGTGCTGGAAGCGCGGCGAGGACGAGATCCTCGCCTGGCACGACGTCGACACCGGGTACTCCGACCGCCAGGACCTCTGACGATTCCGCACGACGACGACACCTCCGGCGATCCGACCCGCGCGGCCGGCACCAACCCGCGGCCCGACGAAGGGCGCCTGGGTCAGGTCGTGCTGCTCCTGCTCACCGTGGGTGTGCTCTGGACCGTGCTGCGCAAACCGGACGGGGACCAGGTCAAGCCCGGGGCGGAGGTCGTGGGTGAGCGCTACCCCGTGGCCGAACTCGACGTGGCGCGGATCACGGAGGAGGTCGCCAAGGACTTCTACCCCCCGCTGCGGCGCCCCGGCAGCCGCAAGGTCTACGACCCGATTGCCGGCACCCTGCTCGCACCCGACAAGCAGTTCGCCGCCGTGGTCTGGCCTGAGCACTCGCAGGGCGAGGTGGTCTTCGCCACCAACCCGCAGGGCTTCCGTGAGAACGAGCCGACGCCGGCCGAGAAGGCCGGCTATCGCATCATCGTGTCAGGGGACTCCCATACCGAGGGTGCGGTGAACAACGACGAATCGTTCGCCAACCGTTTCGAGCAGTTGCTCAACAACCGCCCCGGGCACGAGCCGATCGAGGTCATCAACGCGGGCGTGGGTGGCACCGGGCCCTTCGAATTCGTGGGCATCCTCAAGCGCTTCATGGACCTGCAGCCGGACATGTTCATCGCCGCGCTGTTCACGGGCAACGACCCGCACAACGCCCTGCGCATGAGCGACTACTTCACGGGCCGCAGCACGGCCGCTCGTTCGCGGGAGTACACCAAGCGCCTCTCGAACGCCAACAAGCGCTTCAAGGACCAGATCTCCCAGGGCTTCAACCAGGCCTACCGCTTCCGCGAGATGCCCGAGGAGGCGGAGCTGTCCCTGCAGGCCACGGTGGCGTTCTTCCTCGAGATGAAACGCCTGTGCGACGAGCGGGGCATCGTCTTCGTCACGGTGGTCATTCCCACCAAGCCCGACGTCGATCTCGAGCACGACGTCGAGACCCGTGACGCGCTGTTCGACGCCCTCGCCATGAACGACGAGGAGTACGCCATCAACGACCGCCTGGGCAAGCGCTTCGCCTGGATGATGGAGCAGGAAGAGATCCCCTGCATCAACCCCACCGCCCTGATGCGCAAGCAGCCCGGCCCGTTCTACTGGGCCAAGGACCACCACCTGAACGTGCGCGGCCACGACCTGGTGGCCAAGCTGCTGTTCAAGCAACTGGCGCAGTCGATTCCGTAGGACCGGGTGACGCCTCGCCTGCACCCCGCGGTCCGGCCACGGAGAACGCGCGGGGGATCAGGCGGGACGCGCGGTCGCCAGCAACGAGGTCCCGAACGGGAACGGGCTGCCGATGGTGCGTTCGAAGGCGCCGGCCCAGGTGAGCAACCGGTTCATCAAGGGCGACACGGGCGGGAACTCCATCTCCTGCACCTGCTTGACCACCGTCCGCTGCCACCAGGCCGGGGGCACGCAGTAGCTGAAGGCGTGGCGCACGCGGTCGGCGCGCCAGCCGCCGAGGGCCAGGTGTTCGAGCAGCAGCTCGCGGGTGTAGCGCCGGTGATGGCCGCAGGCGTCGTCCCAGGCGCTGTGCAGCGACGGCATGGCGGGCACCGTGGCCACGAGCACGACGTCCGGCGCCGAGGCCTCGCGCAGGTGCCGCAGGGCCAGCACCGGGTCCTCGAGGTGTTCGAGCACGTCGAGGCAGGTGACGGCGCTGGGAGCGAAGGGCAACTCGAGCGGCTGACGGAAGTCGGCATAGCGAACGTCGAGGCCCCGCGACGCTCCGATCTCGACGGCGCCGCGGGTGCCGTCCAGACCGAGGGCGCGATCGGGAGCGAAGGTCCCGACCAGGGCGTGCATCACGCCGCCGGTGCCGCAACCGAAGTCCAGGTACGCATCGAGTCGGTCGCCCTTGGTGCGCCGGAGTTCGCCCTCCACGTGGGCTTGGCGCACGGCGTACCACCAGTAGTCGCTCATGTCCGCCGAGGCGAGTTGCTCGACGTGGCCGGCGGTGACCTCCTCGTCCGCCGCGGCGGGCGAGACCGGGTTGCCCCGCTTGGGATCGAGAGATGTGTCGGGTGAAGCCATCAGGGGCTCGGTGGAGCGCTCAGTCCGTGAGCTGGAAGCGTACACGGACTTCCGTCGTGTGGCCCACGGCAACACCCCCGGCCTGCGCCGGAGTGAAGATCCAGCCCGCGACCGCCTCCCGAGCCGCCTCGTCGAGGCGCTCGAAGCCCGAGGTCCTCGAGACGCGCAGGGAGCGCACGGTCCCCTCCGGGTCCACATCGACATCGAGCACCACCGTGCCCTCCTCCCCGCGGCGCCGGGAGAGCCGCGGGTAGCGCGGCGGAGGGTTGTCCTCCGCCGCGACCGGCGCGGTCACGAGCCCCGCGGCCGTCCCGGTCGCCGGGTTCGCGGGGACGGTCTCCGGGTCGGGGGCCGGAGCATTGGGCAACGGTGCGTTGGGCAGCGGTGCGTCGGGAGCCGGTGCGTCGGGAGCCGGTGCGTCGGGCGGCGTGCTCGGCGCGGCTTCGGCTCGCGGAGGCTCGGGCTGCGTGCCCTGGACGGATGCGGGGGGCGTCGAGGATGGTGACACGGAACGGACGGCCGAGACGATCGCGGCGCGCTGCAAGGGCGGGTCGGCTGTCTCGACGACCGGCGCCCGCCGCCCCGAGAACGACTCGAACACGGCCGGGACCTCCTGGTCCACGGAGGCGAGCGGCTCGGGGAGCGGGTCGGCTGCCGGCTCGGGCAGTCGACGGTCTCCCGCCGGGCGCGGGGTCGCGGTGACCTCCGGCGGCGGGAGTTCAGCCTGGCGTGCCTCGGCCACCACCGCCTCCCACGTGATCCTGGCCGCGTAACCGTCGGCGGGGGCCACGGCCACCGCGGGAGCGACCGGAGCCACGACCGGGGTCACCACCAGGAACCCGAACTTCAACGCCGCGCCGAGCAGCAACCCGTGACCGATGACGGCGAGCATCACGGCTCGCGACGTCGAGATCGGCGAAGGCAGGTCGCGGTGCATTCAGAAGCGCCGGGCGTAGGTGAGGACGAGGCTGCGACCGATCTCGTTCTGACCGGAGCCGTGCACTCGATAGTCCTTGTCGAGGATGTTCTCGACGGCGACGCCCAGCTCGCTCTCGTCATCGAGGGCGAAGCCGCTGCGGACGCCGAAGACAGCGTACCCGGGGGTGCCGCCGGGCGGGATGCGGCGCACGTCGCTCTCGTCTCGCAGCGACAGCTTGTCGGCCTCGTCCGCCATGAGGCAGTCGGCTTGGACCCACCAGGCCGAGTCCTCGGGCTCGTACGTCGCTCCCAGCAGGGCCGAGAGGGGCTGGAGCCTGTCGAAGGGTTTCTCCACCTCCTCGCCCGAGGGACGGAACTGGTCGACCCGGCCGTCCAGGAAGCTGGCGCTGGCGAAGACGGTCCACTCGTGCACGCCGGTGTACTCACCGCGAGCCTCGATGCCGTAGATCCGGCCATCGCCTGAGTTGTCCTTGCGGAACACCGGCGTGTCGTCGATCACCTCGCCCGTGGGCGAGCGGATGATCATGTCGTCCACCCAGGTGTTCCAGACGGCGACCTCTCCGTTCCAGTCGTCGTGCCGGGCGCGGGCACCCAGCTCGACGGCGACGAAGTGCTCGGGGTCGAGGTCGGGCGCCGGCGACTCGATCCCGCTGTCCTCCAGGTCGGACGTGAGGTCCGACAGGTTCGGGGCCCGGAAACCCTGGGAGATCCCTGCGTAGACGTTGCTGCTCTCGTCGAGGAACCAGGTGGTGCGGACCGAGCCGACCAGTTCGTCCCAGTCACCGTCGACGGAGATGATGTTGCCCGGCGTGCTTGGGTCAGAACCGGCGACGTTCGGGTTGTCGACGCTGTCCGCGTCGGCCGAGGCGTAGTTCCAGCGGGCGCCGAGCACCGTCTCGAAGTCGCCGTGGGAGATCTCGTCCTGCACGAACACGCCGACCGTGTCGTAGTCGGCGTCGTCCCCGATGTTGCCCTGGATCGCATCCAGCGTCAGCACGCCGTCCTCGAAGTCGCGGCGGTAGCTGGACACCCGGTCGCGGTAGGCCTCGGCACCCCAGGTGAGCGTGCCGATCGAGGTCTCGGTCTCGAACTGTGTCTGCACACCCCAGGTATCCACGGTGAAGCCGCGGGTATCGAAACGACCGCCGGTGCGCCGGCGGTCCTGCTTCTCCTCCTGTTGCTGCCAGGAGACGGTGACCGAGCCCCGGTCGTAGACGCTGCCGTCGCCCTCGAAGCTCGCGCGCACGTAGGCCAGGTCGCGATCCTGGTCGAGCTCGCGCATGAGCTCGCTGCCCGCCACCGTGCCGTGGAAGGGGACCGAGTCGACGGTGCGCTCGGTGCGAGGCACGTCGCGCTGATGCACACTCTGCACGACGGCGGTGATCTCGACGCCGGCCTCGAGCGGCATGTCGAGGCGCAGGTCGTAGTCGAACTCGTCGTAGTTGGTGTTGGGCAGGTTGCCCGAACCGCTTCCGGCCTTCAGGTTGCCGAAGTCCTTGTAGGTGATGCCGGCACGCAGGCCGAACACGTCGTCCTCGCCGATCTGCGCCTCGACCCGCTGGATGAAGCTGCGCTCCGCCGACGAGTAGCGCGTGAAGAGCGCGCCGCCCCATGCGTCCTCGGCCGGGACCTTGCCCGTGATCGCGTTGAGCGTGCCGCCGATGGCGTCGCTGCCCCACAGGACCGACGTCGGACCGCGCACCAGTTCGAGGCGCTCCACCGAGTACAGGTCGACCGTGCCGAAGTACTGGTTGGGACCGTCGCGGAAGACCGAGTTGTTGAGCCGCACGCCGTCCACGAGCATGAGCGTGCGGAAGCCCGTGAAGCCGCGGATGTACGGCGAGCTCTGGCCGGGGCCGGTCTTCTGCACCATCACCGATGGCTCGCCTTCGAGCGCGTTCGGCAAGCTGCGACCGCGGCGGCTGGTGCGCAGGGGCTTTGCGTCGAGGTAGAGCAGCGACGACGAGTAGGGCACCTCGAACGGGTCGGCCTCGCTCCGGGATGCGGTGACGACGACATCCGGCTCGGTGTCGTCCCGGCCGGTCGTCACCGCTTCCGGCTCCGCGTCGTCCTCGTCGGCCGTCACGACCCACGGCTCCGCGCCCTTCTGGTCGGCCGCCCCCACCCGGTCCCGGTCGGGCTCAGGGGACACCTGGGCCGCGACGTCTCCGCCCAGCAGTGCCACCCAGCCGAGCACCGCGAGGATGCAGATGCCGAGGAGCGGGGCGGGCGTTCGAGCGGGCACGTCGTCTCGCGAACGCGAGCGGGCGGAATTGGTCGGCGACATCTGGGCAGGGCACGGGCATCGGGGCCGGGATCCGGACACGGATCGCGTGGGACAGTAGAGGAACGCAGCTCGCCGCCAAGCGGTTCATCGCCGAGGGCCCGCAGGGCCCCGTCAGCGGTCGGTGGAGGCCAGGGCGACCACCGACGCCGTGTACAGAGCGCCGAGGCTCGTGGACGCGGGGGCCGGCTGCGGGAGCCCGGACTGCGGACCACCGCGCCCCAGGCAGAGCCCGGCGAGACGATCCGTCTCCGGGCGCTTGGAGGTGGCGAGGGCGCCCAGGTCCAGGTGCAGGGCCCGGCCCATGCGCTGCATGGCCTGATCAACCCGCTCGTGGCCGACTTCGTCTCGCGTCCGCTCGTCCGTGGCCAGCAAGGCCCGCAGCGACCAGGCGAGCACCGGGGTGTTCCGACCTCCCATGGGGGCCATGCCGACCCAGGGCGCGTCGGACAGGAGCATCGCCACGGCCCGCTCCGCTGACCGCGAGATCTCGGGCCGGCCGGTGATCGCGGCCGCCTCGAGCAGGGCCGTGGTGGCGATCGCGTGGTCCGCGTAACCGGCGTGAAGCGGCAAGCCGATGGCGCCCTTGCCGTCCTGTCGCGCCATCAGCCAACGAGAGGCTTCGAGCACGGGTTCGGAGCGGGGACCGTCCGAGCCGCTGACGACCTCGCCACCGTCGATGTGGGCACACAGCGCCAGCAGGCCCAACGCGTGCAGGCCCACCTCCTGCCCACCCAGCCCGGTCGACAACTCGGAGCCCCAGGTCCCATCCGCGCCCAGGCGCCGGCCCAACCAGCTCCCGGTGTTCTGTTCGGGGATCTCGACGATGCGGAAGCCCGAGAGCTCATGACCCACGCGCAGCGCCAGCGTGCGATCCGGAGCCTGGGGATCGAGGCGCTCCCGCCCCAGCACGGCCCAGCACACCAGCACCACCAGCGCCGCCGCGTGCAGCCATGAGGCCCGGGCCCGCCGGGGCGCCGTCGTCGCGGGCGCCGTGCTCGTGGCGAGCACGTCGAGCACACGGCTCGCGTCCTCCGTGAACTCACGACACGAGCGGCATTCCCTCCGGTGGGCCTCGAACGCCGACGCTCCGGGCTCGGTGAGCTCACCCTGCAGCCATGCCACGGCATCGCGCTGACGAACGCATGGGCGGTCAGTCATCGTCGAGCCTCTCACGCAGCCGCCGGACGGCGACGAACATGCGTGACTTGACCGTGCCGCGCGGGATCCCCAGGGCGGCGGCGATCTCCGCATAGCTGAGCCCGTCGCGCACGCTCAGTCGCACCACGTCGCGCAGGCGAGCCGGGAGCTCCGCGACGGCTTCCCACAGGTCGAGGCGGCCGCCGGGTTCCGGCTCGGTGAGGGGCGCTCCGCCTCCCTCCACGGAGGCCTCGGCCTGTGGCGTCTCGTCCTGACCCTGCCGGTGGCGACGCTGCCGCCTCCACCAGTCCACGTGCACCGAACGGGCCAGGCGCAGCAGGAACGCGCCGAAGGGTGCCCGGTCGTCGTAGCGCGCGGACGCTCGGAAGACGCGCAGGAGCGTCTCCTGGGCGCAGTCCTCGGCCGAGTGGTCGTCGTGGCCGCGCCGGCGGAACCAGAGCAGCAACGGATCGCGGTGGCGCAGGACGAGATGATCGAAGACGCCGTCCTGCCCGGAACGCAGCGCGAGCATCAGCTCCTCGCTGCGCCTCGTCTCTCGACCACTCATCAGCACAGGGCAGCAAACGCTGCGCCAGACTGTCAAGCGGCCGGCTGTACCGACAGCGACCAGGTCCGACGCCGGCGAGACCTCAGCGTGCCGAGAGCCCCTTGGCCAGCTCGACCAGGCGGATGAACTCGGCCCGGTAGCCGTGCTCGTCGCGGCCGCGGCCGGCTCGGGCCAGGTCGAGCACCATGTCGAAGCCGGCCTCGCCACGGTGCGGCGAATCGCGCAGCAACATCCCGAAGGCCGTGACGGCGGCGGCGAACTGCAGGTCGTCGCCGGCATCCGCGAGCACATCCGCGCTGGCCACCGGTCGCCCGCCGTCCTCTGCTTCCAGCTCGGCCGCGTCACCGAACGTGCGGTTGAGCACCGGGAACTTCAGCAACGTGCTCTGGTCGCCGTTCGGCCGCTTGTAGCGCAGCTTCACCGTGCACAGGTTCGGGCTCTCGATCAGCTCGCGAGCGAGGGTGCGCTCCGGGACGGCCTGGTACTCGAGCGCATCCACACCCGGCAGGTGGCTGTCACCCGGCGCAACGATCTCGTACAGCGCGGTGACGCTGTGGCCCGCGCCGATCTCGCCGGCGTCCTTGCGGTCGTCGTTGAAGTCCCGTGCCGCCAGGCTGCGGTTCTCGTACCCGAGCAGTCGGTAGGCACCGACGTGGGCCGGGTTGAACTCGACCTGCACCTTCACGTCCTTGGCGATGGTGATCAGCGTGCCGCCCATGCCCTCCACGAGCACGCGCCGGCCCTCGTCGAGCGAGTCGATGTAGGCGTAGTAGCCGTTGCCCTTGTCGGCCAGCATCTCGACCGTGGAGTCCTTCAGGTTGCCCGTGCCGAAGCCCAGCACCGACAAGAACACGCTGCTGCGAGCCATGTCGGTGATCAGCTTCTCGAGCTCGTCCTGCCGGGTGATGCCCACGTTGAAGTCGCCGTCCGTGGCGAGCAGCACGCGGTTCACGCTGCCGTCCGAACGGTTGTCGTGGGCCGTGTCGTAGGCCAGCTGGATTCCGGCGCCGCCGTTGGTGCTGCCGCCGGCCGACAGGTTGTCGAGCGCCGCGAGGATCTTCGACTGCTCCCGCACCGGCGTGGACTCGAGCGCCAGGCCCGAGCTGCTGGCGTAGGTGACGATGGCCACCCGATCGTCGGGCCGCAGGGCCGCCACCATCAGGCGCATGCTCGTCTTGAGCAGCGGCAGCTTGTCCGCGCTGTTCATCGAGCCCGACGTGTCGATCAGGAACACCAGGTTCACCGGCGGGCGGCTCTCGGCGTCCAACTCCATGCCGGCCAGGCCCACGCGCATCAGCCGGTGCGTCGGGGCCCAGGGGCAGGGCGCCAGGACGATGTCCGCCGCGAAGGGAGCCTGCCCCTCCTCGACGTCGGCGGGCGTGGGCGCACCGTAGTCGTAGTCGAAGTAGTTGACGAGCTCCTCGATGCGTACCGCGTTCGGCGGCGGCAGGCGACCCTCGTTCAGGAAGCGACGCACGTTCGAGTACGAACCCGTGTCCACGTCGATGCCGAAGGTGGAGAGCGGCTTGGCCCACGGGTCGAGGAACTCGTTGTCGACGATGGGCGCGTAGCTCTCGTTGCCCGCCTCGCGACGGGTCGGGGTGGTGCGCGCGTACCCGCGACCGTCCTCCGTCCGCGGGACGAGCCCGAGATCGGCCTTCTTCCTTTCGGCGACCATCGCCCCACCGGAGGGTTGTGACTTGGGGGACGCAACGGCCGGCGCGGGGCCGTGAGCGCCCTCGACCTTCGATGCCTTGCCGCCGGGCATGGCCATGTCTTGCGGGCCATTTGCAGCGCGTCCTCGACCGGACAGCGAGCCATCAGCCGGCGGGGCCGCGCTGGGCGGCGCCGAAGGAGCGGACGTGCTCGGCGTGGGGCTCGAGGCAGGCATGGTGGCGCCAGTTTCGCTGTCGGCGCGCTTCCCACCACCCGCTCCGCCCTGCCCTCCCGTGACCGCGCGCAGGTCGGCGGAGTCGTCACCAGCGAGACCGCCGGCGAAAGCGTCCACGATTCGACGAGCAGCCACGCTGTCGTCCTGGGACTCGCCGTCGTCGGCATCCACCGCCAGCACCGGTTCTTCGGCGGGCACGTCGAACGCCAGCTCACCCCGGCGGTCGGTCGCCGCATCGATCTCGTCGCCGAGCAC
>JAJDEQ010000222.1 GCA_029259695.1 Planctomycetota bacterium
GCAAGCGGGCCCGCACGACCACGTCGGTGAAGAACGCTCCCGGTGCGCGCACGATCAGCGAAGCGTGGTGGGACTCGGGGACGTCGTGACCGAGCAACGCCCGGTCGGCATACCGCACCGGCATCCAGCGCACCATGGCTCCCGGAGCGTGCTCCATGGGCAGGCTGCCGTAGCGCCCGCGCAGCAGGCCGCGCCGCTCGGTCCCGCGCGCGCCCGGGACGCCGGGCATGAGCAGGGTGCCCACGCCGCGTGACGTGTACTCGAGCAACTCGTCCCCCACCCAGACCACGCCACCCTGTTCGGGGAAAGCGTCCGCCTGGGCCAGCGGCAGCACGCCGTCGCTGACATCCAACCGGGAGCTGAGTGGCGAGGCGGGCCAGAACAACAGCGGGCGCACCGGGGTGTCCACGCCGTGGTAGGCGCGCTGCGTGCCGTACAGTGCGCGCTCGGTCAGGAACACCGCGCCGCTGCCCACCGGGTCGATGCCGGCGTAGCCCACGATCTCCTCGCCCAGCAGCAGCAGCCCGCCGCCCTGGGGCAGCTCGGAGAGCACTTCGAGCACGTCGGCGCCGAGCACCGGATCCTCGATCGAGGTGTGCACCAACCCCAGCGACTCCACCTGCAGCACGAGCCGCTCGTCCTCGTCGAACAGCAGCTCCTCACCCAGCCGGTAAGCAGCAGCGCTGGGCAGCAGCGGCCCGGGCGCCGACGGGACCGAGAACTGCAGCTCGTCCATGCTGATGCCGGAACCCACGGCTCCCCCCGGCGGCGGCGGCGCCACGGCCGCAAGCCCTTCGTGGTTGCGACCGAGGTGCACGACACTCACCGGGGCCGTGGGCAACTCGCCCGACGGTGACTTCACCAGCCGCGTGAAGCGGCGGCTGTCCATGTGCAGCCGCCGCACGGTGTCCCGCAGGTCGATCGGCTCTCCATCGGCCCCTTCGCTCGGCGGCCGGGAGCCGTCCTCCGGGCCCAGCCAGGCATCCAGGTCGAGGTCCTCGATAGCGTAGTTGTCGAGTTCCGCCTCGTCGGTCCGTTCGAACTCGCCCTCCACCGGGCTGCGCAGGCCGACCAGGCAGTAGGCACTGCCCCAGTCGCTGTCGTTGGTCGTGGCGTAGTTGATGCGGTGCCACTCCTTGGCACCGTCCGCGCCGATCAGCGTGACCGCGTCGTGTCGGCCCGGGACGCCGTCGCGCACGGCGAACTCGTCGATGCCCCAGCCGCCCAGGACCTGGGTCGGCAGGACCGGCGAACCGCCGCTGTGCCGCCCCTCGATCGTGCCGTCCTGGCCGCGGAAGCGCAGCGTCCCGTTGATCGCCTCCACCAGGTCCTGGTCCACCGTCGCCGTGTCCGGGTTCCACACCTCGGCGGCGGAGAGCATGCTCAGCACGCCGTTGATCACGCCCACTTCGTCGCGCACGAGGTGCGCGCTCGTCGCAGTGCTCCAGCGGATCCACTCGGTGGCGTCGTCGCCGTCCTCGAAGTCCAGCCCCAGCTGGGCGACGGACGGCAGCTCCGGCAACAGCCCCAGCGGCGACGGGTGGAATTCGGCGAACAGGTCGCCGCCGTTCACGGCCACCGAGATGGGGATCACGAGCACGCGCGGGTTGTCCGGCAGCGCCAGGTTCGAGCCCGTCAGTGCCGAGTCGTAGCTGGTGACCCACTCGCGGGGCGCGCTCCAGTCGGTGCTGCCGCCGGCCACCAGGGCGACCTGGGCGGCCTCGGCCAGGTCGCTGGGCGGAGAGCCCTGGGGGATGCCGCCGGCGTTGCGCGACACGCCGGTGAGTGCGCTCCCGTCGAAGCCCGCGTAGCGCACGACCTCAGCGCCGCCCAGCCACCCGTTGGCCGTGGCGGGCGGGACCTCGTAGGTGTCGTTGGCGCCACCCGCCGGCACGTCCTGCCCGACGAAGTCGTCGCGGCCGTAGTCGCAGAACAGGATGGCGAAGCCGCCGGAGGCCTGGAACGTGTCGCTGTCGAGCGGCACTGCGCCGGTGGGCCGCAGCGGGATCGTGCTGGCCGAGGCGCTCAGGCCGGTGCCCACCAGGTAGTCGTTGGACGTGCTCGAGCCGACCGACACCGCCGCGACGAAGATGTCGTCGGGCGCCCGGGCGGGGTCGACCTCGGCCACGGCGAACAGGCCCAGCGCCGAGCTGAGTTCGCCTGCACCGGGGGGCGCGCGGTCCGACGCCAGGGGTCGCGCGTAGCCGACCAGTTCGACCAGCGTCGACGCCTCGTGCACGCCCGGCGCGGTGCCGCGGCGCCCGCGCCCGCCGAAGGGATCGAGTTCGCTCGTGTCCCCGACCACGAAGGCATCCTCGGTGACGTCGGTGTACTCGATCAGTTCCTCGCCGATGCGCAGCACACCCCGGGGCGGGAAGCCCGCGGTGGACTCCACCCGCCACTCCATCTCGCGGCGAAACGCGTTCAGCTCGTCGCGCAGGCCGCCGCTGCGCGCCAGGTCCTGGGTCAGCGCCGTGGTGAACATGCGTCGCCCGCGGGGCCGGCCGTCCACGAACAGCGCCAGCGCCGTGTCCCGCGCGCCGCCGATCAGCGCCTGCACGTGGTAGGGCACGCCCGGACGCAGCTCCAGGCCGTCGTCGAAGGCGTAGCGGATCTCGCCCGCGGCCGGCAGACGGCCGTCGGCCAGCTCGGTCTCGAAGTCGGGGATGCCGCCGTCGCTCACGCGCAACACGAGCTGGCCGTCGACGAGCGAGATCAACACGCGGTCCTCGAGCACCTCCGTGCCCGCCGAGAACAACACCGTGTCGCCGTCCGTCCGGTCCACCTGGAACCAGAAGCCCACGGAGAACGGTCGCAGGCGCCCGTCGGCAGCGACGATGCGGGGGTCGAGTCCGTCCACCGCCAGGCTCGCACCCTGGCGCAGATCCAGGCCGTCCGGCGTGGGGACCGAGAACCCGTCCACGCCGCCGTCGAAGTGGATCGTGCCGGGCAGCACGCCGCGCACCGGCGTGGGCGAAAGACCGGCCCCCTGCGGTTCGGCGGCGGCCCCCGCTTCCCCCGCCAGCAGCGAGCCGACGCGCGAGGCGTCCACCGACAGACGTCGCAAGGCCGAGCGCACGTCGACCGTGTCGTCGGGGGCCCCGGGCGGGACGGGCACGGCGTCCCGTCGTACCACCGAGTCGTACGCCGAGCGCAGCACCGTCGGGGCGCTCAACCGGGACGGATGGGTCGTCCAGCCGCGCGACCGTGCGACCCGTTCGAACCCGCGCTGGTCGCGGAAGCCGCGGCCGGTCTCGCCAGGCGGCGCCACCGATGCGATCTGGCGCACGAAGGCGCGCGCCTCTTCCTTGCCGTTGGGCAGGTTCTCGCTGGCGGCCGCGGTGAGCGTGAAGATGCCCTGGGACGCGTAGGCGAACGGCGCCGTCCCGCCGCGAATGCGCGCGTCGCCCGGGTCGAGGGCACACCGCAACAACGCCTCGCGCTGGGGCACGCTGCACACGCCGTCCACCACGGCGGCGTCGAGCGCGGCGCGCAGGTCCTCGTGGCGCGCGGGGAGCGCGGCGCGAATGCGGGCGGCCAGCGTGCGTGCCGTCACCGCGTCCACCACATCCAGCGCATCCGCGCTGCGCCACGAGCGCAAGCCGGTCAGCTGCCGGGCCAGTTCGTCGAGCGACGCGCGGGTCGGGTCGAGCCCGAGCTGCTCCAGGTGCGCCCGGGCCGCGGACAGATCGCGACGGCTGAACGCGCCGGCAGCCAACTTGTCGCGCAGCGCCTGGGGCGGATTGACGCCGTCCAACTCGGCCAGGCCGTCCCCCGCCGCCAGCGTGCCGCGCACCAGACCGCCGAGCTCCAGCGCTTCCACGAAGGTGATCACGTCGAGCACGCGCGCGCGCCCCACGCCGCGCAGCAGCGCCTCGAGCACGGGCATCGGCGCGGTGTTCAGGTTGACCGGCTCGCGCGCCATGCGGGTCACCACGGTCTGGTTCGGGACGTGCCGGCCCAGCAACGGCTCCACGAGTTCCAGGCGCCAGTGATCGCCCCAGTCGACCGCCTCGTGAACCAGGTTCCACTCGGGAACCGTGGAGCCGCCCTCGGCCAGGGGCGCGATGCGCACGAGCGTGCCCGGCCCGTGACCCGAGCCGTCGCGCACCGACAGCGTGGTCGCGCCGTCACGGGTCGTGCTCACGTCGAGCACGCGGGCGGGACGCTCCCAACGCACCGAGCCGCGGTGCACGCTGAGCAGCGGCCGCACCCGGTCGAGCGTGGCCGCGTCGAAACCGAGTTCGCTGTACAGCGCGATGTCGCGCAGCCCGTCGACGCGGGAGAAGACCTCGAACACGCCGGGCCGGATACGCCACCCGTGCTGGGCCAACAGCAGGATGCGCCCGTCGAACACGTCGTCCCCGGCGCGGTGGGCGAGCGCGCGCGACCCGCGCAGGTGAGTGCTGGGGACACCGCGGCGACACTCCTCCAGCGACGTCGGCGTGCGCCCCGAGTAGTCGATCAGTTCGCGACCGACCCAGGCCAGCCCCGTGGGCGTGAACCCGGTCGTGCTCGCCAGCGGCAGCGTGGCCACCTGCGTCGTGACCTCCGCCGCGAGACGACTGCGGCCGCCCAGCACGTTGGCCAGCAGGTAGGGCGAGGCCGTCCCCAGGGGCACCTTGCCGTGCTCGTCCTCCACCCGCACCGAACGCACCGAACCGCGCGGATCGCGCGTGAGCAGCGGCGTCTCCCCGGGGCCGTCACGCGGGACCAGTTCGGCCAGGTCGTCGCGGAAGGGCGTGGCCACGTCGAACAACGGATGGGTGTCCTCCAGGTGCCGCTTGGCCAGTGACAAGGCCAGGTCGGCGCTGGCCCGGGCCCGCTCGGCGCGCAGGTCGCGCAACGCCGCCGCCTCGAGGTTGCGCATGGACAGGGCGAAGGGCGTGGCGATCACGGCCAACGCCATCAACACGATGATCACCGTGACCAGGGCCGCGCCGCGCTGTGCCCGCAAGTCCGTCGTCACGGCGCGCTCTCCACCCAGGAGCGCACCGTGCCCAGCGTGCCCAGCTCCACCGCCAGGACCTCGATCGAGTCCCGCACTGCGAGGCGCAGCGTGACCGGTTCGGTGTGGAACTCGGGGTCGAGGTGTCCGTCCGCATCCAGGCGCAGCTCTTGCGACGGGCCGCTGAGCGTCACGTCGTCGGGCAACTCGGCGTGGCGCCCCACCACCACCACGCCCAGCCGCAACTCGTCGAGTCGGCCGCGATAAGCCCGGGCGTCGACGCCGGTGCTCACCGGTGCGTCGGCCGGCACGTGCATGCGCCGCACCTCGCCGAGCAGCGTGTCGTCGACGCTGCGCCGGCCGTCGAACGCCACGTGCAGGCGACGCCCGTCGAACACCGCGGTGAGCCGCGTGAAGCGCTCCGGCGTCAGCACGTCCTGCGGCACTTCCACCACCAGCCGATCGACCAGGCCCTCGGCTCCCAGGGAACCCACGGGCTGCAACGCCACCGTGACCACGAGCCGCTCGGCCTCGTCCAGCGCCAGCGACCACGCGCCCGGGCGTTCGAGCACGGTCATCGGCCGCGTGTCCCGTTCGGGTGCGAGGAACACGTCCACCGCGAAGCCGTGGGGCGAGTCGAACCCGGGCGGCAGCTCGTCGATCACCAGCGTCGTCTCCGGATCGAGCCGCAGGCAGCCGCCCAGCACGCCGTCCGGATCGAGGGCGCCGCCGGCGTGCAGCGCGGCCACGGGCCAACCGCTGCCGTCGGCGTCCTCGAAGTGCCAGTTGCCGGCCGACTTCACGCCCAGGCCGTAGACGGCCCCGGCTTCGCTGTCCACGATCACCGTGGCGGGCACACCTTCGCGCAGGGCGAACAGACGCGCCGAGCGCATGGCGTCCTTGACCTGCGCCACCGATTGCCGGGCCGAGGTGTCGAGACGTCTCAGCGCTCCCAGCCCGAGCCCGAGCAGGGTCGACAGGATCGCCATCACGATCACGAGCTCGAGCAGGGTCACCCCGCCCGCGCGCGCCTCACGACTCCTGCAGCTGGATCTCGTAGTTGGCAATGTCGTCCTCGGTGCCGACCAGCCCGTCGGGTCCCGCCGACAACAGCTGGAACGATTCGAACTGGTGCCAGGCGCCGGTGAGCTTGCTGCGGGCGGCGCCCAGCGTGACCTCCTCGATCCCCAACGCATCCTCGAGCCGGTAGGTGAACTCGCGCTCGTAGTCCGACGCGGGGATGTAGACGAACGGGTTGTCCCAGGGGTCGAGCACCTCGAGCAGGGCCTGGCTGCCGTTGTACTGCTGCAACTGCACGGCCTCGTCCTCGTCCCCGTTGCCCAGCCAGCGCTCGTCAGGGCGCCGACCGGCGTAACGCTTGTCACCGAGCGCCGCGACCAGGCTCTCGATGCCCTCGTTGACGCCGTTGCTCTCGGGCACCCCCAGCAGCGTCAGGCGTCCCGGGGGATAGCTGCCCATGCGGTCGTTGTAGGACTCGAGCAGCAGCGCGAGCGTGTCGATCCGCGCCCGCGCCTCGGCGATGCGTCCGGACTCCCGGTAGCGACTGACCGCGAACGACGTCATGCCGATCAACATGCCCAGCAGGGCCAGCACGACCAGCACCTCGATCAGCGTGAAGCCCGTCGGGGCCGGAGTCTGTGCAGCGCGGGTTCTCATGGTGTGCGGACGATCCTGACGAAGGTGGTGTGCGCCGCGGCGCTGCGACCGGGGGCGGCCTCGGCGTAGACGCTCAGCTCGAACGTGCCGCGGAAGTTGCGCAGCGCCTTGCACTCGACGAGGTCGCCGACCGGCTGGCCGTCGACCGTGAAGGCGAAGCGGCCGTTGATCGCGTCGAGGCGCTCGATGCCCAGCCGCACCGCCGTCCCGGGCTCCACGCGCACGCCGTCGAGGGGCTCCCCCTGGCGCACGATCGTGTCGAAGCTGTCGAGCACCGACGTGCGCACGAGCCCGTCCTCGTCCATGAAGATGTCGAGCCGCGCCTTGGGCATGCTGCCCAGCGAGCCGCGCGGGGCACGATGGGTCAGCGACACGCCGCAGCGCGTCTCGCCCGCCGTTTCGACGACCAGCTCGGCCAGCAGCGTGTGGAACGCCCGACCGTCCACGTCGCGACTGATGCCGGGGCGCTCGTCCTCGCGCGGCTTCTCCATGCGTCCGGCGATGCGCACGGCGCCGCCGTCGAGCAGCACGCGCGGGCTCCCGTCCCACTGGTTCTCGCGCCAGCCGCGCTGGAGCGACGAGCGGCCGAAGCGTTCGATCCACTGACGCTTGGCCAGGTTGTCGGCGATGCGCGCCGACTGTTCGGCGGCATAGCGTGCCACGGGAGCATCGGAGTCACCTGCGTAGGCCTTGAGCACCTCGTCGAAGTGATCGCTCGCGGCCGCCACTTCGCCGCGCCGGTAGGCCGCCACCGCCAACCCGGCGTGGGCGCCGGCCATGCCGGTGGCCGCGGCTGCGCGCAAGGGTGCATCCGCCGCGAACAGGTCGCCCGCCTCGAGCGCGGCGAGCCCCTGGTACCAGAGCACTTCACCGTTCTGCGGCTCGAGCCGCAGCCCCTCCCGGAAGTAGCGGCGCGCGTGTTCCTGTCGGCCCCGCTCCAGCGCAGCGCGACCCAGTTCGAGCAGCAACAACGTCTCGGGGCCGGTGAGTTGCAACGCCGTACGCAGCGTCTCGACCGCGGCTTCGGGGTTGCCGTCGTGGCGCTGATTGCGCCCCAGTCGGTACAGGGCTTCAGGATCACCCGGTTCCAGGGCCAGGGCCTCTGCGTAGAGGTCGCGCGCCGCCTCGGGCTGGCCGGCGTCCTCGTGCAGGAAGCCCATCACCAGGGTGGGTCGCACCGCGTTGAGCGGGTCCACCTCCCGCGCCTGGGACAACAGCCGCATGGCCGCCGCACCGTCCCCCTCACGCCACGCGGCGATGGCGGAGTTGGTCAGCACGACGGGATCGTCGGGCCGCACGGCCAGCGCGCTGCCGAACTGCTCGGCGGCGCCCGCCACGTCGCCCTCGGCCATCAGCGCCGCACCGCGCAGGTTGAGCGCCTCGACGTCGTCGGGCTGCTCGAGCAGCAACCGATCGGCCTCGCGCAACGCCTCCCGCGGCTGATCGGCCGCGAGCCACGACGCCCCCAGTTCGAGCGCCAGGCGACGGCGTTTGCCGACCACGTCCGGGGCGGCCCAGGGTTGTCCCGCCGCAGCCTGGAAGGCCGCGAGGGCGCCCTCGTGATCCCCGCGATCGCGCAGCAGCAGCCCTTCGACGAAGGTCACGTCACCGGACACCCGGTCCAGGCGCCGGCCCTGCTGCACGAGTTCCCAAGCCCGTTCGGGCAGGCCCAGTCCCCGCGCCAGTCGCGCGAAGCCCGCGAACAGTGCCGCGTCCGCCCAGCCCTCGTCGAGCGCGTCGTGATACAGCGCCAGCTCGGACTCGACGTCGTGCACCAGGTACAGCATCCACGCGAGCAGCCGACCGGTGTGGGGATCGCCGGGGCTGGCCGCCCAGGCGCGGCGCGCCTCCTCCAGGGCCAGCGTGTGCGCCTGGGACTCACCCGGCCACGACGCGAGCAGTTCCTCCGCCAGTTCGCGGCGCGGGGCCGCGGCGCTGGGACCGTTGCCCAGCGCCCGGGTGCGGAAGCGATAGGCGTTCTCGAACGTGAGCGCGAGCCCGAAGCCATCCACCTCCAGACGCGGCACCGAGAAGGGCACGCCCACCGTTCGACCGGTGCGCCGGCTGACCTGCTGGAAGAGCAGGTCCTCGCCGCGCCGCCGGGCCAGGCCGTGGGGATCGTCGTTGCGGATGTGACCGTAGATGCGGTTCTGTTCGCCCGTGGAGCCGACGCGCGCGTACCAATCGAAACGATCCTCGAGCGCCGGTTCGTCGAGCGTGAAGTCCGCATCGGACAGGTCCAGGACGCTCGCCGGCGCCCGGCCGAGCCCCGGGCCGCCCCCGCCACCGATTCCGATCAAGCCCTCGGCGGGGTCCAGTTCGTTGCCGTCGATGTCCCCTGGCAGCGTGTCGTCGAGCGCGAGTCCGCCGAGCGTCTCGGGCCGCACGCGGTAGGCGCGCGAGGCCCCGCCGCCGCGCGCGGGGTGCACGGCCGGACGCAGCACCGACAGAGCGGGTCGGGGCGGGTCGGGCAACTCCAGCGGATCGAGCGGGAGCAGCTCACGGGGCGGCGCGAACAGCATGCGCCGATCGGCGCCGGCTTCGTGCAGGGGCAGCACCGCGCCCGCGGCGAGCCCGGCGTCGTTCGACGGGTCCGCGCCGCCCCGCCGGATCACGCGCGGCAGCTCGATCTGCGCCGGCTCCAGCGTCCTGGCGCGCGGCACCGGTTGACGGGCGTAGCGTCCGTCGAGCCGCGACCACGCCAGGAGCACCGCGATCAGCAGCAGCACGAGGAAGACGAGTTGTTCGCGTCGCTGCTTCATGGCTGCAACGCCGAGTGTTCGCGGTCGATCACGAGCGCCAGGGCGGCGAAGCGGCAGCGCAGGCGGCGACCGTCCTCGTCCGTGGCCTCGATACGCACGTCCTCGAGGGCCAGGTACGGCTGCCCCGCGAGCACGCCGGCGAGCGTGTCGCGCAACGCCCGCTGCGACCCGTGCAATTCGAAGTCGACCCGGTGGGCGCGCACGAAGCCGCCCTCCGTGCGGGCGCGCCGGGCAACCGGGGCCGGCGTGATCTCGGCCACGCGGTCCACGTCCGCCTCCAGGGCCGCACCCACCACACGGTGCACGACGTGCAACGCGCGCAACGTCCGCAGGACATCCTCGAGGCCCGTGGGGTTGAGCTCGGGCATGCCCAGGTTGCTGGGCACCGACTTGCCGAAGAACGCGGCGCGCTTGACCAGTTCGTCCTGCTCGCGACGCAGGATCTGCAGGTAGGCCAGGTCGGGACTCTGCCCCGCCGGCACGTCGAATGCGGGCGGCAACGCGTACGCCAGGTCGTCCACCAGGCGTTCGAGCTCGCCTTCCAGTTCGGTGCGCAGATCGGCCACCCGGGCGCGCTCCGCTCGGGCCGGCGCGCTGCCCGCCTCGCCCGTGCCCCGTAGCTTGTTGCGCTCACGGACGACCCGCGCCGCCGCGAGCCTGTCGTCGTACACCGACGAGATCACCGCACGCCCCACGATGATGGCCAGCACGGCACCCAGGCCGATCAGGATCAGGCGCCGCAGCTCCTTGTCCATCAGGCGCCCCCCTCGGCCGCGTCGCCCGGGTGCTCGTCGGCCGCGGTCGCGGCGTCCGTCCCCGCGTCGCGAGCGACACTCAGATCGAGGCGCAGGTCGAAAGCGAAGTCACCGCGACTGTCCGTGGTGAGACTGGGCAGCACCCCGGCCACGCCCGGGTGACGACGAAGCTGGGAGGTGAGCTCGGTGACCGCGTCGGAGAGGTCGCGGGCGATCTCCTTGCCGCGACCTTCGACCACCACGTAGGGCCGGGCGTCGCCGCCCGCACCGAACTCGGGGTCCACACGCCGCAGCGTGCGCACCGCGGTGACCCACAACTCCGGCGGCAGGTGGCGTTCCAGCAGATCGAGGGTCGTCAACACACCCGAGCCGGGCGCTGTGTGGGCCTCGAGCATGGCCAGGTCTGCGGCGAACTCGTCGGCTTCCCGCAGCGCCCGCTCGTAGCCCTGCAGGTCCGACGTGCGCGAGCGCACTTCGCGCTGCAAGTGCACCAGGTCTTCGCTGGCCGTCTGGTGATCGGCCCGGGTCACGACGAAGTGCAGCGCCAGGACGAACAGCACCACCACCGCCGCGCCCCACAACCAGACCGTCTTCTCGCGGAACTCCCGCCGCCGCTGCGTGGCGGCGTCCAGGATCTCGATCCGGTACGAATCGCCCAGGGCCCCCATCATGGCCAGGCCCGCGGGCACGGCGTAATCGGCCCCACGCTCCTCGAGCAGGTCCACGTCGCCCACCACGTATCCGTCGCAGGGGTCGAAGCGCTCGGTGGGTACGTCGAGCGAACGGGACAGGGCCTCGTCGAGGCCGGGCAGGGCAGCGCCCGGCCCGCACAACAGCACCCGGGTCAGGTCCAGTTCGGGCGTGCCCAACTGGTTGCGGCACAGCATGACCGACGAGTTGAGCATGTTGGTGATCAGCCGCGTGCCCGCGCCGAGCGCCTGGGCCACCGCGGCCTGCTGTCCCGCCAGCCGCTCGCCCGGGCGGGCGAGCACGCCGCGCTTGCGTTTGATCGCCTCGGCCTTCTCCCACGGCAGACCGAAGGCATCGACCAGGGCCTCGGTGAACAGGTCGCCGCCGCCGCTCAGGTTGCGCGCGAACAACAGCTCGCCGTCGTGGACCAGCGCGATGTCGGTGGTCGCTCCGCCGAGGTTCGCGATCATGACCGTTCCGTCGGCACCGTCGGTGGCCACGTAGGCGTTGTGCAGCGCGACGGCGTTGGGCGTGAAGGCCGAGGCCCGGGCGCCGCCCTCGCCCAGCAGCTCGTTGCGCTCGTCGATCAGCCGGCGGCGCACCAGCGCCAGCAGGGCCATGTCGTCATCGGCGAAGGCGCTGGCACCGCCGAGCAGGTTGTAGTCGGCGGCGAGTTCGTCCCCGGACTGGTCGGCGACGTCCTCGATCTCGAAGCCCATCAGCTCGCGCAGCTGCCAGTCCGGCACCGGGGGCACCTGGATCGTGCGCAGGATCATGTCGCGCCCGGTCACGCCCACCAGGATCGTGGCCTTGGACAGGCCCATGCCGCTCAGCGCCTCACCCACGTCGGACACGGGCACGAGCGCCGCATCGAGGATCTCGAAGGCCCCCTTGTGCAGCCGGCCGGCGACGAGCCGTGCGTTGTCGTCGCCCATGTCGATGCCCACGACGCGCGCGCTCACGGATCGGGCGCCAGGGTGGTTTCGAGGAAGGCATCGAGTTCCTCGACGACGTTCTCGTAGGTCCCGGCCTCGGCGAACGACTCGCGCACGGCTCGCACGCGACGTTCGCGGCGGGAGCGATCCGCCTCGAGCAGGTCCCGGGCGCGCTCGGCCACCTGGACCGCCGCCTCCTGGAAGCGCGCCTCGGCCGCGCTCTCGGCGAAGGTGTGCGCCGCCTCCAGGCAATCCTCGCGCACCTCGCGACAGCGTCGTGCGCTGGCCAGGAAGAGCGCGTCCTGCAAGTCGGCCTCGATCGCGTCGAGCCGTTGTTGCATCGACGCCTGCAAGCGCGAGCGCGTGCCCCGTGCCCATGCGAGCACGCCCTCGTCATAGGGGTACTCGCGCAGGATCAACTCGGTCGTCGCCAGCGCGCGGCCCAGCCGCCCGGCGCGTTCCTCGCCCTCCGCCTGGGTGCGCAACTGGGCCGCCTGCACCCGCTCTTCCTGGAAGTCCGTCTGCAGCGAAAGGCTCCCGCGACCCTTGGCGCTGCCCACCCGCTCCACCAGGAACTCGATCGTGCCGTCCGCCATCCAGGTGGCCGCGACATCGACGCCGTCGCCGCCCAACACGAGCCGCTCGGCGCCCGCGCCCAGCACGAGCGTGCGCACGCCCTCGACCTGGAAGTCGTCGGTGAAGGTCTCGAAGCCGCCGCTCGAGCCCACGCCCACCGGGGCCGCGGCCAGCGCCCCCACCGCACGGGCCACGTGGAACACGCGGGCCTCGGCGGGCAACCCCGCGAACGTGCGTTGCAGCCGGATGCGGGTGCCGTCCTCGCTCAGCGTGCCGTCGACCTGCACGCGACCACCACCGGGCAGCGCCAGCTCGCCCGCTCCCGGCAGCGCAGCCACCGCGGCGGGCCAACGACGCCCGCTCCCGTCGTCGATGGCCACTCCTTCCACCTGGAAGACGAGGTCGTTGCCGCGCAACACGAGCAGGCCCTGATCGAGCCCCACGTCGAGCGAGACCACGTCGAACAGGCCGCGCCGCAGGGGCGCCGGCGCCAGCTCATCGAGTTCCCGCATGACGACGTCGTCGACGCTGCCCGCCGACACGGCGCCGATCACCGCGCGCACGTGGGTGTATCCGGGAGGCGTCGGCGTGCGCCCCGCGATCGCCCCCGTGCCGGAGGCCACCACCACCTCGACCGCGGGGTGACCCTCCCCTTCGAAGCGCAGGATCAGCTGCACACCGTCGCCGCCGGCCACGGCTTGCAGGCTCACGACCGGGCGCGCTGCCCCCAGGCGGTGACTGTCCGTCGCCGCGATGCGGGCCCATTCGCCGTCCTCGGGCGCAGCGACCGCGCCCGCCTCGCCGCTCACCGCGCCCGCAGCGCCGAAGGCGAAGCCCGTCGGTGCGTCCTCGGGCACGCCCCAGGCCCGCTCGGGGCTCTCGCCGTCGGTGGTCTCGAACGACCAGGCGGCGCCCAGCAGGTTGTCCGCGGCGGGTGGCGCCGAGGCCTGCTGCACCGCGACGCCCAGCCCGCCCTCGCGCAGGAACCAGACCGCCGCGCCGCTGCCGCCCACGAGGACCACCAGGCCCAGGATCCAGGCCCAGGGCAAGCCGGCGCGCCCCGCGTCGCCCGAGTCGAGCACGCGCAGGCCGCCGCCCGCCGCCTCCGGGTCCGCAGCGTCTGCATCGTCGAGCACGTCGTCGGGTGCCACGGGCAGCGATCTCTCAGCGCGAGCGGGGGAAGGCGAGCGTATTAAATCGGGTGGGCGCCGCGGCCACAAACCACGGCGCCGGCCAGCGCGCGGGGGGCGACCCCGGGCCGGACGGGATTAGGCCCATCCGACCAACCCGGCAACCGACCAGCGGGAAGCGAGCCGGTCGGCACGCGTGTCCGTGCGGCGCCACCATGCGATCATGCGCCGGTTCCACCCTCCCTCCCGCCCGCGCCCGCTCGTCCACGCCTCGGAGTCGGCATGACACGCCCTTCCCCCGGGAAGCCCTGCGCACGCACCCCAGCGGATCGGAGGGACCGCCTGCGCCCGCCGCTCGTGGCCTTCGTCATCAGCGTGCTGCTCGCGAGCGCGGCGGCCGCCACGCCCGGCGCGGGAACCGGCGCAGCCGACGGGGCGGACGGCAGTGTGCTGCTGGACGGCGACTGGGAGCTGCTGCTCGACGCCGAGGATCGCGGCCGTGATGCGGGCCTGCAGTCCCCCGGCCACGAAGCCTGGAGCGAGGCGCTGGCCATCGCCGTCCCCGGCGTGCTGGAGAGCCTGCCCGAGACCGCGGGCTACGACGGCATCGCCTGGTACCGCCGCACGCTCCCCGGCATGCCCCCGCCGGCCCCCCCGCACGACCGCGTGCTGCTCGAGTTCGACAACGTGAACGGCCGGGTCGACGCGTGGCTCGACGGCCACTGGCTGGGCCGGCACGACGGCTCCGACGAGCGCTTCCACTTCGACGTCAGCGAACACCTCGCGCGCCTGGCCCAACCGGGGGCCAGCCTGGTCCTGCGCTGCGTCGACCCCGGCGTCGAACGGGTGGACGACCTCGTGCTCGGGGCCTGGCCCCATGCGAAGGAGTCCTGGTACCTCAACTACGGGGGCATCCTCGGCTCGGTGCGCCTCACGCCGCAGCGCCCCGTGGCCTGGGTGCACCACGACGTGGTCTGGAATCGCGAACTGGGCGAAGCCCGCGCCCGGCTCAGCTTCGAGAACCTGACCGACGCCCCGCGCGCCCTGCGGGTCACGGCCACGATCACCGCCGCAGCGCCCCCCGCCGAACCCGAACCCGAACCCGAACCGTCCCGCCCGACACCCGACCACACGTCACGGCCGCGGGCCAGCATCGAACGCCTGCTGACGCTGCCGCCAGGACGCTCGTCCCACCTGTTCCCCTTCGACAGCGAGGGCCTGGCGCCCTGGACGCCCGCGGCGCCGGTGTTGCACCGTCTCTCCGTGCGCATGCAGACGCCGGCGGCGGAGCCCGGCGAGGCAGTCCCCGCGCACGAGCTCCAGCGCCCGTTCGGCCTGCGCACGTTCCGCGTCGCCGGTGATCACTTCGAACTGAACGGCGCGCCGATCTACCTCCGGGGCGTGCTCTACCAGCCGTTCTTCCCCGCCACCCACGCGCTGCCACCGCACCCGGACTTCGTGCGTGCCGAGCTGACGGCGATCAAGTCGGCCGGATTCAACCTGGTCCGCGCGCACCTGCGCACCGACCCGCATCTGTTCGCGGTGTGCGACGAGCTGGGATTGCTGGTCCACGCCGAACCGACGCTGGGCTGGATCACGGAGGTGCGCAGGGACACGGCCGCCATGGTGGACCGCGCCCTGGTGGCGTTCGCCGACGACGTGGCCGGTCATCCCTCGGTGGTCATGCTCGGTCTGCTCAACGAGCTGTCGGGCCAGCTCCATCGCCGCAGCCGGGAGCTGCTGCTGCGCACGCACGCGCTGCTGCCCGAGCGGCTGTTGCTCGAGGACTCCGGCTCGTGGCAGGGCGACTCGCACTACCTCAACCCGTTCGCCGACGAACCGGTGCCCTTCGACGACCTGCACGTCTACCGCTCGTGGCCCTGGAACGAGGGCGACCTGCGCTACATCGACGAGCTGGGGGCCGACTCCGAGCGGCTCGTGTTCGTCTCCGAGTACGGCTTCGGCGGCATCCCCTCCCTGGAGGACAACCTGGCGGGCTTCGCCGACCGACCGCACCTGGAAGACGCCGCGATCTACCGCGACCAGCTCGCCGACGTGCAGGCCCAGCTGGCCACCTCGGCGTCGGCCCCGCTGGCACCCGCAGTGAGCGCCCTCGTGGCCTTGGGGCAGGACAACCAGGCCCGCGCCGCGCGCTTCATGGCCGCCACGCTGCGCGCCCATCCGCGAGTGGCCGGTGACGTCTACACCCAGTGGCGCGACGTGTGCTGGGAGAATGGTGCGGGCCTGGTGGACGTGTGGGGCACGCCCAAGCCCGCGCTGGACGTCTTCACCGCACTCAACGCCCTGCCCGAGCGCACTCCACCCGAGCCGGTCCGTTCGGTGGTGCCGCGGCCGGGCTCCCTGTTCGATGCCCCGCCCCCCGTGCGCGAGATGATCGCGCTGGAGCCCGAGTTCGTGCAGCGCGCGTTTCCCGTCGCCCCGTCCAGTTGGTTGGAACGCCTAGGCAGGCTGCTCGCCAGCCCCACCGCCGTGGTGGGCTTCCGCGCCAACATGTGGGGCCCGGAGGAGATCGACACAACCCTCTCGCTGCTGCACTGGGTGCGCGACGGCGGCACCGCGTTGTTCATCGCCCCGCCCACGGCGGGACGCCCCCTGCCCCAGGACATGTTCGGCTACGACACCTACGGCGCGGTGACCGACCTGCCCTTCGACGCGCGGGTGCGCACCGCACGCGGTCACTTCGTGGGCGCGCACTCGGTGTTCGCCGAGGGCTCCGCGCTGCTCGACGGGTTCGTGGGCGACTCACGCCTGCTCGACGAGCGCTTCGCCGACGTTCGCCCCGACCAGGCCCTGCTGGTCCGCGGCGTGGACGGACTGCAGATCGAGCTGGGCAACTTCGACGGCTACGGGCTCGACAGCGGAGCGATCGTCCAGAGCGTCCCCTACGGGCGCGGACACATCGTGCTCAGCACGCTCCTGTTCGACCCCGAGCGCATGACGCCCAACTCATGGAAGTCGATCGAGCCCGCGAGCCCGAGCTACCGGCTGTGGACCAACCTGCTCGCGTACGCCACGGCCATCGCCGAGGCCGGGCCGCCGGCGCCGCCACGGCGCCCGGTCAAGGTCCCCGACGACGTGGCCACCGCCGTCGGACGCCTGCTCTGGCGCCACAAGATCTACTTCGGCCTGGCCGAGCGACTGGCCATGCAGCGCTTCAACGGCTCGCGCCCCGTGCGTCGCGAACTCGACGACCTGCAGGCGGTGATCGACAACAAGAACCGCGCGCTCGAGCTGATCCTGGACGGCTCGTACGACGAGGGCGTGCAACGGCTCGGGCGCATCGAGACCGGCCCGCTGCAGGGCGACCGGGACGCGTTCCTGCGCGCCGAGATCGGCCTCGCCGATCGCTACGGCAAGCTGGACTTCCGGCCCGACCTGCCGTCCCGCTTGCGGCTGGGCGAACTGCACGCCCGGGCGTTGAGCGTCATGCGCGACGGGCAGCCGAAACGCGCCCTGGCCTTCCTCGCCGCCGCTGCGGGTGTCGTCGAGCAGATCGAGCGGGCCGGGCCGCCGCCCGATGCGGGGCCGTCCACCGACGACCAGCCCCTGCCGGACGCGGGCGACCGCGAGGAGCACTGAGCGGCGCCCGCGGGGCCGTCCCGCCCCGCCCGTCTCGAACCGGTCACCGCGAACCGCTCGCCCCGAACCGGTCACCGCGAACCGTCCCGCCCCGCTCGAGCCGCTCGCCTCAACCCGCGGGCGACACCCGCAGGGCCGTGGTCTTGAGGTACAGCACGACGTCGCGGCCCACCGCGAGGCCCAACTCGTCCGCTGCGTGACGCGTGAGCGACACGAGCAGGGTGGTGCCCACGTCGACCCGGGCCAGCAGCCCGTCCGCCACCGGGTGCAGCGCGACGATCCGGCCGTCGAGCACATTGCGCGCCGACAGGTCGTCGTGCCGCGACAGGCCGACCACGATGTCCCCGGCGCGCAAGCCCACGGCGACGCTGGCGCCGACCGGCAGATCGTGCGCGGCCACCGTCAGCGAGGCCGAACCCACGCGCACCGAACACCCGTCCGGCCCGACCACGCCGGCGAGCAGGTTCTCGGTCTCCTGCTCGCGCTGCGACGACACGCTCGCCCGGGCCGGCAGCACGTCGAACGGCTGGCCCTGGGCCACGACCCGCCCGTCCTCGATCACCACCGCGTCGTCGGCCAGGTACAGCGCCTCCGACATGCGGTGGGTGACCATCAGGGTCGGCACCGGGTGCGCGCGCAACAAGCGGTGCAGCCACGGCAGGATGCGTTCCCGGGCCCCGTCGTCCAGCCCGCCGAGCGGTTCGTCGAGCAGCAGCAACTCGCTGCCCGCAGCCAGCGCCCGGGCCAGGGCGACCCGGCGGGCCTCGCCACCGGACAACTCGGCCGCCGGGCGATCGAGCAGGTCGGCGATGCCCAGGGCCGCGGCACAGGCCACCGGGTCGGGCGTGCCCGACCGTCCGCCGTGCCGGGACGGGAAGGCGAGGTTGCCGCGCACGCTCAGGTGCGGGAACAGCCGCGCCTCCTGGAACTGCAGGCCCAGCCCCCGGTCGGCGGTCGGGACACGGGTCCCGTGCTCGTCGTCGAGCGTGCGTCCCCGGAGCACGACCCGCGCACGGGCCTCGTGCACCAGTCCCGCGATCACCCCGAGCAGCGTGCTCTTGCCCGCGCCCGAAGGCCCCACCACCGCGGTGCACCCCGCGCCCAACGCCAGGTCCACGTCGAGTCGCCCGGGCACCACCGCGCGGACCTCCAGCGCGGGCCCCTCGACGGTGTTCGTCGCGTCGGTGTTCATGCTCGACGACCTCGCCGCGAGCGCCCGCCGCGCACCAGCAGTTCGGCGCAGGCGGTGGTCAGCAACGCGACGATCACCAGGCCGCCCACCAGCCCCCGGGCACGCCACGGGTCGCCCGAGAGCAACATCCGGTAGACCGCCACCGGCGCCGTGATGCGCCCGCCCGGCAGTGTGCCGGCCACCACCAGCGTGGCGCCGAACTCACCCAGTGCGCGACCGAAGGCCAGCACCAGGCCCGCCACCACGCCGTGCCATGCCAGCGGCAGGGTCACCCGGGTGAAGGTGCGCCAGGTCGTGGCGCCGAGCGTGCTGGCGGCCTCCTCCAGTTGCGGGTCCACGCCCTCGAAGGCCACGCGCAACGTGCGCACGAGCAGCGGGAAGGCAACGATCGCTGCGGCCAGGACGGCTGCCGCAGGGGTGAACAACAGACTGGCGCCGAACACCTCGGTCAGCTTGCCGCCCACCAGCGTGCCGCGCCCGAGCAGCATCAACAGCACGAAGCCGGTGACCACCGGGGGCAGCACGAGCGGCAGCGCCACGACCGTCTCCACCAGGATCTTGCCCCGAAAGCTCCTGCGCGCCAGGCACAACGCCAGCGGAACGGCGACGGGCAAGCTCACGACGACGGCCAGCGCGGCGACCTGCACGCTGACCAGCAGCGCCTCGATCACCACGGCGTGTCGAACCCGTGGGCCCGGAGCGCAGCGCGCGCGGGCGGGGTGAACAGCGTGGCAGCGAGGGCCCGGGCGGCCCCGCGCCGCTCGGGCGGAGCGACCACCCAGAGTTCGTAGCGCGCCTGCTCTTCGCCCAGCGCTGCGCAGGCGGTCAGGCCCTCGACCGCCGTGACATCCGCGGCGTAGCACAGGACCACGTCGGCCTCGTGCAGCACGACCCAGGAGCAGGCGTCGCGCACGTCGCGCCCCAACAGCAGGCCGCCCTCCAGGGCGTCCCACACGCCGTGACGCTGCAGGGCCGCGCGGGCATAGCGCCCGGCCGGAGCCAGGGCCGGATCAGCCATGGCCACCCGACGCCCCGACAACGCCTCGGGACCGCCGGGGCACGGGTCGCCGTCGGCCACGGCCATCACCAGCGGGCTCGTGGCCAGCACCCGCGGCTCACCCTGGGCGCTGGCGGGACGCTCGTCGACGGTCAGCGGCCGCGCCACCACGAGCAGGTCCGCCGGCGCCCCGGCGCGCACCTGCGCGAGCAGCGTCTCCGAGCCGGCCACGTGCAGATCGAAGACACGCTCGCCCGCCGCACGGGTCCCCGCTCGCAGTTCCTCCAGCACGTCCACCAGGCTGGCGGCGGCGAAGACACCGAGCGGACGGTCGGCGCCGCCGCCGCAGGCGCAGGCCAGCAGGACCCAGCCCCCCAACAGCACGGCGATCAGGGCCCGGCGACCCGCGCCGGCCGACCGCGTTGCGCGCTCCGTGCCGTTCCCCGGCGCTGCTGTCCCCGACGCACGCATGGCGGCGGATCATAGCGAACGCTACGATCTGCGGCCCGCTCCTTGGAACAGCTCAGCATGCACGAGATCTCAGGATCACTCGACGGCTCCGGTCTGCGCATGGCCGTGGCGGTGAGTCGCTACAACGAGACCTTCACCCAGGGCATGCTGCAGGGCGCGCTCGACGTCTTCGGCGAGGCGGGCGTGCGCGACGACGACATCACGGTGCTGCACCTTCCGGGCGCCCTGGAGCTGCCGCTGGCGGCCCAGACCCTCGCCGCCAGCGGACGACACGACGCGGTGGTCGTGCTGGGCGCCGTGATCCGCGGCGAGACCGATCACTACGACTACGTGTGTTCCGAGACGACGCGCGGCTGCGGTCAGGCCGCGCTCAGCACCGGCGTGCCGGTGTTGTTCGGCGTGCTGACCTGCAGCTCGCTCGCCCAGGCCCGCGACCGATCGACCACGCCGGCCAAGAACAAGGGCTGCGAGGCGGCCCGTTCGGCGATCGAGACGGTGCGCGCCCTGCAACTCGCCAAGGGAGACGACTCGTGATCGGCGGCCGCACACGCTCACGGGAAGTGGCACTGCAAGTGTTGTTCTCCATCGACACGCGCCCGGCGGACGCGGTGACGCTGTCCGATCCCGGCGGCTACGACCACAGCACCCTGCGCGACGCCGAGGCCTCCGAGTCGATCAAGGCCTTCGCCGGCGAACTGGTGGACGGTGTGCTCGCCCACCGCGACGCGATCGACGAGTTGATCCGCACGGCCGCCGACAACTGGGACCTGGAGCGCCTCGCCGCCGTGGACCGTTGCGTGCTGCGCCTGGCCGTCTACGAGCTGACCGAGCGCGACGACATCCCGCCCAAGGTCACGATCAACGAGGCCATCGAGTTGGGCAAGCGCTACTCCGGCGCGCAGTCCGGCGCCTTCATCAACGGCATCCTCGACCGGGTGCGCAAGGACCTCGGCCTGTCGGTGGAGATGCCACCCATCGAGGAGGACTCGGAGGGCCGTCCGCTGGAAGGCCTGGGCGAGCAGCGGCCCGCAGGGGACGACGCATGATCGGCAAGCTCTTCAAGGGTCTGAAGAAGACGCGCGAAGCCCTCGCCAGCGGTGTCCGCAAGCTGCTCGGCCGCGGAACGCTCGACGATGCGACCCTGGACGAGCTGGAAGAGCTGCTCTACACCTCCGACCTCGGCCCCGCCGCGACACAGCTCGTGGACGCGATCCGCACGGGCTTCAAGCAGGGTGAACTCAAGACCAGCGACGACGTGCTGCCGTTCATGCGCACCCGTTTGCTGGAGATGATGGGCGGCGCCTCGGCACCGATCGACGTGAGCGCGCACAAGCCGCACATCGTGCTCGTGGTGGGCGTGAACGGCTCGGGCAAGACGACCTCCATCGCCAAGCTGGCGGGTCTGCTGCGCAACGAGGGCCGGCGCGTGATGCTCGCCGCGTGCGACACGTTCCGCGCCGCCGCGGTGGAGCAGCTGACCATCTGGGCCGAGCGCCTGGACGTGCCGATCATCAAGCGCGAGACCGGCGCCAATCCCTCGGGCTTGGCCTTCGACGCCGCCGAGGCGGCGCTCAAGGAAGACGTCGACGTGCTGCTGGTGGACACCGCCGGGCGCCTGCACACCCAGAAGAACCTGATGGTCGAGCTGGTGAAGATCGCCCGGGTGCTGGGCAAGTGCGTACCCGGCGCGCCCCACGAGGTGCTGCTGATCCTCGACGGCACGACCGGCCAGAACGCGATCAACCAGGCCCGTGAGTTCAAGCAGGCCGTCGACGTCACCGGCCTGATGGTGAGCAAGCTCGACGGGACCGCGCGCGGGGGTGCGGTCGTGTCGATCCGCGAGCAGCTCGGCCTGCCGGTGCACTTCATCGGACTGGGCGAGACGGTCGACGACATCGAGCGTTTCGATCCCGAGGCGTTCGCGGACGCCTTGTTCGAGCGCGTCTGAGCGGGCCGGTGGCGCGCACTCCCGCGAGCGCCATGGCGGCCCACGACGACGCCCCCGAGGGCGGCGCCCTGGCCGCGGCGTTCGGCGCCTGGGGCCGCCTGGTCGCAGCCAGTTGGGAACTGCACCTGCTGCTCGTGTGCGGCGCGCTGTTCATGCTGCCCGAGATCCCCACCGACGCCGACGTGATCAAGACCGCGCTGGCGGCCGGCGTGACCCTGATCGCGGTGCTGCCGTCCATCGCCTGGCGCGCGCCACACCTGGCCCGCGCCTGGTTCGCGAGCACCGGGGGACGACTGCTCGTCGCCGCCGCCGTCGTGGCGGCGCTCTCGGCCTGGGCCGCCGAGGACGTCGTGTGGTCCTCGGCCATGAGCGATCGCGTGCTGCAACTCGTGCTGGCACACGTCGCCGCGATCCTGGGCTGCGTGGCGGCGCGCCGACATCCCGACGCCCTCGGCTCGGCGCTCATGACCGTGGCCTTGATCGCCGCCGTGGTCGGCGTGCTGCAGGCCCTGGGACTCGAGAACAGCCTCAGCCCCCCGCCGGAGCGTTCGCCGTCGGGGGAGCGCGAGATCGTGTCGCTGATGGGCAACACGAACCGCGCCGGCGCGCTGCTGGCCCTGGGGGTGGCGGCCCTCAGCGCCGTGCTGGTGCTGCCCCGCCAAGGCAGTCGCGGTCCGTTGCTCAGCGCCCTCGCCCTCGCGCTCACCACGACGACGCTGGTGCTCACCGAGGGGCGCGGCGCGCGGCTCGCGGCCACACTGGGTGTGCTCGCGACCGTGCTGCCGCTGCTGGTCTGGAAGCCCGGCGGCGGCGCGCCGCGTGCACGACCAGCGTGGCTCTGGCTCGCCGGGGCGCTGCTGGCGGGCGTCGTCGGCGCCGTGGCGTGCGGTGGCACCGACGTGTTGCTGGCGCGCAAGCTGCCCGACTCGGCTCCGATCCTGTCCGGCGAGGACGTGACCACCGAGGTGCGCCTCTCGCTGTGGCGCTCGACCTCGGCCATGGTCGCCGACGCCCCGTTCAGCGGCCACGGACTGGGACGCTTCCGCGCCGTGTTCCCCGACTACCGCGAGCAGGCCGAAGCGTCCGTCGTGGGGCTGCGCGGACTGCCCACCGCCGCCTGGCACCCGCACAACGAACTGCTGCTCGGTTTCGCGGAGGGCGGACTGATCGGCGGCGGACTGCTGCTGCTGTTGTTGCTGCTGTCGCTGCGCCGGGCCTGGATCGTGGCGCGCGAGGACCGCACGGCCGCCGACCTGGTGGCCCTGGCCGTGCTGGTGGCCGGGACGGCCGTGGGCATGCTGCAGGACGCGTGGACGTCACCCGGAACCGCGCTGCCGTTCTTCGCCGCCGTCGGTTACGTGTGGACTCCGGCCGCGGTGGGCCCGCCGGGCGCGGGGCGCCGGACGGCGCTGGTGGTGGCGCTGCTGGCACTGCTCTGCGTGGGGCCCATGGTGCGGGCGCGACTGGCCGGTCACTGGGGCGCCTGGCGCTTCCAGCGCATCGCCGCGGTCGAAGGCATCAACCTGGAGAACTTCGAGTTGCTCACCCGGGCGGCCGCGGCAGCGCCGCGCGACGAAGACCTGCAGCGCATGCTCCAACACACCGGCATGCGCATCATGGCCCAGGCCCCGCAGGTCGCCCGCCAGGTCTCGCCCCACGTGGCCGACGCCGTGCTGCGCCTGGAGACCCTGGGGGTCGCCGACCGCTGACGGCGGTCCCGTGGTCCGCGGGCGACGGCTGCGCCGATCCCTCGCGCCCCCATCCGGCCCGTGGTCCGCGGGCGACGGCTGCGCCGATCCCTCGCGCAGCCGGCCCGCGATCCGTCGTCGACCGCCCGGCACCCGGGTGCGCTGCGCGGAGCGCGCCGCACGGGGCCCGTCTCGTGAACGGCACCGGGCTTGTCTTTAAACAGGTATTCGTGGTACCACTTTGCGCATGCAGCTCAAACTCCGCACCGACTTCGCCCTGCGCGTCCTGCTCTACCTCGGTCACCGGGCCAACCGCGTGAACCACGGCCGACTCGACCCGGGGCCGGTGCAGACCGAGGCGCTGGCCACGGCCTTCGACATCTCCAAGGACCACGTGATCAAGGTCGTCCAGGAGCTCGCGCGCCTCGGCTGGGTGCGCACCCAGCCCGGTCGCGGCGGCGGCATCGCCCTGGCCACCGACCTCGAGCAACTGACCGTTGCCGACGTGGTCGCGGCCTTCGAAGGGCGCGCCGGCGTGCTGGACTGCGTCGCCGACCCGTCGGTCTGCGTGCTCGAGCCGGGCTGCGGCCTGCGCCGCCTGCTGATGCGCGCCGAGCAGGCGTTCTACGCCACGCTGGCCGAAGCGACGCTGGCCGAACTGTGCGCCACCCGCGGGCGGCGCGGCGGCCTGCTGAACCTCGATCTCAACTGACTCGACTCCACCGATTCTCCGACCCGGGCGCCTGCAACAGGCGCCGACATCCCTTCCCTGAGATTGCCCGATGAACGTCGCCCTGCTGCGTGAGACCTTCGAACGCATCCGCCCCCAGGCCCACGCGGTCGCCCTGCGCTTCTACGAACGCATGTTCGCCGTCTACCCCCAGGTGCGCCCGTTGTTCGCCGGCACCGATCCCCAGGAGCAGCCGCGCAAGCTGATGGCGACCTTGTCGGCCGTGGTGGCGGTGGTCGACCGCCCCGACGAGTTGCTGCCCATGCTCGATCGACTCGGTCGCAGCCACGTGGACTACGGCGTGCAACCCGAGCAGTACCCCTACGTCACCGCCTCGCTGCTGGCCACCCTGGCCGAGGAGTTCGGCTCGGACTGGAACGCCGAGGTGGCTGAGACCTGGAGCGCGGCGCTCGAGTTCGTGAGCGCGCGCATGATCGAGGCCCAACGTCGGGCGGCCTGACACGCGGCCCACGACGGCGCCGACCTGCGACCCGCGGGCCGCGCCGTTGCCGGCGACTCAGCTGAAGCCGAGCATCCGTCCGCCCTGGTAGGTGGCGAACGAGAAGACCCAGGCCAGCACCGTCATGTAGGCGAACAGGAACACCGGCCAGCGCCAGGAGTTGGTCTCCCGGCGAACGACCGCCAGGGTGCTCATGCACTGGGCGGCCAGGGCGAAGAAGACCATCAACGACAAGCCCACCAGCGGCGTGTACACCCGGCGCCCGTCCGGCCAGGTCTCGTCCTGCAGTCGCCGGCGCAGGGGCACCGACTCCTGGTCGGTCTCGTCCCCCATGCCGTAGACCACGCCCATGGTGCTCACGAACACCTCGCGCGCGGCGAAGGCGCCGACCAACCCCACGCCGATCTTCCAGTCGAAGCCCAGGGGCTCGATCAACGGCTCGATCGCGTGGCCCAGCCGGCCTCCCCAGCTGGCCCGGAGCTGCTCGGCGCTCTGTTCCTGGACGAGGGCGGCCAGCGTCTGCTCGACCTCGACCACCGCGGCGCCCGATGCGCGTGCCGCCTCGGCTTCGGCCACGTAGTCCCGCTCCAGGGGCACGTCGCGGGGAAAGGTCAGCAACATCCACAGCAGCACCGTGCAGCTCAGGATCACCGTGCCGGCTTCGGTCACGAACAGCTTCCCGCGGGTCCACATCATGCGCAGCACGGACACCGGCGAGGGCATGCGGTAGGGCGGCAACTCGAGCAGCAGCGGCGCACTGCTGCCCTTGAAGATCGTGCGCCCGAAGATCGCTGCCGCCACCAGCGCGAGCACGGTGCCGAACACGTACATCGCCACCATCAGCAGGGCCTGCAGGGACAGGAAGCCGGCCACCGTTCCGCCGGGCTGGTCGGGGGCCGGGTAGAGGGCGGCGATGATCAGCGTGTACACCGGCAAGCGCGCCGAGCACGTGGTGAGCGGCAGCACCATCATGGTCAGCATGCGGTCCCGTTGCCGCTCCATGGTGCGCGTGGCCATGATGGCGGGAATGGCGCAGGCGAAGCCCGACAGCATCGGCACGAAGGCGCGGCCGGTGAGGCCCACCGCCTTCATGATGCGATCCATCAGGAACGCGGCCCGGGCCATGTAGCCGCTGTCCTCCATGAGGCTGATGAACAGGAACAGCATCAGGATCTGGGGCAGGAAGACGAGCACCGCCCCCACGCCCGCGATCACGCCGTCCACCACGAAGTCGCGCAGCAGTCCGGCGGGCATGGCGCTGCGCACGCCGTCGGCGAGCCCCCCGACCGCCGTGTCGACCAGATCGATCAGCGGTGCACTCCAGCTGAACAACGCCTGGAACACGACCGACATGACCAGCAGGAACAGGACGAAGCCCAACGCCGGGTGCACGAGCAGCTTGTCGATCGATTCGGTCAGGGCGCGCAGGCTGCCGGGGACTTCGCCCATGAAGCGCGGTGTGTGCTCGTCGATCCAGCGATAGCGCGCACCCGCCAACGCCAGGTCGATGTCGCGACCCTCGTCCTGGGCTCGACGTTGACGCTCCAGCACGATCTCGCGCAGGTCGCCGGGCAGGTCCCACAGCTCGTCGTCCTCGTCGATGGACATCAGCGCCCAGCTGGCCAGGGCCCGACGGCGCTCGGGGTCACCCCGGTCCCAGCCCGAGGGCACGTGCGGCTCGACGGCGGTCACGTCGGCGCTCAGGGCCGGGTCGAAACCGTTGGTCCGAGCGCGACTGCGGTCGGTGTTCGGCCGCTCCAACAAGTCGGCGATGGTCGCGCGCAGTGCTTCCACGCCGTCGCCGCGGGTCGCGCTGACCGGCACCACCGGCACGCCCAGCGCGTCGGCCAACGCGCCGGCGTCCACCTGCATGCCGTTCTTGGCGATCACGTCGCTCATGTTCAGGGCCACCACCACGCGCAGGCGCAGCTCGAGCACCTGCAACACCAGGTAGAGGTTGCGCGCCAGCTGGGTGCTGTCGACGACGACCACCACCACGTCCGGTTCGGTGAACGGGTTCAGGCCGGCGATGGCGGTGATCGCCACCGCCTCTTCGCCGGTGCGCGCCGAGAGGCTGTAGGTCCCGGGGATGTCGAGCGCGACGGCCTGCCGACCGTCGTCGAAGCGCAGCCGCCCCTCCTTGCGCTCGACGGTCACGCCCGGGTAGTTGCCCACCTTGGCGTTGGCTCCCGTGAGACGGTTGAAGAGCGTCGTCTTGCCGCTGTTGGGATTGCCCGCGAGGGCGACGACCGCGCGACTCACCGGGCGCTGCCCGCCCGCTGGACCGCGACCGGGACGACGCGCGGCGCCTCGGGCACGGCGTCCGTGGCGCAGGCGTCGTGCTCGTCGCTGCCGTCGCAGCCCGAGCCGCAGCCGCTGGTCGCACAGCCCTGGTCTGCCAGCCGGATCTGGACCGCCTCCGAGATGCGCAGCGACACCCGGCTGTGGCGCAGCTCCACTTCGAGCACGTCACCCACGGGCACCGAGCGCACCACTCGCACCGCCGTCCCGGGCAGGAAGCCCAGTTCGAGCAGCCGTCGTCGGTAGCTGCGTTCACCGTCCACAGCGGCGAGCACGGCCCGTTCGTCGGGCTTGAGATCAGCCAGGGTCCTGGTCACGGGAGGGGCTCTCGGGGTCTCTCGAAATGAGAACGAGTCTCAACCGCGGGGAGGATAGCACACTCGCGGGGCGGTCGCTCAGCCCGCCTGGGCCTCCCCGGCCGCGCTCCCCTTGCCCTTCTCCTGGCACTTCGCGCAGGTGCCGAAGACGTTCAAGCGGTGCGAGGTGGCTTCGAACCCGTGGCGCCGGATGGCTGCCGCCTGCACCTGCTCCAGCTCGTCATCGTGGAACTCGATGATCTTGCCGCACGCCATGCAGACCATGTGGTCGTGGTGCTCGTGGCCGAGCGTGTGTTCGTACAGCGTGCCCCGGTCGCGCCCCAGTTCGAGCGCCTGCACGAAGCCGCCCTCGGCCAACAGGCTGAGCGTGCGATAGACCGTGGCGCGCGAGATGCGCAGGGCCTTGGCGTCCCCCGCCTTCTGCAGCAGCTCGTACAGCTCCTCGGCGGTGACGTGCCGGTGGGTCCCGTAGATCGCCTTCAGGATCGCTTCGCGTTGCCGCGTCAGGCGCAGGCTGCGCTGTCGCAGGAACAGCTCGAAGTGTTTGGCCACATCCTTCAAGCGGTGCTCTCTCCGGCACTCGCTTCGGCACCCGCGCTGCTGGCCGCGCTGTCCGCCGCGGGCAGTTCGCGCCAACCGATGTCGGTGCGCCAGCGCATGTCCTGGAAGGAGATGTCGTCCACGGCGGCATAGGCCCGCGCGCGAGCGCCCTGGAGCGTCGGCGCCAGCCCCACCACGCACAGCACGCGCCCCCCGGCCGTGACCAGTTGCCCGTCCACGCGCCGGGTGCCCATGTGGTAGACGCGCACGCCTTCGTGACGTGCCGCGGCCGCCACGCCCTCGATGGACTTGCCGGGCGTGACCTTGGACGGGTAGTCGCCGTCGGCCAGGACCACGCCGCAGGCCGCGTCATCGGACCAGTTCACCTCGCCGAGTTCCGCCAGGCGCCCTTCGGCAGCGGCCGAGAACAGCTCGAGCGCGTCGGTCTGCAGGCGCGGCATGAGCACTTCGATCTCGGGGTCGCCGCCGCGCACGTTGAACTCGAGCACCATCGGTCCTTCGGCGGTGAGCATCAGCCCGGCGTAGAGCACGCCCCGGAAGGTGCGCCCCTCCTTGGCCATGGTGTGCACCGTGGGCACCAGCACCCGCTCCTCGATCTGCTCGTAGGTCCGCCGGGTCAGCAGGCGCGACGGACTGAAGGCTCCCATGCCGCCCGTGTTGGGGCCCTCGTCACCGTCGAACGCGGCCTTGTGGTCGCGCGAGGGTTCGAGCACGGCCACCGTCTCGCCGTCCACCAGCGCCATCACCGAGAGTTCCTCGCCCACGAGGAACTCCTCGAACACGATGCGACTGCCCGAGTCACCGAACGCCTGTTCGAGCATGACCGTGCGCACGGCGGCCACCGCCGCGGTGGTGTCGTGGACGATCAGCACGCCCTTGCCGGCGGCGAGCCCGTCGGCCTTGATCACGTGGGGCCAGGTCTCGATCGACTCGGCGTAGGCGATCGCCTCGGACGCCTCGTTGAAGGTGCGGTAGCCGGCGGTGGGGATACGCGCTCGGCGACAGAGATCCTTCATGAAGGCCTTGCTGCCCTCCAGGTGCGCCGCCGCCTTGGTCGGACCGAGGGCCGGGATCTCGACCTCGATCAGCGCGTCGACCAGCCCGGCCACGAGCGGCACCTCGGGGCCGACCACGACCAGGCCCACGTCGCGCTGCTGCGCGGCGGCCACGAGCCCCTCGAGGTCGTCCACCGCCACGTCGAGGCACTCGGCCTGCTCGGCCATCCCGGCATTGCCCGGGGCGGCGTACAGACGACCGATGTTCTTGCTGCGTGCGAGCGCGTCCACGTAGGCGTGCTCGCGCCCTCCCGAACCTACGACCAGGACGTTCATGGCCCCTCCGGCAAAACGGCATTGTAGCCGCGGGCTCGATCCGGTCCACGCGGGGTGCAGAATGGTGCCATGCCTTCCGCCCCCGACGCCACCGAGGAACAGCGCACGGCGCCGCAGGCGCCCTCGGCAGCGTCGCGCGCCGCGCTCGGCTGCCTGGTGCTGATGGCCTTCGCCCTGCCGCTGGTGCCGGTCCACGGCGGGTTGCTTGCCATCAAGCACCTGGCCTTCCTGGGGCTCGGCGTCCTCGGTCTGGCCTGCGTCTGGGTCGACGCGGTGCGCGGCGGCACGGCGCCGAGCCTGGGCACCCCCACCGACCTGGCCCTGGTGGTCTGGTTGGCCACGACGATCCCGGCGGCGTTCCTGGCCGCCAACCCCGGCCTGGCCCGCTACGCCATCGGCCTCGTGGCCGCCCTGGGCATCAGCTACCTGCTGGCGCTCAAGGCGGTGCGCCGGCCCCGGGACGTGCATGTGCTGCTGCTGGCCATCTTCGCCGCCGGCGTGCTGGTGGCGGTCGACGGCCTGGTCGGCTTCCAGCGCTTCGTGCAGGAGGGAGCACCCGAAGCCGAACGCCGGGCGTTCCTGTCCACCCGCTTCTTCGCCCACAGCTACCTGGCCGCCCAGTACCTCGTGATGGTGCTGGTCGGCGGTGTGGTGATGTGCTTCGCCGGACAGCTCCCGCGCGCGTTGCGCGCCGTGCTCGTGGCGGGACTGCTGCTGATCGGCAGCTACCTGGTGGTGGTCGGCAGTCGCGGCTCGTACCTGGCCTGCGTGGTGGCGCTGCTCACGTGGCTCCTGTTGCAGCACCGCACGACGGCCGGGCCGACGAGCCGCACCTCGTGGTTCGGGCTGCGCGCACTGATGCTGCTCGGAGCCATGGTCGCCTGCGCCGTAGGGATCACGTTGGTGTTCGAGGGCGGCGGGCCCGAGGCCGCGTCGACGGCGTTCGAACCGGCGACGCGCCCGGTCAGCCTGTCGCGCCTGCAACTGTGGGCCAGCACCCTGCGCATGGCCGCCGACCACCTGGTGACGGGCGTCGGCATCGGCAGCTACGACACCGTGCTGCCGCGCTACCACTTCGCGCCGAGCAACGTGCCGCACGCCCACAACCAGTTCCTGCACGTCCTGGCGGAGATGGGACTGCTGGGCCTGCTCGCCTTCCTGTTCCTGGTGCACGCGAGCGTTCACGCCGCGCGCAAGGGCGCCTGGGCCCTCGCAGCCGACGACACCCGACGTCCGCTGCTGCTGGCCGGCGTGAGCGCGCTGGTCGCCGCACTCGTCTCGAGTCTGTTCGAGACACCGCTGGCGTGGGCGGAGGCCGGCAGCCTGGTGATGATCCTGCTGGCCGTGATCACCCGGGCGGGCTGCGTGTCGCGCGAGCGCACCACGTCCCGGGCCGCGGCTTTCGGGGGCCTGGCGCTGCTCGCGGCCCTGCTGGCCACGATCGCACCCAACTGGCACGCCTACCTGGGCGCGTCGGCGCTGACCAGCGACCACGTGAGGCGGCTCGATGCCGCCGAGGCGGCCCGTCGTGACGGCGACGACGGCACCGCGGCGCAACTTCTGGACGAGGTGCTCGACAACCTGGAGGAAGCCGACACGCTCTTCCCCCACCACGACTTCGCTGCGCTCCAGGCCGACGCCCTGGTGCGCTTCGACCGCTACGAGGAGGCCCTGGCCGCGCACCGCCTGGCCGACGCGCGCATGCCCGGCACGTTCGAGCACAACAGCGCCATCGGCAGCCTGCTGATGGAACTCGAACGTCCGCAGGAGGCGATCGAACCCCTGCGCCGCGCGATCCTCGGTCACCGCGGCCTCGAGAGCCTCGACACCTACGTGCGCCTCGGACAGGCCTATGCCGCGGCGCGGCGCTACGAGGAGGCGTGGATCGTCTTCGACGACCTGCTCGAGCGTCACATCGTCGCCGAGCAGCGGCCGGTGATCTTCAAGGAAGCCGCCTGGACGCTGGTGCACCTCGGGCGCGAGGTGAACACCGCCCGGGTGTTGTTGGACCGCTACACGCAGCTCGCACCGGACGACGACTCGAGCGAGCTGGTCGTCCTGCGGCGACACATCACGGGCATGCTCAACCAGCCCCGGGACCAGCGCCGGCGCTGACCCACCGCCGGCGGGAAACGGCCGCCGCGCCGGCTCCGCCCTTGGCACACGGCGCCTACGACATTGTTCGCATTGTCGTGCGTAGGCACCGGCAGCATGGTCAGCCCCCTCGATGGTGCGCCGTGCGGGCGCGCCGCACGCCTCCCCAGGAGTCGGGTGCCCGTATGCCCTCCACGACACGACCGCAGCTCGCCCTGGTGGTGGCGCTGGGCTGCCTCGCCGCGCTGATCGCCGCCGCCGCGGGCCGCGCACCGGACCCGGCGGCCGAAGACCCCGCCGCCCCGCCCGCGAGCGAGCGCTTCGGGCTCCAGCACTGGCCCCTCGACGACGCCGCCGCCCGCGGCCGGGTCGTCTACGAGGAGAAGTGCTCCGGTTGCCACGGACCCGAGGGGCTGGGCAACGGAGACGCCGCGGCGTGGCTCGACCCGCGCCCGCGCAACTTCCAGGCCGGCCGCTTCAAGTTCCGCACCACGCCTTCGGGCGAGCTGCCGACGATCGCCGACATCGCCCACGTGGTGCGCTGCGGGCTCAGCGGCTCGGCCATGCGCAGCTTCCCGCTCATGCCCGAGAGCGCCCGCAACGACGTGGCCGCCTACGTCCGCTCGCTAGCCGAGTTCGGCCTGGTCCGGGCCGAGGTCGAGTACTTCATGGAAGAGGACGACATGACCCTGCAGGAGGTGCTCGACGAGGAGTACGACGAGCTCGTCCCCGACATCCTGGAAGGGGCCTACGAGAGCGTGTGGCCCGTGTCGGTCGAGCAACGCCCGGAGATGGACGCCGACTCCATCGAGCAGGGCCGCGTGCTCTACGAAGCGCAGTGCGTCGCCTGCCACGGCGCCACGGGCCGAGGTGACGGCAGCTCCAGCTACCACCTGCGCGACTGGAAGGACGCCCCGATCCTGCCGCGCGACTTCACCACCGGCATCTTCCGCGCCGGCAGCGCACCCAAGGACGTGTTCCTGCGACTGCGCACCGGGCTCAACGGGACCCCCATGCCGGCCGTGTACGGCAGCGACGAGGAGCTGTGGCACCTCACCCACTTCATCCTCAGCCTGATCGAGGACGACCTGCGCGCCGAGCCCCACCCGGTGAGTTGTGACGCCCACGCCGCCGCCGGAGCAGCCCGATGACCACCGCGGATCTCCCGCTCCCCGCCGGCAGCGACCAGCCGGCCCGCCCCGCGACCCAGGCGCTCTCGCACCACCTCGTGCACACGGCCTTGGTGCGCTGGCACTTCGCCTTCGCCGTCGTGTTCCTGCTCACGTCGATGACCGCGGGCTTCCTGGTCTCGCTCAACTTCCTCGGCCACTACCCGTTCGAGAACACCTCCTGGCTCGCCGTGGGCCGGCTGCGCTTCCTGCACACCAACGAGATCGCCTACGGCTTCCTGGTGAACGGCTTCGTCGGCGCGATGTACTACGCCGTCCCGCGCCTGACCGGCAAGCCGGTGCTCAGCAAGAACCTGGGCTGGGTCATCCTCGCGGTCTGGCAGACGCTCGTGGTCGCCACCTCGGTGGGCCAGTTGCTGGGCTTCGCCCAGGGCGTCGAGTGGGGCGAGACCCCCACCGGCTTCCGCCCCGGCACCTGGGAGCTCAACTACATCCCGGTCGACTTCCTGATCGAACTCGGCGCGGTGCTCGTGGCGGCCCAGTTCCTCACGCCGCTGGCGCGCTCGATCAACCGCAAGATGTACGTGACCGGCTGGTACCTGACCGCGGGCATCGTGTGGCTGGTCCTCACCTACGTGATGGGCAACACGCTGCCGGAGTGGAACCTGCCCGGTGCCTCCGGCGCGGCCACGGTGGGCCTGTTCATCCACGACCTGGTGGGACTGTTCGTCACGCCCATGGGTTGGGGCCTGATGTACTTCTTCGTGCCCATCATCCTGCGCAAGCCCATGTGGAGCCACGCCCTGAGCGTGATCGGCTTCTGGGCGCTCGCGTTCTTCTACCCGCTCAACGGGGTGCACCACTTCCTGCTGTCCTCGATCCCCATGTCGGTGCAGTACGGCGCGGTGATCTCCACCATGGCCGTCGAGATCGTGGTCACCACGGTGATCGTGAACTTCTTCGCGACCATGTCGGGACGCGGTCACGCGCTGCGCACGAACCTGCCCATCCGCTGGTTCTACACCGGGATGATCTTCTACTTCATCACCTGCCTGCAGTGCGCGTTCCACACCTCGCTCACGATGCAGAAGACGATCCACTTCACCGACTGGGTGCCGGGTCACGCACACCTCGTGATGCTGGGCGTGTTCGCGTTCTGGATCTTCGGCATCATCACCTGGCTGTGGCCGCGCCTCACCGGGAACGAGTGGTACAACCGCCGACTGAACCAGTGGCACTACTGGCTGACGATGATCGGTCTGTTGATCATGTTCGTCGACCTGCTGGCCGCCGGCGTGATCCACGGCTTCCTGCTCGACAGCCTCGCGCCGTGGATGGACATCGTGAACGCGATGAAGCCGTACTGGGCCGTGCGCACCTTCTCCGGCGCGATGATCCTGATCGGCTCCGTGCTGTGGACCGTCAACCTCGTGCTCACCGCACTCAACCCCAAACCCTACGACTACCGCGTCGACCTGGTGGACGAGGTCGAGTCGACCGGCCCGCACGCCGGTGAAGCAGGAGCCGCCTGAGCATGGATCGTTTCGCGAACATCATCGCCTTCGCCGGCCTGGGCTGCTTCGCCCTGGCCTTCGCCCTGTCCGGGCTGTACCCGTACCTGATCACCGCCAGCACGCGACCCGAGGCGTCCATCGCGGAGCTGGCCCAGGACGTGCCCGCGACCTTCCACGAGCTCAAGGAGCGCTTCCCGGTGGCCTTTGCCGCCGCGCACGCGGAGAGCGACGCGGCGCTCACCGCACGGGAGCTGGCCGGCATGCAGGACGGGGATCCCCGTCACGACGCCAGCGAGGCGGCCTGGCAGGCAGCCTACGCGCGCGCACTCCAGCACGGCCGCGACCGTTACGTCGCCGAGGGCTGCTGGCACTGCCACAGCCAGTACGTGCGCCCGGTCTCCAACGAGTCGGTGCGCTTCGGCCCCGTCTCCACCTGGGTCCAGGACCACAACGCCCTGCAGCGGCCCGTGCTGTGGGGCACCCGTCGCGTGGGCCCCGACCTCACCTACGAGGGCCGGCTGCGCAGCAACGACTGGCACGTGGCGCACTTCCTGAAGCCCAAGGCGGTCACGCCCGGTTCGGTGATGCCCCCCTTCCCGTGGTTCTTCCGTGACGGCTGGCAGGTGCACCGGCGCATCGACCCCGAGGTGGCGGAGCGCACCGGCCTGTCCGCCGACACGTCCTATCCCCTGCCCGGCGTGTACGACACGCAGGCCGAGGCCGAGAGCGCCCTGGGCCGCGCGCAGCAGGAGCTGCCGTCCAGCCTCGCCGCCGAACGGGAACGCCTGTTCGTCACCGAGGGCAACGGCCTCAACCAGGACGGCCTGGCGATGCTCGCCTACATCCAGTGGCTGGGCACCTGGATGCCGCCTGAGAACGAGCCGGAGTAGACCCCATGAGCACACCGTCCAACCCGTCGCCCGACGCCTCCGTATCCGAGCGCCCCCGCCGCAGCTGGGGTCGCCGGCTGTGGCTGGCGTTCTTCCTGCTCGGCACACTCGGTGCCGGCGTGGGCTTCGTCTACAAGATGTACGAGTTCTTCTGGGACGTCTCGGGCACCGAGGGGTTCGAGTTCGCAGGCGTCCACCTGGTGACCTACGCCTGCGTGGCCACCGGCTTCATCATGTTGCTCGCCCACGGGCTGCTGCGCGGGCACTTCGGCGACATCGAACAACCCAAGTACGACATGCTGGAGCGGGAGTGCGCTCATGACCGACACGAATTCTCCTGAGTCCGCCGCCACTGCCGGCGAGGAACGTGCGCTCGCCGAGCAGTCCGACCAGGTCCCCTACCGCTACGACTACGGCCACGGGCGCCTGCCGTTCTTCATGAAGCTCGTGTGGTTGGGCTTCCTCGCCTTCATCGCCTACTACTGCACCGTCTACCTGCTCGAGGCGCTGGCCGTCGAGTTGGGCTGACGGTGCGACCGCGGGGCCACAACACCGCCGGCCCGCAGGTGCCCGGGCACGCAGGGTCGGCCGGGACGCCGGCTCCCGCTCCGACGAGCCCCGCGTGTGCCCACTGCGCGCTGCCGGTGAACGTCTCGGCTCGCCGGGCGGCGGCCGCGCTCGCCGCCGAGCCGCTGTTCTGTTGCATCGGTTGTCGCCTGGCCCACGCCGCGTGTGGCGAACACGGCGAGCGGGGGTTGATCGAAGCGCGCCTGCTCGTGGCGGCGTTCCTGTCCATGGGCGTGATGACCCTCAGCCTGGTGCTCTACTCGGAGGACCTGCTGGCCGCGGGGGGCGAACAGGGACTGGCGCAACTGGGCAGGCTGTTGCGCACGGCGCTGGCGCTGCTGTCACTGCCCGTCGTGCTGCTGCTCGCGCCGCCCCTGGTGTCGGGCGCGCTCGCGGACCTGCGCCGGGGCGCCGTGCGCATGGACGGACTGATCGCCCTGGCCGTCGCCGCCGCATGGGCGCTGTCGTTGGTGCACACCTTCGGCAGCCCCGGGCCGGTCTACTACGAGACCGCCGCCATGGTGCTCGTGCTGGTGACCTTCGGCCGGCGACTCGAAGCCCACGCGCGCACCCGGGCCCGGGATGCCGGCGCGGTCCTGGCCGAGTGCCTGCCGCCCAGCGCTCAGCGGGTCGCAGCGGACGGGACCGTGCGCGCCGTCCCCCCGGGCGACCTGCGCAGCGGTGAGACCTGCCGCATTCCGCCGGGGCAGTCGGTCCCCGCCGACGTCGTCGTGCTCGAAGGGCGCAGCGACGTGATCACGGCGCACGTCACCGGAGAACAGATGCCGCGCGCCGTGGCTGCGGGCGACGAGTTGCCCGCCGGCTCCCTGAACGGCACCGGCGCCCTCGTGGCGCGCGTCTTGCGTCCGGCTCGGGACGGCACCCTGGGACGCCTGGCCGAGCTGCTCGACGCTCCCCTGCGCGACACGCTGGGCGCACGCACCGCCGACCGTTTCGCCGGCCTCCTGGCGGCGCTGGCGCTCGTCCTGGCCCTCGCGGCGGGTGTCATCGCCAGCCAGCGGGACGGCCTGGGGAACGGACTGCAGACGGCGTTGGCCGTGTTGCTCGTGGCCTGCCCGTGCGCACTGGGCCTGGCCACGCCCCTGGCCTACCGCGCCATGCGCGTCGCCCTGGCCCGGCGCGGTGTGTTCGTGCGCGATGCCGGAGCGATCGAGCGGGCGGCCCGAGCTGACGTCGCCATGCTCGACAAGACCGGCACGCTGACCGAACCCGCCGGCAGCCTGCAGCCGTTGGGCGACGCGGCATCACTGTCGCCGCCGGACCACACGCCCGCCGCGGCGCACCGTTCCGCCCCGTCGGCGACGTCCCCCGGGAGCGCGGCCTTCACCCGACTGCAGGCCCTCGTCGCCGCCTCCGGCCACGCTCTCGCCGCGACGGTGACGCAGCGCCCCGCGGTGGTTCCCGAAGACGTGCGCGTCGTGCCCGGCTGCGGCGTCGAGGGACGCTTCGGGGAAAGCGCGGTGCGCGCCGGCCGGCCCGACTGGCTCGACGAATGCGGTGCGACCTGGCCCGCCCACCTGACGGCCGCCCGGGTCGACGCCGCCCGCCGCGGGAGCACCCTGGTGGGCTACGCGGAAGGAACGCACGTGCTCGCCCTCGGTGAAGTCGCCCAACGCGCACGCCCCGGCGCACTCGAGGCCCTGGACGGCCTGCACACCCGAGGCCTCGACGCCCTGCTCGTGTCCGGCGATCACGCCGACGCCGTCGCGGCGCTGGCCGGGCCCCTCGGCCTGCAGGCCCACGCCGACCAGCGACCGGCCGACAAGTGCGCGCGCCTCGAGGACCTGCGCGCCCGGGGTCACACCGCCATCATGGTCGGCGACGGCATGAACGACGCGCCGGTCCTGCGCGCGGCCGAGGTGGGTGTCGCCCTGGCCTCGGGCACCGGGCTGGCCCGCAGTCACGCCGACGTGGAACTGGTCGGCGACGACCTGCGCGGGTTGCTCGTGCTCGTGGACGGTGCCCGCACCCTGCGTCGCACGGTGCGCGGCAACCTCGCGTGGACCCTGGCCTACAACGGCATCGCCCTGACCGCCGCGGCCATGGGTGCGTTGCACCCGCTGCTGGCGGTGGCCTGCATGACCGTCTCCAGCCTCGTGGTCAGCGCACGCAGCCAGCGCCTGCTGGGCTGGTCGCCGAAGGCCGTGGCGGCGCCTGCACTCGCGCCCGCGGTGACCACGGTCCCGGCGTCGGACCGAGCCCCGAGCCCGGCCCTCGCGGAGGCGTCCCCGTGAGCTTCCCGAGCGGAGCCCCCGCCGAGACCGTGGCCATCGCGCTGGCGGGCCTGGTGTTCGGTCTGGCGCAGGCCGCGCACTGCGCCGGCATGTGCGGCGTGTTCGCCTTGCACGCGGCCAACGGCAGGGGGCCGTTGCGCGGCCTCTCGATGTACGCCCTGGGCAAGACCTTCACCTACGTCTTCCTCGGCGCACTGGCGGGTGCAGCGGGCGCCTCCGTCGGCGCCATCGGTGACCGGGTGCGCATGCTGCTGGGACTCTCGGTCGGCGTGGCACTCGTGATCGCGGCGCTGCACACCCTCCGGCCTGCTCGCGCGGCGCGACCTGTGAGCGCGGACGGCGACGGCGCTGCTCCCGGCCACGACAGCAGCCCGACCCGCTCCCCCGCCTCGGGCATCGCCCGGGTGATCGGCTCGTTGCGACGACCCGACCTGCCCGGTGGACGCTTCTCCCTCGGTGCGCTCAGCGGCGCGCTCCCGTGCGGCGTCGTGTACCTCGCCGTGCTGCAGGCACTGGCCCTCGGCCGCGTCATCGACGGCATGCTGTTCATGGCGGCCTTCGGCCTCGGCACCCTGCCGGCCCTGGGCACGGTCGCTCTCGCCGGGCGACAGGTGCTGCTGCGCCTGGGCCCGGCTCGTCTGCGCATCGCGGCCGGTTGCGTCGTGCTGATCGGCGGCCTGGTCACCGTGCTACGTTCACTCGCACCGCTGTGGCCCGACGCCGGCGGCGCGAGCTGCGCCTTCTGTCCCTGACGACCGACCGCCTCCCACCGGACCACGCAAGCCCCTGCCCTCGTCCCGACGCGCTCTCCCGCTCCTCCCGAAGACACCATGTCCCGTTTGCAAGACGCCACCCGGCGCATCACCCTGCGACTGAGCGACCCCGATCGGGTGCGCATCCTGGCGGCCGTCGCCACACGCGGCGCGAGCTACCAGTGGCGTCGCGTCCTCGTGATCACCATCTCGCAGCTGATCCTGCTGGCCGTGCCGCTCACGGGCACGGTGCGCATCGATCTCTGGCAGGGGCACCACCTGCTGCTCGGCGAACAGGTCGGCGCGGTCGGCGCGATCAAAGGCTTCGTCGTGGCCATGTGCGTGCTGTGGGGCTTCACCTTCCTGACCAACATCGTCGTCGGGCGCTTCTTCTGCGGGTGGGGTTGTCCCGTCGGCTATGTGAGCCGGCTCGGCGAGGACGTCCAGCTCAAGCAACGCAAACCGATGCGCAAGTTCGGCGCGCACCTGGCCGGCGCCGGCTTCGTGGGCACGTTCGTGGCGGCGCTGATGTTGTGGTGGGTCGATCCGCGCGTGTTGATCGAGGGCAGCAACACCGCCCGAGCGACCGTCGTGGGCATCTGGCTGGTGTTGTGCCTGGGCGGCTTCATGCACGCCTTCGGATGGCGCTTCGGACTGTGCAAGACCGTCTGCCCCATCGGCCTGTACTACCGCTACGTCACGTCGAGCACGCCCATCGGCATCCACTTCGACAACCAGCCCGACCCGTGCATCGAGTGCGGCGCGTGCCTGAAGATCTGCCCCGTGGATCTCGAGCCCCGCGATCTCGGCCGCACCATGCCCGCCGACGGGGACGGTGAAGAGGAACTCTACGGCGACGCCGAGTGCATCCGCTGCGGCGACTGCGTGGAGGCCTGTCGCATGATCTTCAAGGGGCGCCCGGGCGAGGTCCCGCCGCTGCGCTTCGGTCGCGTCGAACGGCCCTGACCGGACCGCCGGCCCCGCCGGCCGCGAGCCGCGCGAGCCCCCCGCTCCCACCCGGAACTGACACCCCCGCCTGCGGTCTCGACCCGACGGCACTGCGCACTGGGACGTATCGCCCAGTGCGCAACCTGTGCCTAGATTCTGATGCCTTCGTCAGCGTGACTGAGACAGGAGAGCCCCCATGCCCCGCGCGTTCGTACCTCTCGGAGTCCTGCCGGCCCTGGCAGCCTTCGGCGCCCTGGCACTGCTCAGCGCCTGCTCCACCCCCGGTGCCACGTCCGCCCGCGCGTCGCTCGCCAGCATCACCGACGACGCGCACCCGGAGCCCGGCCTGTTCGCCACTCCCCAAGCCCTCGCGACGTCCTTCGCACCGCTCGGTTCCGCGTCCCCCGATCCGGGCACACCACAGGGTGGCCCCGACGCGCTCTACCAGGCGACGCCCGACGAGCAGACCGTCGCGGCGGACGACCACGACTGGAACCGCCGCCTGATCGATCCGGTCACCGCGCCCTACATCTTCGAGAGCCCGTTGATCCACACCAGCGCGCGGCCGATCTACATCCGGCACAACATCCCGCGCAACAGCATCCTGGGCGGCGGCAACCTCAAGGCCTACGCGCTGCAGCTGCGTTGGGCCGTCACCGACCGCTTCGCGGTGATCGCCGTGAAGGACGGCCGCATCGACTTCGAGGCCAGCGCGGTGCCCCACGAGACCGGCTGGACGGACATCGCAGGCGGCATCAAGTACGCCTTCATCGACGACCCGAGGAGCGGCACGATCGTCACCGGCGGCCTGATCTACGAGATGCACAACGGCAGCACGAACGTGTTCCAGGGCAACGGCTCCGGTGCGTACCGGCCGTTCGTCTCCGCCGGCTGGGACCAGGGCCCGGTGAACGTGATCAGCAGCGTCGGTGCGCACCTGCCCATCGACGGCGATGCCGAGAGCCAGTCGGTGGACTACCACCTGCACGTGTCCTACGAAGCCACGGAGAAGTTCCTGCCGCTGGTCGAGGTCAACGGCATCAGCTACACCAACAACGGCCGGGCCTTGCCGGTCAACCAGGAAGCCGTCGACTACGGCAACCTCGGCTCGGCCAACGTCGACGGCAACGACGTGATCACCGCCGCGATCGGCTTCCGCTACCGACTCACCGACGACGTCGACTTCGGCATGGCCTGGGAAGAGCCCATCACGGAGCGCAAGGACATCTTCGAGAGCCGCTTCATGTTCGACTTCGTCACGCGCTTCTGAGCCTGCAGCACGGCGACGAGCCTGCGAGCAGGGGCCGCCAGCAGAGCAGGGGCCGCCAGCAGAGCAGGGGGCGCCAGCGGGGTGGGCAAGCAAGCCGCTGCGAGCGGGGTGCGCGACGCGCGCGGGCGGCACGCGCTCGGGACGCTCACAGGTCGGACGGCAGCGTGGCCCCCATGCGCCGGTAGGCTTCGGCCTTGTCGGCCCAGCCGGCGGACTCGGCCAGGTCCCGCAGCACGCTCAGGGTCGCGGCCCGGTACTCGGCTGCAGGCTCGCCGAGCTCTGCGTAGCGAAGATCGAACTCCAGCAGCAGCTCCTCGGCGGCCTCGTACCGCTCCAGGCTGCGCAGCACGGCCACCAGGTCGTTGAGCACCTGGAGCACCTCGGGCGTGTCAGCCGCGTGGTAGCGACGCTGGAGTTCCAGCGCCTCGCGCAGGTCCCGCAGCGCCTGCTCGGCGTCGCCGGTGTTGGCGCGCGCCTCGCCCAGCCGGTGCAGCGCCGTGGCCAGGCGCCGACTGCCGCCCGAGTCCACCTGCCGGTAGGTCGGCACCGCGCGCGACAACTGTTCGACGACGCCCTCGTCGTCATCCGCCTCGCGCAGCAGCAGCGCCAGCCCGGTGCGCTTGTCGGCCACGCCCCGGTGGTGCTCGCCGTGCCGACTCAGCGCGAGCTCGATCGCCTCCCGGTAGAGGTCCACGCCTTCGACGTAGCGGCCCTGCGACGCCAGCGTGAGCGCCAGGTTGCTGAGCGTCGTGGAGGTCAGGGCGTCGTCGGGCTCGAGCACCCGCCGCTGGATCTCGAGTGACTCGCGGTAGTACGCCTCGGCCCGGGCGTCGGCATCGGGGCCGCGCGCCATGAAGCCCAGGTTGGCCAGCGTCTCGGCGACAGTGCGGTGTTCGTTGCCGAAGAGCTCGCGACGCATGTCCAGGGCGTCGTGCAGCATGGCCTCGCCCTCGTCGAGGTCGCCGCGCACGTTGAGCACGAACGAGAGGTTGTTGAGCACGTCCGCCAGGCGCGCGTCGGGGCCGGCGTGCAACCGGCGGCGGATCTCGAGCGCCTTGGTGAGGAACTCGTAGGCCTCGTCGTAGCGGCCGGTCTCGGAACCGTTCACACCCAGTTGGGTCAGCGCGTGGGCCAGGGCGTCCTCGTCCACCAGGCTGCCGGGTTCGTCGACGTGTTCGACGGCCAGGTTGGCGGCCACGAGCAGTTGCTCCCGGGCCTGCTCGTAGAGTCCGAGGCCCATGTAGGTGTTGCCGATCGTGCCGCGCGCCGCGATCTCCAGTTCGGGCGCCTCGGCGAACTCGTCACCCACGCTGTCCGCGAAGCGGTCGAGCACCTCGACCACCGTGACCTGGTAGCCGTCCTGCTGCGGCCCCGGCGCGGACAGGATGTCCAGCAGCAGCTGGTTGATGGCCATGACCTTGTTGGCCTCGACCCGCGCCCATTGCCGTTCGCGCTCGGCCACCTCGCGCTGCTGTTCGGCCAACACCTGCTGCTCGCGCGCTTCCTGCGCGGAGCCTTCGGCGCGCAGTCGCTCCCGCTCGGCGCCTTCGGTCGCCGCGAGGGCCCGCTCCGTCTCGCTCTCCGCCAGCGTGCGCTGGGTCTCGGCGATGCCCCGCTGTCGCTGGGCCTCGTCGCGCTCTCCGCGGATCACCGTGTTCACACGCCAGAGCGCCAGCGGAGTGCCCAGCACGAGCACCAGCCCGAGGGCCACGGCGATCGACGCCGCGCGGTTGCGGCGCGCCAGTCGCAACGTGCGCGTGACCACACCCACCGGCCGGGCGTGCACTGGACGGAAGGTGAGGAAGCGGCGCAGGTCGGCGCCCATCTCCGCCACGGTCTGGTAGCGCTTGACGGGGTCCTTCTCGATCGCCGTGAGACAGATCGTCTCCAGGTCCCGCGGGATCATCGGGTTGAGCTTGCGCGGCAACGTGGGGTCGCGGCTCTGGATGTTGCGGAACACGTCCTGGGTCGTCCGCCCGGTGAAGGGCCTGCGCAGGGTGAGCAACTCGTACAGCGTGATCCCGAGGGAATACACGTCCGTGCGGCGATCGGCGGCGGACTGGCTGGCCGAGATCTGCTCGGGTGACACGTAGAACGGCGTGCCGGTGAAGTCGCCCGTGAGCGTCATCGAGTCGTCGGTCTCGACCAGCGCCAGACCGAAGTCGAACAACTGGGCGCGGCCGTCGCCGCGCACGAGCACGTTGCTGGGCTTCACGTCGCGGTGGATGATGCCGTGCTCGTGGGCGTGTTCGAGCCCTTCGGCCACGTCGAGCAGCAGCAGGCAGACGGTCTCGACGTAGCTGTTGCCCCAGTGCCGGGGGATCGAGGCCGAGGGCAGCGCCGCCGCGGCCGACCCCACCCCGCCGGGGGCCTCTCCGTCGGGACCGGCGGGCGAGCCGTCGCGGCCTGCGCGCGGCGTGTCGCGCGGCGCGCCGGCCGCCTCGACGCCGGTCGCCCCGACGCTGGGCGCGCCGTCACCCGGGACGCCGTTGACCGCGACCGGCGGCAGGCCCGGATCGGCCGCGGCCGCGAGGTGCTCCAGCGCCAGGTCCTCGGCCCGCAGCCCCCGGGCGATGAGCGCCGTCAGCACCTCCGCCAGCGTTCGACCTTCGACGTACTCCATCGTGAAGTACGGCACCCCGTCCGCTTCGCCCACGTCGTAGATGGGCACGATGCGCGGGTGGTTCTGTTGCGCGGCGGCCTTGATCTCGCGCTGGAAGCGCTGCAGCGCGCGGCGGTTCAGCGTCAGGCGCGACGGCAGCGCCTTGAGCGCCACGACCCGATCGAGGCGCTCGTCCCGGGCCAGGTACACGAGCCCCATGCCGCCGTGGCCCAGGGTGCGCAGCAGCTTGTACGGCCCGATGCGCCCCTGGCTCAGCAGCCCCAGGTCGCGCAGGGTCGAGACCCGCCGGCGCAGTTCGTCCGCCTGTCGCGGGTTCTCGGCGCAGATGTCGTCCACCACCGCCGGCCCATCGCGATCGACCCGTTCCAGGCACTCGGCCACCAGGCGGGCGACCTGGGACAGACCGACCTCGGGCTCGGGATCGAGACCGGGCTCGCACGGAGGAGGATCGTCGGCAGAGGCAGGGGACGCAGGGGCCATCGGTTCTGTCCACCAACATACCGTTGGGCCCCCGGGGCCCGTCACAGCACAGAATCGCCATCCGGCGGCCGCCCGTGGGATGGATTAGACTCTCAGCACGCGTTCCATCTCCATCCGGTCTCCATGCAGTCATCCTCACCCCCTCCAGCGGCGGACGGCTCCCCCCCGGGCAACGGGAGCGCCAATGGCACGTCGAACGGCGACGCGCTGCACCCGGCGCGTCCGCACCGTGCTGGTGCGGGAGACGGCGACGCGGAACGCAGCGGCGGTGCACCGACGGGCGCCGGACATCATTCTCTCGGCGCGCCGCCCGACGGCACGCTGCCGGAAGGCGAGTTGCCGCTCGACGACATGCTCGAGGAGCACCTGCCCGCGCTGCAGGCCTACGTGCGCGGTCGCGTCGACCGTCTGGTGCAAGCCAAGGAATCGAGCAGCGACCTGGTGCAGTCCGTCTGTCGCGAGGTGATCGAGCACATCGACCGCTTCGAGCACCGCAGCGCTGCAGGCTTCAAGCAGTGGCTCTACCGCACGGCCGAACGCAAGATCATCGACCGCTTCCGCTACTACACCGCCGAGAAGCGCAACGCCGCCCGGGAAGCACCCGACCTGTCCCAGTCCCTGCTGGCCGACGCCCGCGGCCTGTTCTACACCCCCAGCCACGACGCGATGATGCGCGAGGAGCTGGTGCGCGCGCAGGCGGCGTTCGAGAAGCTGCCCGATCACTACCAGCAGGTGATCGTGCTCTCGCGCCTGCAGGGTTTCAGCCACGCCCAGATCGCCGAGCACCTCGGCCGCACCGAGGGCGCCGTGCGCAACCTGCTGTACCGCGGGCTGGCCGCCATCTCCGATGCCCTCGACGGCGACGCGTCCGAGGGCGACGGGGACGGCACGACCGACAACGCCTGACGGCTCGGCTAACGGCAGACCCGGAGCCTTCACCGTCCGGCGACGTGACCTCGGGCCGCACTGCGGCATCTCATCGGCACGCCGGGCCTTGTCGTGCCCCTCCGATCGCCACGAGGAATCCGATGCACCAGCTCACGCTCTGCCGCGCCCTGATGACCCTGCTGCTGATGCTCCCGACGGTGCTGGCGGGCACGCCCCTGCCCGGAGGCAGCATCCAGGCGGCCATCGACGCGGCAACCGCCGGCGACGTGATCGAGTTGCCTGCAGGTGTCTACGACGGGGACATCGACTTCCTGGGCAAGGCGATCAGCGTGGTGGGCTCGGGGCCGCACACGGTCATCCGTGGCACGGGCACGGGGCCGGTGGTCGTGTTCGCCGGCGGCGAGTCCCACGACAGCGTGCTCGACTCGGTCACGATCACGGGCGGTAGCGCCACCCAGGGCGGCGGTGTCTTCGTCTCGGGTGCCAGCCCCACGGTCATCCGCTGCACGATCACGGCCAACCAGGCCGGCTCGTCCGGGAGCGGCATGTACATCGGGGGCGGGTCGACCGCGCGGATCTTCAACAACCTGTTCAGCTACAACACCCGTTCCGGCGCCGGCGATCCGCACAACCTCCAGATCGTGGGCTCCGCGCCGAGCATCGTGAACAACACGATCGTGCGCAGCGACAGCAACGGCATCCTGCTGTCCGCTGCGTCCGCGG
>JAJDEQ010000223.1 GCA_029259695.1 Planctomycetota bacterium
CGTCGTCGCTCTGGGCGATGGGGCGGTAGCGACTGTCCTGGTTGCCGCCCCACATGAGCAGCGAGGGTGGTGTGTGCCCGCGCAGCGACACGGAGGGGATGGGCGCGCCGGTCTCGTCGACGACGGTGCCTTCGATCGTCAGACCCCGTTCGGCGCGCAGCTCGAGCGCGGTCAGGTGCTGTTCGACGGCGAGCTCGATCGTCTCGGACTTGCTCAGCCGGTAGTCCTGCGCGCTGAGCACCAGTTGGTAGCTCCTGGCGGGCAGCGAGTCGAACTCGAAGGTGCCGCTGGCCAGGGTCGTGTGCCGCCGTTCGAAGTCGCTCTCGTCCATGCTGATGTCGGACATCGAGATCGTGGCCGGCACGAGGAGCACGGTGGCGTACGGCACGGGCTCGCCGTCCTCGTCGAGGACCACGCCGGAGATCGAGCCACCCCTCGGCAGCGCGATCTCGACCGTGCCGAGCTGGCCCGCGCGCAGCGGGCCGACGCTCTCCTTCGCGGACGAGAAGCCCTCGGCGCGCCCGCGCACCTCCACGGCGATGTCCGGCGGCACGCGCTCCATCACGAAACGCCCGGCGGGGCCGGCGTTGGTGTCGTCGAGTTCCGCCATGTAGCTGGTGGGGTCGAGGACCGCGTAGGGGTCGAAGCGCGACGCCGCCGTCACTCCCGCACCGGCGATGGGCGCGCCGTCGTGATCCACCACCCGCCCCTCGATGCGCGCCCCGGTCTGCAGCATCACGTTGATGTGCCGCGTCTCTCCGTCCAGCTTGACGACCGGGTGCACGTAGCACGCGTCGCTCTCGACGTCGAGGTACGCGCCGCTCTTCGGGACGCGCCGCATGGTGAAGCTGCCGTCGGCGCGGACGGCCGTGCGCGTCGTGGTCTGCAACCAGTCGCGGGGCGGCTCGGGTGCGTCGAGCTCGCCGTCGTCCGACTCGTCGCCACCGGCGGTGCGCTCGCTCAGCTCCAACGCGAGCGGGTCGGGCGGCCAGTCGCGGAACCCGCGCTGCGAGCTGAGGTCGGAGAAACTCATGATGCGTGGGTAGGGCTGTCGCAACGTGGCGACCAGGAACAGTCCGGCGGGCATGGGCGAGCCGTCCTGCATCACGACCTGCCCCTCGATCTCGTGCTCGGGGTAGACCGCCAGGAACGGGTCCCAGCCCTGCTCCTGTGCGAGCGCGGGCGCCGCCGATTCCACCGCACCATCGGCGGGGGTGGGCAGATCCTCGGTCAGCGGACCATCGGAACCGATGGTGGGGACGCCGGTTGCTTCGCTGCTGGCCGTGGCGTCGACGAGCTCAGCGTCGCCGCTCGCTTCCTCGTCGGTGGTGAGCACGGACAGCATGGTCACCACGATGGCCGCGGCGAGTAGGATCAGGACCAGCCCGAGGGTTCGACCCGCGCAGTGCGGTGACGCCGACCCGGATGCCCGTTGGAGTTGCGATGTCGACACGGATCATGCTCCTCGTGTTCCTGGTCGTCACGGCGGTCTTGATCTTCGCACTGCTGCCCGACGCCGGCGATGGCGAGTCGATGTCGGGCTTCCAGTCCGCTGCGCCCTTCGACGCAGAGTCGCATACGCCGAGCGGCGTAGGTGCCGCGCCGTTGCCCACCGTGGCGTCTTCGTCGGTCGAGGAGCTCGAAGCGGCATCGCTCGCGCTCGATACCGATGCGACGGAATCGTCGTGGCCCGAGCCCGAGGGTTCGGTCGTCGGTCGATTGATCGACGGTCTGGGTCGCGGGGTGGAGGGCGAGCCGGTGGCGCTGCTGCTCGAACGTGATCCCTGGTTACCCAAGCGGCGCGACGGCGAATCGGAGGTGCTGGACTCGGCGCGTTCGGCCACCGACGGCAGCTTCCGTCTGCGCGCCCGCCCGGGCAGTGCGCTGCAACTCCTCGCCGGCGGTGACGACTGGGCCATGCGCAGGCTGGAGTCCGTCACCGAAGGCGACGACATCGTCGTGAGTCTGACCGAGGGCCTCGTGCTCGAAGGCCATGTGATCGAACAGGAGACGGGCGCACCGGTGGCCGAGGCGTTCGTGATGACCATGGTCGATGGTCAGGCGGCCTTCGCGCGCGGTGATGCCAACGGCGCCTTCCGCATGGGCCCGGTGCCCGACGACGAGATCATCCTCGCCGCCTACGCGCCGGGTCACGGCGTCTACACCGAGGGCGACATCGTCGCTTCCCTGGGACCGGTCACCGCGGAACTGCCACCCGGCCGGGAACTGTTCGGCCGGGTGTTCGACGAGACCACCGGCGAGCCGGTTGCCGGCGCCAGCCTGCGCTTCGCGGTGGAACGCTCGGTGTTCGAGATGGCGGGTGGAGCGCCCGCGGGTGATGGTGACGGAGCGGGCGGCGACGCGTTGCTCTCGTCGGGCGGGCCGGGCTGGCGCGACTACGTCGCCGAGGAACGCGAGTCGACCTCCGCCGACGACGGCAGTTTCAGCCTGGGCCCCGGTCCGTCCGTGGGCTTCTCCCTCGAGGTCGAGGCGCCGGGCTACGTGCCGCACACGATCGAGAAGTACGTCGAACGCAACCTGGCGGCGGACGCCGAGATCGAGGTGCCCCTGCGGCCCGTGGCGAACTGGCTCGGTCAGGTGCTGGACGCGGACACGGGTGAGCCCGTGGCCGGAGTGGACGTGACGGCGAGCGCCGCGGACGACGCCGGTGTGGGCTCGGTCCTGGTCGAGGGCATGAGCGACGACGAGGGTCGTTTCGCCCTGTCCATGGAGGCCTGGAACGGCGTCGGCGCGGTGTACCTCGCGGCCACCGAGGGCGGCGACGAGGATGCCGACGAGGCCGCGCTGTCCCGGCATGCCCGCGAACGGGTCGCCAAGGACGGCGAAGAGACGATCCTGCAGTTGGTGGAACCGTTGCGCACGATCGTGCGGGTGGAGGCGGACGGTCAGCCGGTGCCCGGCGCCTCCGTGGCGGCCCGCTCCGAGCGCGCCGAGACGACGGTCGTCGTCACGGGCGACGACGGCACGGCTTCGCTCGTCCACCGCCTGTCGGGGCCGGGCGCCAAGGCGCAACGCGTGCGTGTGTCCGCACGGCACGGAGCGCGGACGAGCCTCACGACCACGCTGGACCTGATCGAGGAGCCACCCGCCGAGGAGGTCCTGATCGACTTCGGCCTCGCGCTCGAACTCGCGGGCATCGTCGCCGACCCCTACGGCCAGCCGATCTCCGCCGCACTGGTGACGTCCAACCGCGGCCCGCGGGCCTACTCCGACGAACAGGGCCGGTTCCGCGTGGCGCCCGTGGAGCGCGATCAGGAGCACCAGTTGTTCGTGCGCGCCGAGGGCTTCAAGTCCAAGCGCGTGGTGACCGTGGCCGGTTACGAGGAGCTCTACATCAGCCTCGATCCGATCATCACCTGGGAAGGGCGCGTCGTGGACGCCGCCAGCGGCCTGGTGGTGAACGGCTTCTCCGGCACGCTGTACTCGGTCCTCGACGCGGCGGCGGGCAAGTACAAGTCGATGCGCGGTTACCGCGCGCGTTCCGTGCCCGGGGTGCCGGGGGCCTTCCGCGTGCCGCTGCCCGCTGCCGGTCGCTACATGGTGCGCTTCTCGGCCCGGGACTACATCACGGCCGACGGACCGATCCTCGACTTCAACGGATCGCTGGCGCCGCCCACGGCGGACGTGCTGCTCTCGCCCGCGGCGGTGCTGGTGGTGCAGGTGGAGGACGGGCGCGGCCTGCCGATCGAGGGACTGCGCGTCGACGCCGTCCCGGTGGGTGTCGACGGTCGGCCGTTGCAGGGCAAGTCGGCGCTCGGCAGGCGCCGCACCGACCGCAACGGCGAGGTGCGCCTCAACCTCGGCACGGGCGGCTCGTTCAAGTTGCGCAGCTACGGGTGGCTCGACGAGCGCGTCGTGCGCGTCACGCCCGGGCCCGCGCTCGAGTGGGTCTGCCGGGTGCCCACCGCCGGGGACCTGCAGGTGCACGTGACCGATCCCCAGGGCATGCCGGTGATCGACGCTCGGGTGCGCGTCAAGTCGTCGCGCAAGAACAACGACTACTCGATCAGCCGCCGGGTGAGCGTGCGTTCGGCGGACGGTGTGATCGTGGACGACCTGCCACCCGGCGAGTACACGGTCAGCGTGTCACGCCGCCACTGGACCGGCGCCTCGAAGACGGCCTTCGTGCCCCAGGGACGCACCCAGCGGGTGGACCTGGTCATGCAGCCGCACGCGTCCAACCCGGCGCCTGCGAAGAAGACGAAGGGCTCCGGGGCCAACGCTGGTGGCGGCGCGCGCAAGAAGCTCCAGCAGTTGGGCTACACCGGGGGCCGCTGAGCGCTACTTCTCGCCCACGTTGAACACGGCGCCCTGGGTGCCCACGACGTCGCCGGCCACCGGGGTGGTCGTGTCCGGGAACCACCACTGCGCGAAGAAGGTGATCCCCACCAGGCTCAGGTCGTTGGCGATGCCTGCCGCGAAGGTCACCTCACCGTCGGCGTTGGATGCCGTCTCGAGGATCATGCTGATCGCGGGGTAGATGGTCTGGCCCTGGAACGACAGATCTTGGAGGGTCGCGCCCAGGACGAGCAGTGCCGTGGCGTTGGGCGGCGCCGACTGCACCGAGAAGATCACGTTCTCGCCGATGCGCGCCGTGCCGCCCTCGCCCGAGTCGTTGAACTGCATGGGGTGCCCGCCGGCGCCGGTGGTGCCGCCGCTCCCGAAGAACGCGACCTCGCCGGCGTTGGAGCGCACCAGGGCCAGGTCGCCCTTCTCGCCGGCGATCCCGGAGTTCCCCGGCGGGGTCAGCAGCACCGGGACGTTGCTGGGTGGACCGCCCTGCGCGGTGGTCATGCGCACGATGTGATTGGGGCCGGTCGCGGCGCCGCTGAACAGGCAGGGCAGCACGCCGTCCGCGGCCAGCACGACGGGACGGCGCTTGAACGGATCCCAGTCGATGTCCACGGGCTCCTGGACCGGACTCGAGCAGAACCCCGAGGCGTTGAAGTTGAGCAGCGTGGCGATGGGGAACCCGTTGGCGAGCTTGCCGAAGCCGTTCGAGTTCTCGTTGAGAACGTAGTACTCGCCGGTGCGCGTGTTGGCCTCGACCTGGTGCCACACGCCCGACGTCTGGGGGATCAGCACCGTCTTGTTGCCCGCCGCGTCGTAGCGGTGCACCTCGAAGCGACCGGCGACGATGATCCCGAACGGCACCTCGGTGGCGTGCACCGAGATCGAGCGCGGTCCTTCGATGTCCATGTCGACCCACTCGGCCAGGTCGGCCCCGGACGCGTTGGCCGGGTCGGGCAGCACGAGGATGCGCCCACCCGCCTGGTCGGTGAGGTACAGCTGGTCGAGGCCGCGCAGGTAGTCGCCGTCCGTCAGGTCGGGGAGCGGTGACAGGCTGATCGCCGGGGTGAGGTCGGTCACCGTCGGGGCGAGGATGTTGCCCGCGTCGACACGCCACAGGCCGCCGGTGTCGAAGCCGTTGCGGGTCGTCACGATGAAGCTGTCGGTGCCCGTGATGTGGGTGATCGACGGGGCCTGCAACTCGGCGTGGCCGAAGTCGGCTGCCGTCAGCAGCGGAAAGGTGTCCGCCGGCGGGCCTTCGTCCACCAGGTACATCCCGGCCGACGTGATCACGCCGACCTGACCCTCGGCCAACTGGACCTGTCCGAACGGGAGCGCGAGCAACAGGGTCAGCGTGGCGAGCGCCATGGGCGAGTCCTCCGAGGGGGGGTGCTCAGGCCATCATAGGGGCCGGTGGGCAAATCGGGGGAGCGTCACGGGCCCCGGTGCGTGACCGGATTCATCCCGGGGCCGTGGCGGTCCGCAGCCGTCGCGGCACCTTCGCGGCACATGGCCCCGGCGGCCCCCCCTCGGCACACGGCCCCCGCGGCCCCTTCCCCTCGGCACACGGCTCGGTCCCGGGTGATCAGGAGGACGGTTGGCTCACGTGCACGACCCCGCGGGGCGGCACGTCGTGGGCGGAGGTCGTCTGGTCGGGCCAGGTGACGGTGACCCGCTGCGCGTTCGCCGCGCCCAGCCCGAAGCGCACGCCCCGTGCGTGCCCGGAGAGGTAGCTGCTGCCGTTGCGCACGGTGGCGCGACGTGTGCTGCCGTCGTCGAGTTCCAGCCGCACCACCGCTCCGAGGGCGTCGCGCGGGCACCCGGGCGCCCGGCCCTCCGGCACGACGCGCAGCGCGCGCCCGCCGCGCTCGTTGCGCAGGTAGACGAGCGGTCCGTTGTTCGACGTCACGACGAGGTCCAGGTCGCCGTCCCGGTCGGCATCGGCTGCGGCGACACCGCGGGAGGCCCAGGCCTGCTCGAAGGCGACGCCCGCTTCGGCCGCCGGCAGCAGCCGGAATGCCGGGACGTCGCGATGGCTCTGCGGCACACTGGGCGAGGTGACGTTCTCGAACAGGTGATCGAGCTGTCCGACGCAGGTCATGGTCGTCTCGTAGTCGGGGCTCGTGTACCCGTTGGCCACGAACAGATCGGTGTCACGGTCGTTGTCCAGGTCGGCCAGCGCGCAGCCCCAGGAGACGACGCCCACCGACGCTTGGGCCACGCCGGCGCGCACGCTCACGTCCTCGAAGCGCGGCACGAAACGGCGCTCGGTGGGCAGGTGCACGCGGTTGTTGCGGTACAGCCCGTTGGGTTCGACCTGCCAGTAGGTGACGAACAGGTCCTCGTCGTCGTCCGCGTCCAGGTCGTCGAAGGCCAGGCCCATGCCGCCCCGGGGATCGTCCAGGCCGACGAACAGGGCGATCTCCTCGAAGCTGCCGTCGCCGCGGTTGCGCCAGAGCGTGTTGGGCGTCGTGTCGTTGGCCACGTACAGGTCGGGCCAGCCGTCGTCGTCGTGGTCGAACGTGATCGCGCCCAGGCTCTTGCCGCGGGCGTCGCCCAGCCCCGCCGTCGCGGTCACGTCGCGGAACGCGCCGTCGCCCTCGTTGCGGTAGAGCACATTGGCCTGGCCCGGGAACACGTACGGCAACATGGCGATGGGGTCCTCGCGCACCAGGCTGGGGACCTCGCCGTCGGCGGGGATCAGCGCGGGGTCGAACTCCAGGTAGTTGGTCACGAACAGATCGATGTCCCCGTCGCGATCGAAGTCGAGCCAGGCGATGCCGGCGCCCCAACGGGCGTCGCCCGTGCCCGCGTCGGCGGTGACGTCGGTGAAGCGGTCCCCGTCGTTGCGCCACATCACGTTGGGGCCGCGACAGGACAGGTAGAGATCCGGGTCGCCGTCGTCGTCCCAATCGGCGAAGGACACGCCCATGCCGGCGCGCGTCGTGCCGGTCAGCCCCCAGGCGTCGCTGGCATCGTGGAACGCGCCGCTGCCGTCGTTGAGGAACAGCCGGCTGCTCTGGTCGGCGCCCCCGGCCACGAGCAGGTCTTCGTCCCCGTCGCCGTCCACGTCACCCCAGGCTGCGCCGGGACCCATGGTGGGGCGGATGTCCCACTGCTCTTCGCCTTCCCGGTGGGTCCAGGCGAGTCCGGCTGCGGCGGTGGCGTCGGAGAACCACGGGGTCGCGGCCGTGTCGTCGGCGCGCGGCGCCTCGTTCGAGGTGTCGGCCCGCGCCTGTTCCGTGGCGATGTGCTCGAAGTGCCCGCCGTTGTTGAGCAGCACGGCGATGCGCCCGCCCACCAGCAGCAGGTCCACGTCGCCGTCCCCTTCCAGGTCGGCGGCCCACAGGCGGCGCCCCGGGCCCTGCAGGGTCAGGCCGTCGGCGCGCACCTCGCTCGTGGCGTCGTGCAGGCTGCCGTCGGGAGCGCGCAGGGAGACGAGCACGCGGCGCCCATCGAGGCGCGCGGTGTCCGTGCGGCCGTCGCCGTCGAAGTCCGCCTGCGCGGCGAGCGCTGACTGGGGATCGGGCAGGGACGTGGTCTGCGTCTCGTCGGGGGCCGCCTCGCTCCAGCTGCCGATGCCGCTGTAGACGAGTCGCACCGTCTCCGGGCCCCGTTGCAGCAGCAGGTCCATGCCGTCCAGATCCAACCGTTCGCCCGGCGCGACTTGTTCGAGCTTGGTGCCGAGCGTCCGCTCGTCCCACCAGGTGCGATCGAACTTGAGGTAGCGCAGGCCCTCCGACGTGACGGCCACGATGTCCATGTCGCCGTCGTGGTCGGGGTCGAGCAGCACGGCGTCGAGCACCTCGAAGCCGTCGTGCTTGACCTTGACCGGGCGCGGGCTGAAGGCCAGCGGCGGTTCGCTGCCGCAGCTCGTCGCGAGCGCGGCCAGGGCGAGGGTGGCCGCGAGCAGCCGGATCGGGGCGCTGCCCCGGGCGGGGACGTGTCGGAGCGGGCTCATGGGCTCATCGATACCCGTTCCGGCGTCCCGGTGCAAAGCAGCACCCGGTTGATCCGGCCCGGTCCCGGGAGCCACGCTCTCATGTCCGGGGCCCGGCGGGTTGCAACTCGTGACCGGCTCACCGCGGCGACCGACCGCAGCAGCCCCGATGCGTGCCTTCGCGGGAGCAGCCATCGCCATGAGCGTGATCGAATGGACGGCCGAGGAGTCCCAGGCCATGGACCGCTGGCTCACCGAGGAGCGTGGCTTCACGATCCCGCAGCTCATGGCCGTGGCCGGCTTGCGTGTGGCCCAGGCCGCGCGCCGCATGCTGGGCGCGGCGGCCGACGAGGGCCGGCCCGTGGAGCGCATCGTGTTCCTGGTGGGCCCCGGCAACAACGGCGGTGACGCGCTCGTGGCCGCCGAGCACCTGTCACCCGAGTTGCCGGGCGAGATCGTGCGTCCGCTCGCCGGCGACGTGCTGCCGCCGCTCGCCGCCGGCGTGCTGGTGATCGACGGGTTGTTCGGTGTGGGGCTCGTGCGACCGATCGAGGGCGCCGCCCGTGCCGCGGTCGAGGCCGTGCGCGCGTCGCCGGCCCGGGTGCTGGCCGTCGACGTCCCCAGCGGTCTCTCGGCGGACAGCGGCGAGGTGCTGGGCAGCAGCGCCGCGCAACCGGACGGAGGTGTCGCGGTTGCAGCGCACGCGACGCTGACGTTCGTCGGGCCCAAACGGGGCTTCTTCCGCGGCCGTGGTCCGGAGCTGGTCGGGCGCTGGACGGCCGTGGACATCGGGTTTCCGGTGCAGGAGGCCGAGGACTGGGTGCGGGCCCGTCGCGCCGGGCGTGAGGGCGCCGGGGCGTGAGGGCCTTCGCCGCGCCCGCGTGACGTCTCGATGACGCGCCTCCCGGGGCGCTGACGAACACGCCGCGCCGCGATAGGTTGGCGCAGTGGGATGACGTCATGACGAGAGACTCGAAGGCGCACTCGAAACTACGACGCCGGCGCGTGGCCGAGGGCGCGCTCGCGTTGACGCTGATCGCGACCCTCGTCTTCGTGGCCACGTGGTTGCTGCGCGAGACCAGCGCGGATGCCGCGGACGAGAGCGCCGTGACGGTGCTGGCTCCCGCCGACGATGCGCACGACCCCGCGCATCTGGGTCTCGAGCTGCCCGCTGTCGAAGGAGTGTCCTCGCTGGCCACGGACAGCGCGTCGCGCGCCCCCCAGCTGATCCACAGCGGATGGGTCACCGGGCGCATCGTGGTGCGCGACCTGGATGGTCAGCCGGTTCCCGGCATCGAGCTGTCCACCGCGAGCACGGCGCTCGCCGAAGTGCGCCCGCTGGACGCGGTCAGCTTCGAATTGCGCGCGCCCGCCGGCCGCCCGGTGACCGTGTTCGCATCGGCGGCCGGGTTCGCCGACGCGTGGCACTCGATCATCCCGCTGCACAGCGAGGCGTCCCTGGACGAGTTCAGCATGCGTCCGCACACGGGCGAGTGGGGCCGCGTGATGGGCAACGACGACCGTCCCCTGGCCGGTGAGACGATCGAGTTCCACTGGAAGACCGGGCGCCGCGTGTTCGGCCGCAACCGCATCACCCGCTCGAAAGTGGGCCGCGACGGCCGGGTGTACTGCGGCTTCTCCGGTGAGATGCTGACGGCGGCCTATCGCGGTCGGACGCCGCGCGGTGATGATCCCGACCCCGAACGACGCCTCGAAGTGCTGCGTCGCGACCCGCTCTACCTGCGGGCCACGCCCTGACTCGCCGGGGTCGGCGCGCGGTGCCACCCGTCGCCCGCCGCAGGTCCCACGCTCGCCGGGCCTCGGCCGTACCATGGCCCTCGCAGCTGCCACGACCGGCGCGGCGGCTGCGGAACTCCGGGTCGGGACGGGCGGCAGGGCGATGATCGGGCGCGGCCACACTCCTCGCAATCGGCGCTACCTCTGGCCCGTCGCGGCCGCCCTCGCCGGCGTGTCCATCGGTCTTGCGGCCTGGGTGCTCTCGCCGCGTGCGGAGACCGACGGGGCGATCGGATCCGAGGCCCTGGTCACCGACGGCACGGCGCCGGTGCGCGCCCTGCCGCCGGCGCCGGCTCCGCGACCAGTCGTCACCCACGGTGTCGTGAGCCCGGCGACGGAACCCTCCCCGGCCAGGTCGCTTGCTCGTGCTTCTCGTGCGCCCGCATGGACGCGGATCCCCGCCGGTCCGATCCAGTTGCGCTTCGATGGCGACGCGACCGGGATCTCGGTGGCGCGGATCCGTCCGGCCAGCGGCGACAAGGGCACCATCCACCTCACCCGCGAGAAGGAGTTCCGGGGGACGACCACCTGGGCCGGTCGCGCGATCGTGGAGATCGACAAGGAGGGCTTCGCCCGGCGCGTCGACGTGGCCGAGATCGAGATCGTCCCGGGCGTGCCGGTCTACGACGTGGTGTTGCCGCGCACCGAACTCCACGTCTACCTCTCGGTGCCGGAGGACTACAGCGAGGCCCGGGTGACCGTGCGCAAGCGCGGGCGCGCGTGGCTCTGGGGAGCACTCGTCTCGTTGCCGCGTCTCTCCAGCGGGCGCACGGTGATTCGCGGTCTGCCTCCGGGGGACTACTTCGTCTTCGCCGAGTCGAACAGCTACGCACCGGGGACCCTCGTCCCGCGCGTCCCCGAACTCGACGTACGTCCGGTGACCCTGGGTAACGCCCACGCTGCGGCCGGTGTGAACCTGGACTTCCACAGCACGGACTTCCGTGTCGAGGTGGTCGACGAACACGATCGCCCGGTGCCCCGGGCGACGGTCGACATGCGCGGCGTGGGCGATCAGCCGTTTCCGGATCTGGCCTTCCGCAACGAGACGGACGACAACGGGGTGGCCCACTTCCGGGTGCCGTGGGGCATGCTCTGCAACGCCGTGGCCTACGACGACCATGGCAACTACGGCTACGCGTCGTGCGACGGCGTGAACGGCGGCGTGCTGTGCGTGAAGCTGCTGCCCGTGCGGACCGTGAGTCTGCGCAGCGACGGCCCGCGCGTCTCCAGAGTGAGGCCCGGCGGCGAGGCACCGATCCTGCGCTTCGATGCGGTCGAGGGGAACCCGGCGGTCTACGGCGGCGCCTTCGCCGTCCCCCGTCCGTACGGCGACAAGAACTGGCGACTGCACCCGGGGGCCTGGGAGGCGACGCTGAGCTGGGACGGCGGACGGTCGTCGGAGTCGGTGCGTGTGCTGGTGCAGCCGGGCGATGCGCACAGCCCGCAAGCTGCGCACGCTCCGCAAGACGTGCCGATCCCGCTCTGGTGATTGGGGGCGCCGGGCTCCGGTGGCAGGCTGCGTGAAGCGCCTGGGCGTGCGGCCCGCCCGCCCCTTCGGCCGTCCGGCGAGGTAGGCTGGTCGCGCCCGTGCCCGAACTCCCCGACGTCTCCGTGTACGTCGAGCGCCTCGCCGCGCTCCTCCGCGACCAGCCCCTCCAGGGCGTGCGTCTCAAGAGTCCGTTCCTGCTGCGCTCGGTGGAGCCGCCGCTGTCGGAGCTGGACGGCAAGCGCGTGCTCGGCGCGCGGCGCATGGGCAAGCGCATCGTGCTCGAACTCGAGCACGACCTGTTCCTCGTGTTCCACCTGATGATCGCGGGGCGCTTCCGTTGGCGCCAGGTCGGCGCCGGGCTGCCGGGGAAGATGGGGCTGGCCGCGTTCGACTTCCCGCACGGCACGCTCGTGCTGACCGAAGCCGGCAACAAGAAGCGCGCCTCGCTGCACGTGGTGCGCGGGGAGGCTGCCCTGCAACCGTTCGCCCGCGGCGGTCTGGAAGTGCTCGAGGCCACGCCCGAGCAGTTCGCCGCGGCCCTGACCCGCGAGAACCACACCCTCAAGCGGGCGCTCACCGACCCGCGTCTGTTCAGCGGCATCGGCAACGCGTACTCGGACGAGGTCCTGCACCGCGCCCGCTTGTCGCCGTTCAAGCAGACCGACAAGTTGTCCGAGGAGCAGACCGAACGCCTGCGAGCGGCGGTCGTCAGCACGCTCACCGAATGGACCGAGCGGGTGCGCGCTGAGGTGGTCGGCGAACTGCCGGAGAAGGTCACCGCGTTCCGGGAGGGCATGGCCGTGCACGGCCGCTACGGCCAGCCTTGTCCCGACTGCGGTGCGCCGGTGCAGCGCATCATCTACGCCGAGAACGAGTGCAACTACTGCGTCGCGTGCCAGACGGGCGGGCGTGTGCTGGCCGATCGCGTGCTGTCCCAGCTCATGAAGGACGACTGGCCGCGCACGTTGGAGGAGTTGGAGGAACTGCGCGGCGGTTGAGGACGCGCCGGGCCGGCGCGCACCCCGGAGCGGCCGTCGAGCGGCGAGCCCACGGGAGCGGCCCCGGTCAGGCCCGGGCGCGGAGCTGCGCCACGACGGCGTCGATGCGCGTGCGGGCGGCGTCCGAGAACCAGGTGTCGAGCCAGCCGTCGATGCTCGTGTCGTTCGCCAGCGCGGTCCGGCCCGGCTGCCGCAGCATGCCCTTGGTCTGGGCGAAGGCCAGGGGCGGAACGGCCGCGAATTCCCGGGCCTTGTCGAGGGCGCGATCGAGCACGTGTGCGGGAGGCACGACCTCGTCCACAAGACCCAGGTCCAGGGCGCGCGCCGGGTCGTGCAGCCCACCCTCGAGGGCGACGATGGCCGCGCTGCGCGGCGTGAGTCGCGTGACCAGCGGGACCGCCGCGGCCGTGGGCAGACCGACGCCGAGCTGCGTCTCGTTGAGGCCGATCTTCAGCTTGCCGTCCGCGGCGGCGCGCCAGTCCGCCACGAGTGCGAGCACGCAGCCGCCGGCCACCGCGTGCCCGTTCAGGGCGGCGACGACGGGGCGCGGGCAGTTGTACAGGCGGCTCATCACGCGCGAGAACAGACGCATGAAGTCGCCCATGCCGTCGCGGTCGAGGGCGCTCAAGGTCACCAGGTCGAGTCCGGCGCTGAAGAACTTGTCGTAGCCGGTGAGCACGCCCGCTCGGGCGGGGCTGTCGTCGAACGCGTCGAGCAGTCCGCTCAGGCGCTCCAGGAACTCCGGGCGCAGGGCGTTGGCCTTGCCGCCCTGCATGCGCAGCACGGCGATCTCGTCGTTCATCTGCAGGTCCATGGCGCGATCGTATCAGCCTGGCTCGGTGAGCCAACCGGTGAGACAACGCCCCCGAGCGGCGCCTTGTCCTCTAGGATGACGTGCGTCGTCCGCGCCGTCGCCGCGACGGGTCCGGCGACGTCGGCGAGTGAGCCTGGGAGTGAAGTCATGTCGAGTCGATCCACGTTCGTGACCCTGGTCAGCGTCCTGTTGCTCGCGAGCAGGGCGCTGGCTGCCGACGCCTTCGTGATCACGGCGGCCATGTCGAGCGCCGACATCCAGCTCGTGATCGACGGCGCGGCGGACGGAGACATCCTGCTCTTCGACCCCGGCTCCCATGGGGACTCGGCGGCCGACGTGCTCGTGGTCGACGGGAAGGGGCTGGCCCTCGTCGGACGCGGCGCCACGCGACCGGGCATCGCGGGCGTGGTCGTGCGCAACCTGCCCGCCGGCAGCAACGCCGTGTTGCAGGGGCTCGAGTTCGCGCCCGGTGGGGCGCCGCCTTTCGGCCCGCCCGGCTTCACCGCCATCGAGATCCGCGACTGCGACGGAGGCGTGCTGATCGAGGACTGCCTCGTCCCGGACACGGGCTCGAAGGGGGGCGCCGCTCTCCTGGTGGACACCGCCGCGATGGTCTCCGTCTCGCGCGCGGAACTGCACGGCCTGGATGGTGAATCCACGCTGTTCTGCATCCCGGATGTGGGCTCACCCGCGCTGCACACCGTTGCTTCGCAGGTCAGCGTCCATGCGACGACGCTCGTCGGCGGGGCCGGTGGTTCGTCCAACGACCTCTTGTGCGCGGCGGGCGGCGGTGGCGACGCCGTGCGCGTCGGTCCTGACTTCGGAGCGGCGCCGGCCACCCACGTCGTGCTCTCCGGCAACACGCTCACGGGCGGGCCGGGCGGTTTCCAATTGGGCGGTGGCCAGGCGTCGAGCGGCCACGCGTTGCGCGTGCTGGACAAGGACTCGTCCGCCTGGCTGGTGGACAACGTGCTCGCCGGCAGCGTCTCGGCGCCGCCCGGAGCGGTCCTCGACTACCTCGGCGAGACCGCGCGCGGGCTGTGGGTGAGCGCGCCGGTGGTCGAGAACCAGGCCGCGTCACTCACGATGACCGGCAAGCAGGGCGACCTGATCGGCATCTTCTGGTCGTTCGACACGGGCTGGTTGCCCCAACCGTTGCGCGCCGGCGCGTTCGTGATGGGGACGCCGCTCGCCGGGCCGATCATCCTCGGTCCGCACCCCGGCCCCGACGGCGACTGGACGGTGCCCATCACCGGGCCCGCCCTGCCCCCCGGGATCGGCGGCCAGTACGCCTTCATGCAGGCTTTCATGAAGGACCCCGACACGCTGGCCCTGCGCATCAGCAGTGCCACGGTCTACACGCTCGTCGACGACGGGCTGTAGGCCCAGCGGTCCGCCCGTCGCGGCGCGCAGGTCGGCGCCTTCAGCGGGTGTCGCCATCCGGTTCGTAGCCCGGGTACATCTCGTCGATGAAGAACAGGCCGTCGACGTGCTGCGGCCAGCGCGCGCGCAGCGTCCCGTGGCCCATCGGACGTCCCAGTTGGGGCTCGCGCAGCGGGTGATCCGCGGGCAGCGAGCGCAGGTCCACGAAGACATACGGGTGGCCGAGGCGGTGCAGGCGCTCCTCGATGCTGCCCGTCTCGGCAGGCTCGATGTCCGTCGTGCCCGACATCGTGCCGACGCGACCCGAGTAGGTGCAGAAGGCGAGCGTGTAGGCGCTGTCCCCGAGTTCCGCGTGGACCACATCGCCCATGGTGACCGCGCCGGTGTAGTCCGGCATGCCGTCGTACGGTTCCAGTTCGGGCAGGGCGCGGGCCGCGTGGAACGTGGCCACCCAGGTGGCGATGCGCCGGCCGGCGAAGCGCTCGCGCGCCAGCCATACGAGGTTGGCGCCCATGGCTTCGTCGCGGATGCGATTGTCCGCCACGGTGTTGATGCCGCCCTGGTCGAAGATGTGATCGTAGAGCGCCAGGAAGCGGCCCAGGCTCCACAGGGAGCGGGCCAGGAGATCGGTCTCGCGTTCGCCGATCTCGCCGGCGAGCGCCGCCCGGGCTTCGACGACGTGTGCGTGCATGCGTTCGGCCTGGGCCAGCAGCCCCTTGCGGCCATCGGCGTCGACCATCTGGAGCGACATGAGCAACGACGAGAGGTTGCGCGCGCGCTCCTCGTCCTCGGGTTCGAACGGGGCGCCCACACCGTCGAGCAGGTCGGCCAGGCGTTCGCCCAGCGCGTTCATGTCGCGCAGGCTCCCGGACTGACAATCGAAGCCGGTCATCTCCCACGGGTGGTCGCCGTCGTGGGTTCGGCGCGCGTCCTCGAAGACCCCCAGGGCGAGTTCGCTGCTCAGCCAGGGGCGCGCGATGCGTTCGGCGGCGACGTTCCGCACCGAGCCTTCACGCTGCAGTTCGCGTTCGAGCTGCGTGACGTCCCACAGCCCCGACTCCCAGGCCAGTACGTCGAAGTCGGCCTCGGCGTTGAGGAAGCGCAGCAGGCGGCGGCGGGCCATGAAGGTGGCGCCGTCGCCGTGGCTGGCTTCGCCCAACTGCAGCACCTGGACACCCTTCAGGGCCCGGGCCAGAGGCGCCAGGTCGCTGAAGTCGGTGTCCTGCGGGTCGATGCTGCGCAGCACGACGGCGTGCTCGAACCACGGGTCGTCGAGGGCTTCCTGGCAGGGCGGCGGAGCCGCGGCGGCCCGGGGCGTGGCCGCTGCGAGGACGATCAGCAGGGGGGTGACGAGGCGCATCGCATGTCTCCTGGAGGCGATGGCCACACTGTCGCATGGGGTTGTCGCAGGATTGTCGCGAAGGCGTGGCGTCGGTGCGGATCAAGCGCCGTGGCGTGGGCGCTCGATGGTGAAGCCGACCCGACATCCGCCCCCCGGCGCGGCACCGACGCGCAGGCGTCCGGCCAGTTGCCCCAGGGATTCGCGCACGATGGCCAGCCCGAGGCCCGAGCGGCCACCCGACGGACCGCGCACCCCGGCGCGCAGGGCCTGGGCAGCGCGTGCCGGTCCCAGCCCCGGCCCGGTGTCGTCCACGTCGATGCGCAGCACCCGCTGGTCGACGTGCAGCGTCACCCGGACCAGGCCCCCGGGCCCGGCGTGACGGGACCCGTTGTCGATCACGTTGCTCAAGGCGCGTTCCAACCACAGTGCCTGGCCGGCCAATCGGATGGGGCCTGAGGGTGCCGCGTACGACAGCTCCACGCGATCTCGCCGCCAGGCCAGCGCGCGCAGGTCGCGCACGACGGCGTGCGTGGTGCCGACGGCGTCGAAGCTCTCCGCCGGGCGTCCGGACGCCCCGTCGGCACGAGCGTCGAGCGGGAGGGCGCGTGCCGCGGGGGTCTGCCGAACGTCCGGAGCGTCCAGCTCCCCGAGCAGGGCTTCGGCCCGCCCGAGCTGGCGCTCGACGGTACCCAGCAGCGCGCCCGAGAGCAGCACGCCGTCGTCGGCGTCGGTGGAACGAGAGGTCGCGCAACGAGCCGAAGCGAGTGCGCTGCGCACCGCGAGCAAGGGGGTGCGCACGTCGTGGGCCAGCCGCGCCGTCCGCCCGGGGGCGGCCGCCCGCAGGGCCAGGTGCGAGACGATCACAGCCAGCGGCAGCACGGTGGCGAGACCGATCAGCGCGAGCAGGGCGCCGAGGATCGCGGTGGGCAGCAGCACGAGCACGCACCAGCCGACCACCTGCGCCAGGCCCTCCGTCGCGATGCTGCGCACGGCGACGTGATCACTCAAGCGGATGCCGTGGCGCACCAACAGCAGCACGCACACGACGCCGATGGCCGCGAGCTGACCGTGCGTCAGGGCCCACACCAGGCGTTGTCGACGAGCGCGCGACCAGCGCTGCCAGAGGGCAAGGGCCAGGCGTGTTGCCGCAGCCGCCAGCAGCGTGACGAGGCCCAGCGGCAGCGCGAGGGAGAGCTGGCGCGGATTCCAGCGCGTCACGACGTCGCCCTCGAAGAGTGCAGCTCCGGTCGTGCCGGCGAAGACCGCGAGGGCCAGCGCAGCGGCGGCGTGCGGACGCCAGCTCGCCGTGCGCGCACGCCACGTCAGCCACGCCGCCGCGACGGGGCCGACGAACAGCAGTCCCTGTCCGATCACGGCGGGGTGCAGCGCGTGGGCCGTCGCGGCGAGCGGGGCCCACAGCACGAGCAACACGCCGGCCGCTTCGAGGGTGGCGTGCAGGGCGGACGGCGGGCCGATGGGAGCCGGACGGGTCCAGGGCCTCGCGTCGATCAGCACGACGGACGCCAACGGTAGCCCACGCCCCAGACCGTCTCGAGCTGATCACGGCAACTCGCGAGCTGACGGCGCACGCGCAGCACGACGTTGTCGACACTGCGCGCCGACGCGTCCTCGCACTCGGTCCAGATCACGTCGAGCAGGTAGCGGCGTGAGAACGTCCGCCCCGGGTGCCGCAAGAGCAGGTGCAGCAGGGCGAACTCCTTGGGCGCCAGCGCGAGCGCACGCCCGGCGGCGGACGCGACGTGCCCGTCCGGATCGAGGGTGAGTTCGCCGTCGCAGACCCCGGTGTCGCCGATGCCGCGCGCGGCGCACTCGGCTTCCACGTGTCGGCGGCGGCGCAGCAGGGCGTCCACCCGTGCCAGCAGTTCGCGCACGTCGAAGGGCTTGGGCACGTAGTCGTCGGCGCCGGCACGCAGCGCGGTCACCCGATCGTCGACGGCATGGCGCGCGGTGAGCATCAGCACCGGCGCGGAACAGGCGCGACGCAGCCGGGCCAGCACGTCGATGCCATCGGCGTCCGGCAGCATCCAGTCCAGCAGCACCAGGTCGGGTGCGCGCCGACCGAACAGACGCAAGGCGCTTGCGCCATCGGCGGCGTGCTCCACGTCGTGACCTGCCCGGACGAGTTCACGGGTCAACGCCCGAGCCTGGGGGACCGCGTCTTCCACGAGCAGGATGTGCGCCATGACCCGCAGCTCACCGCGACAGGGCCACATCGTCAAGGGGCGAGACGATGGCCGGCCGCCGGCCCGGCGGCTCCCGGATCTGGACCCAGTGCTAGACTCGGTCGCGGGGAGCTCGGCTGGACCTCGACCAGCCCGCAGAGGAGGGATCATGCGCAAGCGCCAACTCGTCGCGGCGTGCCTGGTGACCGTGTTGAGCAGCGCCCTCGCTCGGGCCGGGACGGTGTGGACGGTCCCGGGGGACTTTGCCGACGTGCAGTCCGCCGTCGACGGCGTGGCGGAGGGCGACACGATCCTCGTCGGCGACGGTGTCTGGCCGGTGCCGGCCGGCGAGGGGCTGAACTACGGCGGCAAGGACGTCACCGTGCAGAGCCTGAACGGACCGGCGCACACGACGCTCGATGCCCAGGGCAACGGACGCGTGGTGACCTTCGAGAACGGCGAGGGACCCGGTGCACGCCTGATCGGGTTCACGCTGACCGGCGGCTTCTTCAGCGACGCGGGCAGCGGCTTCGGCGGTGGCGGCATCAGCATCGTGATCGCCAGCCCCACCATCAGCCACTGCATCGTGCGCGACAACCAGGCCACCTGGGGTGGGGGGCTGTTCATCGTGGGTGGCGCGCCGCGCATCGAGAACACGATCGTCTCCGAGAATCGCGCCCGCGGTGTGTTCTCCGCCGGCTCGGCGATCACGGTCACCGCCTCGCTCGCTCGCATCCGCAACTGCAGCGTGACCCAGAACTGGGGTGCCGGGCTGCAGTCGTTCGGCGGTGCGGTGTTGTTCTTCGACAGCCCCGGGACGGTCATCGACAACTCGATCATCTGGGGCAACCGCGACGCCAACGGCCGGGAGCTGAACCTGGTCACGCTCGAGGGCTTCGAGCAGGGTGACCCGCCTTCGGTGAGCTACTCACTGATCGGCGGAGGCTTCCCCGGCACCGGCAACATCGATGGGGACCCGCAGTTCGTCGACTGGCCCGAGGACGACGTCCACCTGAGCGTCTTCTCGCCGTGCGTGAACGCCGGCGATCCGGCGCTCCTCGTGGAGCTCGACGCCACGGACATCGACGGTCACGCACGCCTCATCGACGGCACGGTCGACATGGGCGCCGAGGAGGCGACGGGCCTGTTCCTGTCGTCGCCCGCCCCGGGCATCGCGGGCGAGGTGAACTTCATCACTGTGGCGGGCACGGGCGCGGGGGCGCCGGTGTTGTTGGCGATCGGCGCAACGCTCGCCACGACGGACATCCCGGGCTGCCCCGGCCTCAGCAGCGCGCTCGACTCGATGGACGACCCCGACGTGCTCGTGGTGGTGCTGAGCACGTTCCACAACGGTGCCTGGTTCTCGGACCCGTTGCCGTTGGAGTACGCCGGGACGACGCAGTACCTGCAGGCGATCGACCTCGACGACTGCAAGGTGAGCAACCTGGTCGCCAAGGCTTTCCCCCCGGCCGACTGAGGTCGCCCGGCCGACTGGCCTCAGGCGTCGAGCAGTACGAAGCTGGTCACGCCGCCGATCACGATGCTGCTGTCGTCGACGTCTTGCGCTGCCATCTGGAGCAGGAACGAGAGGCCGTCGAATCCGGGCGGCAGCACGGGCGCGATGAAGGGGAGGTTCCACACGCCGTCCGCGGCGGGGTTGTTGCCCACGACGAAGGCGCCCTGGAACGGTGAGCCCATGGCGAACACGCCGGCCTTGCCCGCGAAGGGCAGGAAGTCGGACGTGAACGACCAGAAGTAGCCCACCAGGTCGGCCTGCTTGCCGGTGAAGGTGAGCGTGCCGATTTCGCCTTCTCGCAGGGGCGCGCTGATGGCCATGTCGCGCGCGGTGATCGTGGCGAAGTCGGCCACGATCGAGTCGGGGGTGGCGTCGATCTCCTCGCCCGTCGGCGGACCGCCGATGAACGACGGGCCAGGGCTCAGGATGTTGTCCACCAGCCATGCGGTGCCGATGCCCGTCAGGCCCGCGACGCCGGTGATCCGCACGGCGTCACCGCCGGTGCTGCTGAGTGCGTTGAAGCCCTCCACGCCTCCCGCGAGGGTCGAGCCGGCGAGGAGCACCATGGACGAGCCCTCGATCTGGATGCCGGAGCCGCCGTCCGCGTAGTGACCGACGCACAGGCCGCGCAACGGGTCGCCCCCGTCGTGGCCCAGCAGCATGCACCCGTGCAGGCTGACCTGACTGTCGCGCACGACGGCGCCGTCTCCCCCGGCGTTGTCGGCGAGTCCGAAGACCATGGTGCAGTTGGCCGCGGTCTCGGGCTCGCCGCCGAGCATGGTCGAGTGCGCGATGGTCACGTTGGCGGAGTTGTAGACGAACAGGCCCGGGGCACCGCCGAGGGTGCCTGCACTGGGGGGCCCGACGAGCACCGAGTCCTCCACCCAGACCGCGCCGTCGCAGTCGAGGACGCGCAGCGCGGCCGACGACGTGAAGGGGAAGAAGCCCGAGGCGCGCAGCTCGACCCCGCGGATCACCACCGTGCTGCCGGCGGGCACGTTCTGCACCCCGACGAAGTCGAGCACTGGCCGGGTGCCGCCGCCGTCGGCGATCAACACCAGGCCCTTGCCGTCGATCACCACGCCGTCGGCGTCGGTCAGGTAGTCACCGGGCTGCAACAGCAGGATGTCGCCGTCGGCGGCCGCGGCGATGGCCGCCTCCAGGGCCGGCTCACCGACACCCGCGGGGTCGACCACGATCACGTCGGCGAGCACACGAGCGGTGAGGCTGAACAGTGCGATGGCGATCAGCGCGCGCTTGATCATCTTCGTCCCTCCTTGGTTCCTGTTGCGAAGATGAGCCCAGTCTACGCCGTCCCGCGAGGTCCGGGCGACATCGATCGGCCGCACGGCGGCGATCTTGCGCTCACCTATGCTCGGTGCCCATGGGCAAACGGAGCGTGTGCGCGCATCGATCGTGGGCCGTCGTCGGCTGGCTGTTCCTGTGCGCAGGCTCGGTCGGCTGCGCGTCGACGGAGCTCACTCCCGACGCCCTGCACGCATTGGGTGCGGAGGACCCGGAGGCCGTCACGGCCCTTGTGCGTTGGAAACGGGGCATCGACTCCGCCAACGACTTCCTCGCCTCGGACTTCAGCCAGACACTGCCGGCGGGGCGTTTCCAACTCGCCGGTGACGGCATGCGCTTCGTGACCGAGGATGCGGTGTACCCGATCGGCGTGCACGTGCTGCCCATGTCGATCCCCTTCGGGCCCGATGCCCAGGAGCGCTCGTGGGGTTTCGTCATCGGCCGGAAGGGTGACGGCGACCCGCTCTACGCGAACTCGATGTTCCGGGACGACGGGTGTGACTGGATGCATACGATCCACGTCGGCGGTCTCGTGTTGCACGAGACGGCGCACGTGGTCTTCGACGTGGGCACCGTGGGCTTCTGGAAGGGCGTCGCCTACTACCTGGAGCAGATCTTCCTGTTGCGCTACCGCACGCACTCGGCGGAGCGACTGCCGTTCGCGGTGACCGACGAGTACTACGCCTGGGTCTCCGAGACGCGGGAGTTCTGATGGGCGTCGGCGGACGCTGTTGCGGCCGCTGCTCCGGCGATGGGCGGATGATCCGGGCCACCCGAGCGTGCTCGTGTGGTGATTCGGCGACGTTCGCGCAGCGGATGGCTTGTCCGTTCCGCGATCGTGATCGATGATGCGGCGAGTGGATCCGGGCGGGCGACCAGGGGGTCGTGACCGCGGGCAACGGGTCCCGGGGGGTAGGTCATGGGCGCGCGGTTGGTGCTGGTCACGGTGTTGATCGTTGCTCTGTCCTCGGCGATCGCAGCACAGTGCGAACTGAGCAAGCTCGACTCCTCCGCCTTCGGGCCGGGAGCAGAGCCCCAACCCTCCGATCGCTTCGGGTGGTCGCTGGACGCGAGCGGCGACGTGGTCGCGGTGGGCGCTCCGTTCAACGACGAGCCGGGTGAGTTCAACGTCGGCGCGGTCTACGTCTACCGCCACGACGGGACGAGCCTGCAGCCGGAGCAGCGCCTGCTGCCGGATGCCACGACGGGGCCCGGCTTCGGATTCGGCGTGTTCCTGAACGGCGACCGGCTGCTCACGAGCGCCGGTCCGGGCCTGACCGAGTTCAGCTTCGACGGCTCCACCTGGAACCCCAGCGGCTCCCTGGTGATCGCCCCGCCGGGGGTGATCGCGACCGACGGCGAGGTGCTCGTGTCCGGCTCGCCGTCCGAACTGGGCGAAGCGGGCGAGGCCCGGGTCCATCGCCGCGGGCCCGGCGGTTGGGCCTTCGAACAACTGATCCCCAATCCGCTGGCCGGGGTGACCGATCACTTCGGCTCGGCGGTCGCCGTGAGCGGCGACGTGCTGGCGATCGGTGCGTCGGGCCGGGGCAGCGCCTTCGGCGCCAGCCAGGGACTGGGCGTGGTGCACGTGTACCGCGACGGGCCCGGCGGCTGGACTCTGGAGGACAGCGTCTCCGCCAGCGACGAGCAGCTCGACGACCTGTTTGCCGTCCGGTGCGCTTTGTCGGGTGACACCCTCGCCGTGTCCGCCACGCACACCGAGGAGCTCTTCCCCGGCACCGCGGTCACGGCGAACAACAACGGGGCCGTGTACATCTACCGTGACGACGGAGCCGGCAACTGGGTCGAAGAGCAGAAGGTCTTCGCCGAGATCGTGGGCAACAACATCAACTTCGGGCGTTCGCTCGATCTCGACGGTGACGTGCTCGTGGCCGGTTCGTCGGCGCTGGCTCCGTTCGCCGGCTCGGGTGACATCGCGGTCTTCCACCGTCGCAACGGAACCTGGTTCGAGGACGTGGACCCGGTGCCCGCGGAGATCGACTTCTTCGACGGCTTCGGCATCAGCGTGGCCGTGTCCGGCGAGTTGGTGGTCGGCGGTGCGGACGGACACGACACGGGCAACGTGGATGGCTCCGGCGCGGCCTGGGCCTTCGACGTGCACCCGATCATCGACCTGGGACAGGGCCTGGCGGGCTTCGGCGGCATGGTGCCGGCGCTGAGCTTGTCCGACAGCCTGTGCCCGGACGGCACGAGCAGCGTGTCGCTCGCCGACAGTCGACCGTCGAGCAGCGCCTGGCTCGTGTTCGGCGTGTCGTTCCTGGGCGCGCCGTTCAAGGGCGGCACGCTGGTCCCCGACCCGGATCTGCTGGTGGCCGGCCTGCCGTTGTCGGGCACGGGCGAGCTCTCGTTCCCGTTCACCTGGCCCGCCGGTTTCCCCGGCATCGAGACCTGGTGGCAGTTCGCGGTCCAGGACGTCGATGGGCCGGCGGGATGGGCGCTGAGCAACGCGCTGACGGTGACGTCGGGAGGACTCTGATCCGACGGTCACTGGGAACGACGCAGGGGGGGTGGACGACATGGGCGTGATCGGAAAGGCAGCACCCCGGGTCACGGCGCCCCGGTCGGCCCAGTCAGCGCACGCGGTGCTGATGCTGCGCCCGCGCACCTTCGGCTTCAACACCGACACCAGCACGACGAACTCGTTCGCCGTCGCGAGGCCCGAGAAGGGCGCGCAAGCGGCTCGGGCAGCGAACGCGGGGCCGGCGCTCGCCCGACGGGCGATCCAGGAGTTCGACGCAGCGGTGAGCGCCTTGGAGGCGGCTGGGATCGAGGTCGTGGTGTTGCAGGATGTCGGCGCTCCGGCCAAGCCCGACGCCGTCTTCGTCAACAACTGGATCTCGTTCCACGCGGACGGGACGGTCGTGCTCTACCCGATGCTGCACGTCACCCGGCGCACCGAAGTCCGTCGGGACGTGTTGACGTTGCTGGAGCGCGAGCACGGTTTCCGGGTGGGAGACGTGGTCGACTTCACGGGAGCCTGCGATCGATCCCTGTTCCTGGAGGGCACCGGCAGCCTGGTGCTCGACCGTGCCGAGGGAGGCGCCTACGCGTGCCTCTCGCCGCGCACGAGCGAAGGCCTGTTGCGCGAGTACTGTCAGCGCCTGACGCTGCAGCCGGTGGTGTTCCGCGCCGTCGACCGCGATGGCCAGGCGATCTACCACACCAACGTGATGCTCTCGCTGGGCACCGACTTCGGTTTGGTCTGCGCCGAGGCCATCGTCGGTGCCGGGGATCGCGCGCGCGTGCTGATGAGCATCCGCGCCACGGGGCGCGAGGTGATCGAGATCACGTCGGCGCAGATGCACCGCTTCGCCGGCAACCTGCTCGAAGTCCGCGATCAGGAGGGGCGACCGCGCCTAGTCATGTCGCGCAGCGCCCACGATGCCCTCGAGGGGGCGACGCTGCGGCAACTCGCCGCCCACGCCGAACCGTTGGTGCTCGAGATCCCCACGATCGAGGAGTTCGGTGGCGGCAGCGCGCGCTGCATGCTGGCGGAGGTCCACCTGCCGCGGGTGGGGAGTCCGCCCCCGCCGCGCTGATCGCGGGGGCCCTCCCGGACTGCGGACGCGCGCGACGGCTGTCGCGTAGGGAGCCGTTCACCGCGCCCCGCCCGCACCGCCCCCGCTGCATCCGCGGCGACGGGGCGTGTTGCGCCCCATGTCCTGCCGTCCCCGAAGCTCGTCCATGCCCCCGCCCAGCACCTCCCCGTCGTTCCTCTCCGTCTATCTCCGCCAGGTCGAAGCCCAGCGCCCTCACTCCGCCTGCACCGAACGAGCCCTCGCTCGTCAGGTCGTGCGGGGCTCGCGGGCTGCCTTCGGCCAGCTCGTGGCGGGCAAGCTGCCCTTCGTCGTCAGTCTGGCCAAGCGTCGTCTGCGTTCCGGGCGGCCCCTGATGAACCTGATCGCGGAGGGCAACGTCGGTCTGTTGCACGCCGCGTTGAAGTTCGACCCCGACGCGCGCTGCCGCTTCACGACCTACGCCTGTTGGTGGGTGAGTCGCGCGCTCGAGCGGGCCTGCGAGCCGCCGCATGGCGAGGGGCCCGACCAGCAGCCCATCCCCGCTCACCTGATCGAGCGCATGCTCCAGTGGACGCAGGTTCCCGCGCCACCGCAGGTCGACGGGGATCCGGGCCTGGTCCCCGAGGTCCCGTCCTCCCGGGCGCCGTCGGGTGAGAATCGTCGTCGATCGCCGGGCTCGCGCGCCGCGGCCGGCGAGGTCGGCGCGCTGCTCGGTGTGTTCGGCATGCTCGATCCCCGGGATCGCGAGTTGCTGGGCCTGCGCTTCGACGTCGCCGGGGCCGGGGCCCGCAGCCTGGGGGACATCATCGCCGAGCGGCGGCGTACCCACGAGCTTGTCAGGCGCCTGGAGCGCCAGGCCCTCGACCGCATCTGCGCGCAGGTGCGCGACGGCGCCGCCTGACGGATCAGGCCTGGAACCTGTCGGCGTCACGGTGGCTCGAAGCCCCGATCGAACGAGACAGCGCGCCGGCCGTGGGATGCGGCCGGCGCGCTGTCGGTTCGTCCAGGGGTCCGGGGGGCGGTGGTGGCGACCCTCCGGTCGTGGTCGTGGTCGTGGTCGTGGTCGTGGTCGTGGGTGGGGGCGGTCGCGGCCGCTCAGGTTGCGTCGCGGGTGGCGGCGATGGCCGCCTGGGCGAAGGCCAGACAGGCCTCTTCGACGGTCGCCTCGAGTGCACGCACTCCGTTGGCGTCCAGCTCTGCCTGCATGAACAGCGTGGGCAGCTCGGCATCGGTGACCGTGGCGTAGCAGGTGAGCACAGCGCGCGTGCCGGAGTCGGTGATGTCGATGGCGAACTCCAGTCGCGTGCAGGCGGTGCCCTTGTGGCGACCGCGGCGCGGCATCTCGGCGTGGATGCCCACGATCCAGTGCCCGTCGTACATGCGGTGGTGTTCGCTCAGGCTGGGGAGTTCGTCTCCCAGCTCTTCGTACAGGCGCTCGAGGTACGGGGTGATCAGGTCTTCCACCCGCTCGCGTGCGGCGAGCGACGCGAGGCTCCGGCTGGGAGTGAGCGGAGCCGGCGGAGGCGTCTCGTGGCTGGCCAGCTTGAGGGCGTGGATCGTCGTCGCGAAGTCTTGGTGGGTCATGCTGGGTCTCCTTGCGTACCACGCCCCTACGCGACGGATCGGGTGCCGATCCGCAGTTCGAGACGGGTTCCGGTCCGGATCGCGCTCATGTCGTGCGCGCCGGAGACGGGTTGGGGAGACCGCCGGCGGCAAGCACCGGGGAGGCCACAGAGCTTCGAGGAACACGGAGCTGCGGAGCTGCGAGTAAAACGCAGAGGCCGCCGGCATGTGCCGGCGGCCTCTACGGAGAAGACGATCCGCTCGCCAGGGAAACGAGCTGGGGTCCAGGACCTGAGAGGGCGCGCACACTCGACGTCGCCGGGAAAGACGGCGGACGCCGGCGGGAACCGCAGGAGGAGAAGGGGGGTAAGGAGCGGTGTGCGTGCCGGATTCGGGGGGCTCCGACAGCACCTCGTGCCTGCTCGGGGTCTTGGGGATCGTTTCTCAAAGAGCAATCGAAGCGGGGCCGGCTTCGACTCATCTCCCAACGCGACGCAGGGCTGGCCCATCCGCAGCCCATCCGTCAGAATTCCCGGCTCGGGCTACGCTTCACCGCGTCAGCCCAGCCGCACTGCTCCGGAGAAGACCCGCCCGTGGAACCGTCAGCCCAGATCACCCAGGTCCTGCGCCAGGTCGAGCAGGGCGATCCGTCCCAGGTCGCGGACCTGCTCCCGCTCGTGTACGACGAGTTGCACGCCCAGGCCCAGCGCTACCTGAACCGGGAGAACCGCGACCACACGTTGCAGCCCACGGCGCTCGTGCACGAGGCCTACTTGAAGCTCGTCGACCAGTCGCGTGTGCACTGGCAGGGGCGCACACACTTCCTGGCGGTGGGTGCCCAGGCCATGCGCCGCGTGCTCGTGGATCACGCGCGCGGTCGCAAGCGTCTCAAGCGCGGAGGTGATCGGCAGCGCATCGCGCTCGACGAGGGCCTGGCGCTGTCGACCGACCGGGACGAGGACCTGTTGGCAGTGGACGACGCCCTGACCAAGCTGGCCGGTCTCGATCCGCGGCAGGCGCGCATCGTGGAGCTGCGCTTCTTCGCCGGCATGTCGGTCGCGGAGGTGGCCGAGGTGCTGGGTGTGTCGAAGCGCACGGTCGAAGCCGAATGGACTGCGGTCAAGGCGTGGCTGCGCAAGGAGTTCGAGCCGGACGGCGGTGCGTGACAGCCGAGCGGCACGCTCGCGCGAAGGCCGTCTTCCTCGCGGCACGGGAACTGGACGGCGCCGCGCGGCAGGCGCGCATCGACGCGGAGTGCGGAGACGACGAGGAGCTGCGCCACGATGTGCAGGCGCTGCTCGCCCACGACCTGAGTGACACCATCCTGGAGCCGCCCGCGACGCGACGCGCGCCGGGTGAACCGCGCGAGCCGGATGCCGCGGCGCCGACCGTCCCCACACCCGGCACGGGCACGACGGGCCGGCTGCCCCTGAAGCGGCTGCTGGGAAGCCGCTTCCCGGTCGTCGTGGGCGGCATGATCCTGCTGGCCCTGCTCGGACTGGCGGGCGTGTGGACCCGGGGCCAGGCGACGGCGTCCCTGCGCGACGTGCTGGCCGAGTCGCTCACGACCGTCCTCGCCGCCGACATCGAGGCGCTCCAGCGCTGGGTGGCGAGCGAGATCGAGATCGCGGGCTGGTGGGCCGGAGACAGCGACGTCCGTTTGCACGCGCGCGCGTTGGATGCCTTCGTCGCCGGCGCCGCGGACGCCACCGAGCAGGAGCTGGTCGCTGCGTTGCGTGCGGCTCCCGAACTCCAGGCCCTGCGCCGCGAACTGGGCCCGGTGCTCGAGGCGCGCGGCCTGCGTTCGTTCGGCCTCGTGAGCGTCACCGGCCGGCTGCTGGCCAGCTCGCTGCCTCCCGGGCAGGAGGAAGCCGTCGGCATGCTGCTGAGCCCCGAAGGCGTCGCCATGATCGCGCCGGTGTTCGAGGGCGAGTCGCTGATCAGGATGCCCTACCGGCTCGGACTCATGGTCACCATCCCGACGCGCTGGGACGAGGACCGGGTGATGGCGGTCATGGCGCCGGTCCGTGCCGACGACGAGCGCATCGTGGCCGCGCTGGTGTTCCTCTTCGCGCCCGACCGGGACTTCACGCGCATCCTGTCGGTGGCCCGCCTCGGTGAGAGCGGTGACACGTACGCCTTCGATGCCGACGGGTTGATGCTCTCCCACAGTCGCTTCGAGGACGAGATCGCCGCGCTGCAGGGTCTCGAAGCGAACTCGGAAGGATCCATGTTGCGGGTCAGCGTGGTGGGCCCGGGGGGGCAACCGACCCGGATGGCGGAGCAGGCCACGCGGCAGCTCGACGGTGTCGACACGGAGGGCTACGTGGGCTGCCGTGGTGACGAGGTGCTGGGCGCCTGGCGTTGGCTGCCGGAGTACGACATCGGCGTCGCCACCGAGGTGACCAAGGCCGAGGCCTACCGCGTGATCGATCCGGTCCAGACCGCGTTCGGCGGGCTCTTCGTCGTGCTGGGCGTGAGCCTGGCGGGGCTGGTGCTGACGGCCCTGGTCATCGGCCGGCTGCGGCGCTCGATGCGCAAGCTGGGTCAATACCAGCTCGTGCGGCTCATCGGCGAGGGCGGCATGGGTGTCGTGTACGAGGCGCACCACCGCCTGCTGCATCGTCCGGTGGCGCTCAAGCTGCTGCGCCGCGAGGTCGTCTCCGCCGCGAACCTGGCGCGCTTCGAGCGCGAGGTGCAGCTGACTGCCGAGCTCGACAACCCGAACACGATCCAGGTGTACGACTACGGCCGTACCGACGACGGCGTCTTCTACTACGTGATGGAGTACCTCGACGGCATCTCGCTGGCGAGCCTGGTCAAGACCGACGGCCCGCTGCCGTCGGCGCGCGTCGCGCACGTGCTGCGGCAGGTGTGCGAGTCGCTGGCCGAGGCGCACGAACGCGGCCTGGTGCATCGCGACGTCAAGCCGGCCAACGTCATGTTGTGTCGGCGGGGCGGCCTGCACGACGTGGTCAAGGTGCTCGACTTCGGCCTGGTCAAGGAGGTCGCGGGTTCGTCCGGCAAGACGTTGACCGCGCCGGGGCTCCTGGCCGGGACGCCGCGCTACCTCGCGCCGGAGCTGCTGTCGAGCGGTGCGCCGGCCGATGCCCGTTCCGACCTGTACGCGCTGGGCGTCACCGCCTTCGAGCTGCTCACGGGCGAGAGGCTGTTCCCGGGTGTGCACGGCGCCGCGCTGTTCGAGTGCGTGGTCAGCCGGCCCGCACCGTGCCCGTCGTCCCGCACGAGCGGGCCGATCCCCGACGCACTCGACCAGCTCGTGCTCGAACTGCTCGCGAAGGACCCGGATCAGCGACCGCAGAGCGCGCGGGCGGTGATCGCCCGGCTCGAGCAGGTGAGCGCGGCGGCACCCTGGGGCGAGGACCGGGCGCGGGCGTGGTGGACGACGCGGGAGGGGCCTCAGGGTGTCTCGACGCGGACCCAGTCCAGCTCGAAGTAGTTGGCGCCCTGCGTGTTCGCCGGGCGGAACCACTTGCGCCCGGCGAGCGTCACCTCGCTGATCTGTTTGCGCACGGCTTCGGGCGGCACGACCACGGTGTGCACCTCGTAGCGTCCGCTCTCGATGGTCCACACGCCGACGGGCGTGCCGTCGACCTCGATGTCGATCGCCTGGGGCACGTTGCGCGGGTGGGCGCGCACCCGTGCGACGAGCTGGATCGGCGTGTTGCGCGGGAGCGAGAGGTAGATGGTGGAGCGCGGGCCGACCGAACGCACCAGCGTGGTCCCGTCGGGGCGCGGGCCGTCGGCGCCCCAGCCGTGATAGGAGAGGTGTTTGCGGGCGGTGCGCGTGCCCAGGTCGAGGCTGCGATGGGCGAGTCGCGTGCCGGGCGGGAACAGCACGCCGGCCCGGGTCCATGCGTCGGGGGACAGGATCGGACCGTCGACGCGATAGCGCTCGATGCGTTCGAGGTAGTCGTCCGAGCGTGAGCCCAGGACGTACACGCCGTAGTGCCGCGTGCGCGCTTCGTTCTCGTCCAGTCGCGCCAGGTCGCGCCCGGGCAGGGCGCTCCCGCTGGGCGCCGGCAGGCCGGTGGACGCCGCGATGGTCGGGCCGATGTCGTAGAGCGACGCCGGCGCCGCGGAGCGCCGCAGGCCCGGAGCCGAACCGGGCCACTTCACCGCCAGGACGGGGCGTGCCAGGGACAGGCTCTTGTCGTCCAACAGGGGCGCGCTGCCCGGACTCCCCGCGCTCCCGTCGCCGGCGGGCGCCGGCACGGTGGTGGAGCCACGCCCGTCCGCGTGGACGGCGTCCGAGCTGGGGAAGATCGCGCCGTGGTCCGACGCGAACACGATCAGCGCGTCGTCGTACACGCCCAGATCGCGCAGACGCTGCATGAAGTCGACCGTCTGGCCGAGGCTGCAGCGCACCTGTTCCACGTAGGTCTCCTGCGTGTAGGGCGCGTGGCCCGGCAGCAGTGAGCAGTCAGCGGTCAGTTCGGCGGGGGCGTGCCCGCCGCCCACGTGCAGGATCTTGAGGCACGGTTGTTCACGGTCGACCCGCATGCCGTCCAGCAGGGTGCGCCAGAAGGCGGCCGAGGCACCGGCGAAGGACAGCGGCCGCTCGTCGCGCGCGACGGCGTCGAGCACACGCCAGCGTCCGTCGTTGTAGATCTGTTGCTTGAGGTCGTGTGGCGCGTGCCGGAAGAGCGAGACGTCGAGCAGCAGTGCCGCCATCTGACGCCGGTAGACCTCGCCCGACGCGTAGGGCATGGGCAGCGCGAAGCAGCTCGACGACGCGCCGTACTGACAGTAGACCGGTTGCAGCGCGAGCCAGTCCACCGCGTAGCCGGCCTCCAGCAGCGGGCCGGTGATGGTCTCCTCGCGCAGCGCGCGGCGCTCGTAGACCAGCTCGGGTTCCTGGTTGCGGTAGGGCGGCGCGCCGAGCATCACCGGCAGGGCGTAGCGCGTCGTCGGGTAGGCGCCGAGCGTGTCGGTGAAGAGCGTGAACCCGTCGAAGGCCGACTCGTAGCGTTCGGGATCCTCGTCCAGCAGCGCGCGGAAGGTGTCGATCGTGATCGTGTCGCTCACGATCACGATCACGTTGGACGTCCTCGACAGCGAGGACAGCTCGGGATCCGGCTCGAAGGGCATCTCCTGCCCGTACGGCCCCTCGAGCTCCGCCGTCGCCTTGCCGATGAACGGCAGCGGGAGCGTCTGCACCACGAGGAACACGAGCGAGAGGTACACCAGACGCGGCGCGATGCGTGCGTGCAGTGCCTGCGCCAGGAGCAGCGCCCCGATCCACAGGACCGCTTCCTGCGGGCGGCGCCAGGCGTTGGCCTCGAACTCGAGACGCCCGCCGTGCACCAGGCCGTACTGTCCGAGCAGGAACGTCGCCTGGCACCAGCTCACGAGTGCCAGCGAGAAGAGCAACGTCACCAGCCGGGCCCTCAGCACACGCGGCAGCAGCCAGGCAACCAGCGTGAGCGTCGCCGCGAGTCCCGCCGCCACCACCGACAGGTGCGGCAGCACGGTGCGGAACCCCAGCCGGTACTCCACCGGGTTGTTCACGTACAGCGTGTAGGTCCCGACCAGCACCCAGGTGTAGGCCAGCAGCGCCGAGACGAGCAGGGCGCGCTTGCGGAAGGCGCCGGTCGGGGGCGTGTCAGGCGGCGGTGCAGCGGGCGGCGGTGCGCCGGGCGGCGGTGCGTCGGGCGGCGGTGCGTCGGGCGGCGGTGTGTCGGCGCCGGCAGGCTGCTCGGAGGCACCGTTCCCCGCGGCGTCTTGCGCTCCCTCGTCATCCGGGTAGGTGGTCGCAGACGCCATTGCCGGGGATTCTACAGGTCCACGGGCTCGGCTTCGCACCCCCGAACGGCTCACGCTGCCCATCGGACGCGCTCCGTCGGCTCGCCGGCCCGTGGTATCGGACACCCCCGAGTCCCGCCGCCGCCTTACGATGACGGCATCCGCTGAGGAGAGAGCGATGTCCAAGGTGATCCCGAGTGCGCTGATCCTCGTCTTGCTGCTCACGACGACGCAGGCGCAGGTGGTCTACGTGGACGCGGATGCGACCGGTGCGGACGACGGCTCCAACTGGGTCGACGCGTTCGACGATCTGCAGGCGGGGCTCGACGTGGCGACCGCCGGCACCCAGGTCTGGATCGCCGCGGGGACCTACTTCCCCAGCGTGCTCGTCGGTGGTGCCGAGCACCGCTTCGCCACCTTCCTCGTGCCGAGCGACGTGGAGCTCCGGGGCGGCTTCGCCGGGGGTGAGCTGTCGGTGGCACAGGCGGATCCCGCGTTGCACACGACGACCCTGAGCGGCGACTTCGGCACCGTGGGCGAACCGTCCACCAACGCGTACCACGTGGTCACGCTCGAGTCGGCGGGGCCCGGGACGCTGCTCGACGGGCTCACCATCACGGGCGGCAACGCGGATGCCGGGGCCTTCGTCACCAACGGCACGCGCGGCGGTGGAGTGCTCATGACGGCCAGCTCGCTGACGCTCAGTCGCTGCACCGTGAGCGCGAATCTCGCCGGCATCGGTGGAGGCCTGCACTGCGACGCCCGCGGCAACTCGATCGTCATCGACCGCTGCACGTTCGAGGACAACCAGGGCGGCGGGGGCGTGCTGTTCAACAACGACGGCGGCAGCGAGAGCACGACCACGGTGCTGGACAGCGTCTTCGTGGGCAACACGCGCAGCGGCCTACTCATCTCGACACGCATGAACGCCGTCATCGAGCGCTGCCACTTCGAGGACAACACGTATGCGAGTAGCGGCGGCGCGCTGGGTCTGTCATGAGCGCGGTGCGTGGCGCCACCTGGGTGCGGAACTCGCGGGGACCCACGGCAAACCGTGCCTGACCGGGGACGGCGATCTGCTGGCGGGCTCGACCACCGAACTGGCGCTCGCCAACGCGCTGGAGAACGCGCTCTCGGGCCTCTTCATCGGCTTCAGGGAGGCCCAACTCCCCTTCGCGGGGGGACGTCTGGTGCCGTCGCCCGATCTCCTGCTGCTGCTGCCGACGGGCCCCCTCGGTCAGTGGACGGCGGCCGGCCCGTTCCCCGCCGGTGTCCCGCCGGGTTTCGAGTTCTTCGTGCACGTCTGGATCCAGGGTCCCGCGGGGCCGTTCGGGCTGGCGGGCAGTAACGCCGTCTCCGCCACCACGCCCTGAGTCAGGCCGGCGAGGCGAACGCCGAAGAGTTCCTGGAACGTCACCCGGTCGGGAGCGGAGGATGGGGTGCTACCCAGGCACCCCGTCTCGCGCACGACAGGAAACGCCCGATGCACGCCGAGGACAAGGACTCCCAGGCCGCCATGACGCCCGCCCGGGCGCTGCAACGGTTGCGCGAGGGCAACGCGCGCTTCCGCACCAACCGCGGTACCGAGCGCGACCTGCTGCGCCAGGTGGCCGAGACGCGCAGCGGGCAGTGGCCGTTCGCGGTCGTGCTCGGCTGCATCGACTCACGGGTGGCGCCCGAGCTGATCTTCGATCAGGGTCTGGGTGACATCTTCAGCGTGCGCGTCGCCGGCAACGTGGCCAACGATGACGTGCTCGGCAGCCTCGAGTTCGCGTGCAGGTTCGCCGGCGCGAAGCTGGTGCTGGTGCTGGGTCACCTGGGCTGCGGCGCGGTCCAGGGAGCGTGCGGCGAAGTGCAACTCGGACATCTTACCGCATTGTTGGAACGGATCACCCCGGCGATCGAGCTCACGCGGCAGCAAGGCCGGGCGGGGGAACCGTCGGCCGCGTCCGATCGTTTCGTGGGAGCCGTCGCGCTCAACAACGTGCACCTCACCCTGGCGGCGATTCGCGAGCGGAGTCCCGTGCTGAGCGCGCTGATCGCCGACGGCGACGTCGGCCTTGCCGGGGGCATGTACGACGTGCAGACCGGGGCGGTGGAGTTCCTCGACGGCGACGCGCTCGCCTGAAGTCCTGAAGTGCCGAGCCGTCACGGCGGGCTGTCGACGCGTGGTGAATCGGCGACGCTGTCACCGGTTCACTCGGCGCACCTGACAGCGGTTGGATACGACGGACTCTCCGGACGGGAGGTCCGAGTGGCGGCCGGGTTCCGGGGCTGGAACCGGCTGAGCCGACGGCGGACGTTCGCCACGAACTGCTAGCGGTCGTCGCGTTCCAGGATGTCCTCGGCGAGCAGTCGCTCGAGTGCGTCGAGGCGCTCCTCGAGTTGAGCGATCCTGCCGATTCCCGCGGATTCGTTCGCGACGTCGAACGACTGGGCGTGCCGCACGACGCTGATCACGACCTGCGCCGGCCCGGTGAAGGTGAGCAGGTTCGCTGAAGCCACATGGCGTACCTGGGTCACCTGCTGGTCCACCATGGTCGAGAAGGCCGCCATGGTCTCCCGTGCATCGATGTGCTTCAGCGGCAACGTGACCGAGATCATCGCGCGTCGGCCCTCCCAGTTCGGCAGTTCCTCGAGCGGGACGACGGTTGCGTGCGCCACGATCCTGGCGCCGGGCCCGCGCGTCGGGATGCCCACCCTGACGGCTTGCAGCAGGCGACGCTGCCCGTAGCTCTCCTCGAGCAGCAGGAAGTCGTACATGTAGAGCACGGTCTCGATGAATCCGCGCAGCTCGGCCTCGGACACCACGGCGGGTCCCACGATCCGAATGCGTACGTCGGAGACTTCGGCGGGGTTGTATTTGACCGGCATGTCGAGCAGCTCCTGGGCCAGCAGGAGCAGGTCCTCCAGACGTTCGCCGGTCACGTGATCGAAGTGCAGCGTGTACTCGTTGCCTGCGAGCGCGACGCCGATGCCGTGATCGTCTGTTGTTCCCGGCGCGGGTGGGATGTTGGCCGCGACGAACAGCAGCGCGGTGCAGAGCAGCGGCAAGATCGATGGACGCATGGGGCTTCCCCGAGAGGTGGATGGTCCTGGATTGTGGGTGCGCGGTCGGGCGGCGCTTGATTGCGCGGCGCCCTGCTCCCGTGCCGGCTTCGACGGGTGGTCGCCGCCGCGTCTTCCCGGCGGCGCAAGGGGGTGCAACGGAGAGCGGAGGTCGGCGAGTCCTGCCGGGTCGCCGGGTGCCGGCGTGGCGGCTCTCCTCGCGGGGATCGGTGTCTTCGTCGGGGTCCCGGTGAGGAAGGCCTGTTTGTTCACGACCTGCTTCGGCTGACGCAACGATCTTCGTCGAGGCCGGGGTCTCCGCACGACTCGCCGTCGGGCTCAGGCTCTGAACCGTCCTGCCCTGACCCGCGGATGCCCCCTGACCCACGTCCAACCCTGACCACCATCCAGTCCTGAAGACCATCCAACCCCGCACGAGGCGGCGGCGTCCGTCAGTCCTCCTCGACCATGCGGGTCGCGGAGGTGACGTGCAGTTTCCAGTCGCGCATGGGCGTGCCGTCGAGGTCGAGGTGGCTCGCCAGGGCGTGCAGGCGGCGCGTGGCCGGGCCGTCGGGCGCGAGTGCGAAGCGTTGCGCCAGGTAGTACGGGGGCGTTGCTTGGGAGTAGAGCGTGGCCTCGACCCGCGCTTCGCGGGGGTTGACGTCGCCCGGCCAGGGGATCTCGTAACGCACGACGTCGGTCCCGCTGCCGTCGGCGTACGCGGGGTCTTCGCGCGCGTGCTCGCCGGGCCAGGTGGCCTGGATGAACTCGGCGATCTGCGGCGTGACGTCGGGGTCCTGGCCGTCCGGCTTCCAGCCCTTGGGCAGCAGGCGGTTGTCCTTCACCTCCGTGTCGCGGTGGATGAAGCTGGTGGTGAAGCGGCCCGCGGCGTCGTGGATCAGCTCCTCGTAGATCTGCACCTGGGTGTCGGAGCTGATCACGGCGTGGTGCGGTTGGAAGCTGCCGCCCTCGAAGAACTCGGTGGGCAGCGGCTCGCCCTGGGCGTCGACGATCACGCCGGCCGCGTTGGTCGCGCCGGAGATGAAGATCGGCTCGGCGGCCCAGATCTCGTAGACCTTGAACTCGAGGAACAGGCGCCGGAAGCTCACGCCGCTGGGCAGACGGTGGCCGGCGAGGTTGGTGACCGTCACGTCGGTGACGAGGCGCTGCTCGCCGTCCGCGCCCTCGACGATGCGCGGCGGTGACAGTTCGAGCGTCGCCGTGCGCTGGGGGAAGTGGCGAGTGATGTTGTCGATGGCGTGTTGCTGGTCGCTGACCGACGAGGTCATGTAGTCCGCAGGGCTGACGCCCAGCACGTCCGGGAACTGGCGGAACATCTCCAGCAGGAAGACGTTGAGACCGAGCAGTTCGTGCCGCGCGTAGCCCTCGCTGCGGAAGCGCACGTGCAGGTCCTCCGCGGGGGCACTGTGCTCGGCTTGCGGGTAGCTGTCGTCCTGGATCGAGGCGATGCGCGTCTGGATCTGGGGGATGTTCGTGCTGGTCGGGATGTCCGAGTAGCCGCGCGGCATGTGACAGTCCTGGCACGAGCGCGCTTCGGGGTTGTCGGGGTTGAACTCGTTCTCGTAGCTGCTGTTGAGCCACTCGAGATAGGTGGCCTGCTCGATCGAGTGGAAGTACGGCTTGAACACCGGGTTGGTCTCGATGCGGTCGAGCACCCGGTCGCTGCCGGCGGCGGTGGGCTTGTCGACGTTGGGCAGGTTGATCGTGTGGCAGCTCCCGCACATCTGGGACGACTTGATGTACGCGTCGGCCTTGGGCTCGATGCCGAGCGCGGCTTTCATCGGATGGGTGACGATGTCCTCGAACGGACCGTAGATCTCGTCCGGCGGGCCGATGCGGAAGCGGCCGGTGGTCCCGTTCTCGAGGAAGTACTGGATCGGCGGCTGGTCCGAACCGGGCGGCGGTGTGATCGGGCGGCTGCGGTGGCACGTCAGGCAACTGATGCCGTCCCGGGCCAGGGCGCCCCAGCGACGCTCGTCGGCGTCGTCGGGCAGCTCGAAGACCCAGTCGGTGTGGAACAGGGCGTCCGGCCCCGCGTCGAGCTTGTGCTGCCGCTGGCCCATGACGCCGTGGCAGCTCAGGCAGGTGTCCACCAGGTTCGACGAGAGCGCGTCGCGCTCCTCCGGGTCGTCGGCGAACTCCTTGGCCAGGATGGCCAGCTCGGTCTCGAGCTGGGAGAAGAAGATCGGGTCGCGACCTGCCAGCCCCATGGGCGAGCGGCGCCACTCGCCGTAGGGCGACACGTTGAAGCCGGGCGTGATGTAGGTCTTGGGGTCGGTCGGGCCCGTGACCAGGAACATCTCCGGTCCCGGGGGTGCCGACAGGCCCGCGTGGCACATCATGCACTGGTCCGAGCTCATGAACGGCGCGAGCTCACCGTGCGTCGCCACGACGGTGTCGTGGGCCTGCCCGGGGAAGTGCTGCACGTCCTTCGGCGCGGTCGGAGCGATGGACGGGAAGGTCCGGGCGAAGACTTCGTTGAGCTTCGGCGACGTGGTCTGGGCGTGGGTCTCGTCGTCGTAGTCGAACAGGTGCGGATCGTTCCAGGGTTTCTCCTGGGCCGCCACGTCGCGCCACGAGTTGTCGACCCGGAAGCGCAGCGGTTCGCCGTCGAAGCCGGCGATGTTGGCGAGCGTGCTGAAGGTCGACTCCTTCTCGGCGCTGGCGTGGCAGCGCAGGCAGCTCAGGCCGAAGCCGTTCTCGGATGGGAACGGATCGCTGTCGTCCGGCGGCTTGCCCGGACTCGCGCCGCCCCAGAACCAGCCGTCCTGGGACGCGTCGCGGCGGCGGATCATCACGGTCCAGCCCGAGATCTTCGCGCCCAGGTCGTCGGCGACGACGTCCTCGTAGCGCGCGGCCGGCGGCGGGTACATCTCCTTGACGATCGTGGCACCGTCGGGCAGCTCGCCCTGCCGGCCGCCCTCCAGCCAGGTCATGACCTCCGGTGAGTAGTAGACGCGCACGGCCGGGTGCGTGCCGTAGTAGGCGCCGTCGATGAACGGCCCGGTGTCGCGCACGGCGCCGTCACCGCACCAGTGCAGCTCGTCGTCGTAGGTGCGGGCGGAGAGGAACGCGTACAGCTCGCGCTCGAAGTCGAGTGCGCTCATGTCCCCGGGGCGCCAGACAGGCGAGGTGGGCGGAGGCGGTGGCAGCGGCAGGCTGCTGGGCCGGGCGTCGGGGCAGACCGTGCGCGCGGAGCCGCTGGGCGTCACGCCGTCGGTGGCTGCCTCGCTGTGGACCGGGTCGTCTGATCGGGTCTCGACGCTGCTGCTCTCGCCCGGTGCGCAGGCTGCGCACACGAGGACCAGAGCCCATGCAGCCGGTCTTGCGAGCTGTTCGAACACGGCGATTCCCCCAGTCCGGACGAGCTGCGAGGTGCGGCACGTCCCCTTCAGTCGGGAATCATCGGGGATGGAAGGCGAGCGGTCCAATCAGGGCCGGCGTTGCGGCGTTGCGGCGTTGCGGCGTGGCGGCGTGGCGGCGCTGGTCGCGTGGCGGCGCTGGTCGCGCGGCGGCGCTGGTCGCGCGGAGGGTTGGCCGCGCGGAGGGAGGAGCAGAGCCTCCCGCTACGGTCAGTCCTCGCTCGCGCACGTCG
>JAJDEQ010000224.1 GCA_029259695.1 Planctomycetota bacterium
CAGGTAGTCGCGCACGTACGCCACCGCCACCTGGGCCGTCTGCATGTCGTAGCCGTAGAAGCGCAGCTTGCGCTCGTGGGCCGGGTCGGCGTTGTAGGCGCGCATCCACTCGATCAGCGCCAGCACTTCCTCGGTGTTCCAGGTCCAGAAGTAGAGGCCGGCCAGGGCCTGCTCGGGATCACCCGTGCCGTGCAGCACGTACTCGTTGACCGCCAGGGACTCGGGCCAGTTGGCCTCGATGGCGAAGACGTCGAAGCCCATCTCGTGCACCAGGAACTCGAGCATGCGGTGCTTCATCTGGAAGAACTCGCGGGTGCCGTGGGTCGCCTCGCCGAGGGACACGATGCGCGCGTCGCCCACGAGTTCGCGCAGCGGCTGCATGTCGTCAAAGCCGCTCTCCGGCTGGACGGTGGCGAGCGAAATGGCCGCGGCGGCGATGGCGCTGACCACCTCGGGCGGCGCGGGAGTGAGCGGCGCCGGTTCGTTTACGCTCAGGCTGGTGATGGGCACGTCGTCGCCCACGACCTCGAGGCTCAACTCGTCGACCCAGAGCGTGCCGTTGCCGACGAGCAGGGCACCGAACACGATCCGCTCGGCGCTGGAGTGCACGTCGTGCACGACGTCGTAGCGCGCCCAGTCGCTGGTCGCCCTGACGGGCCGGTCCATCATGTTGTCGAACGCCAGCGACCCGGCCAGGCCGTCGATGCGCATCCACAGGCCCGCCGAACCCCTGACGTCCTCGGTGCGCACGAAGCCCGACAGGCGCACGCGCTCCCCGCGGTACGCGACGGCCGGGATCGCCTGGGTCAGGGTGCCGAAGCCTCCCCTCGGAGCGTCACCGGTGGAGCGGATGCGCGCCGCGCCGACCCCGCTCTGCGTCACTTCCCCGTCGGTGCTGACCGCGTAGCCGGCGCTGCTGCGCGGAGCCACATCGACCTGGTCCCAACCGGCCGGTTCGCCCCCGCGCCCCGCGCCCTGCTCGAAGTCGAGGTTGCGCGGCCCGGCGCCGGCGTCCTGCGCGGCTCCGGCGGACCCGCTGGTCAGCAGATGAGCCAGCAACACCGTCCACATCGCGAACACCGGCTGTCGACCTGCACGCATGAGTCCTCCTCCTCCGGGGGCCGGGCCCCCGAACCGGCCCGGAGGCCATCATCCCATCAAGCGACGAACCAGCGACAGCGGCGCCACCCGCTCCTCATTTGGTGCCGGCGCCGGGTCCGGCTAGATTACGGGCGTTCGCTAGGGGTGCCGCGGCTCACCGCGCGCTGAGAACACACCCTCCGAACCTGATCAGACAACCATCGCCCGGCCACGGGCGTGTGCTCTGCGTAGGGAAGCGACGACGGAAGCACGGGGTCCCACCCCGCGCGACTGTCTCTCCCGAGCGAGCACGCGCCCCGCGTTTCGGCGAGCCGGAGAGAGTGCCATGACCACCGATGCCCGCCCGAGTCACGTCCCGCTCCCGACCGTGGGCGGCAACCCGTCGAGCAGCGCGCAGGGCACCAACCCCGGCAGCTTCGCTCCCGCCTCCCGGGTCGGCACGCCGTGGACCTTCTCCTCGCCCGACGGCCCGGGCATGCCGGCGCCCTCGGACCGCACCGCGTGGGACTTCATGCCGGCCGACTGGAGCTGCGTCGACACGACCGATCACGCCCGCCCCGAAGCCTGGCGCGCCCCCGCGGGTTTCGAGCCCGTGACCCAGCTCGAGCACGCGCGCTGCGGCCACGTCACGGCGCAGATGGAGCGCGTGGCCGAGCGCGAGCCGCACCTCACGGCGCTGCAGGTGCGCGACGAGGTGGCCGCGGGCCGCATGGTCATCCCCGCCAACACGACGCACCTCGGCTACCGCCTCGATCCGATGGCCATCGGCCGCGCGAGCAAGACCAAGATCAACGCCAACCTGGGCGCGTCACCCGTCTCGTCGGGCACGCGGGACGAGGTCGAGAAGATGGAGTGGTCGGTGCGCTGGGGCGCCGACACGGTCATGGACCTGTCCACCGGCGGCAACCTCGACGAGTGCCGCGATGCGATCATCCGCGAGAGCACGGTGCCGATCGGCACGGTGCCGATCTACTCCATGATCCTGGGCCGCAAGATCGAGGATCTCGATCGCGAGATCGTGCTGGAGACGCTCGAGCACCAGGCGCGACAGGGCGTCGACTACTTCACGATCCACGCCGGCGTGCTGCGCGAACACCTGCCGTTCGTGGTCGAGCGCCTGATCGGGATCGTCAGCCGCGGCGGATCGCTGCTGGCCAAATGGATGATCCACCACGATCAGCAGAACCTGATGAACACGATCTGGGAGGACATCTGCGACGTCATGCGTCGCCACGACGTCACCTTCTCCATCGGTGACGGCCTGCGCCCCGGCGGGCTCGCCGACGCCACCGACGAAGCCCAGCTGGGCGAGCTGTACGAACTCGGGGCGCTCACCGAGCGGGCCTGGCGCAAGGGCGTGCAGGTCATGCTCGAAGGACCCGGCCTCGTGCCGCTGGACCAGATCGAGTTCAACATGAAGCTGCAGCGGCGCCTGTGCCACGGCGCGCCGTTCTACGTCCTGGGCCCGCTGGTCACCGACGTGTTCCCCGGCTACGACCACATCACGTCGTGCATCGGCGCCACCAACGCCGCCTGGCACGGCGCCTCGATGCTCTGCTACGTGACGCCCAAGGAGCACCTGGGCCTGCCCAAGAAGGACGACGTCAAGCAGGGCTGCATCGCCTACAAGATCGCCGCCCACGCCGCCGACGTGGCCCTCGGGATCCCGGGCAGCCGCGACCGGGACGACGAACTCACCAAGGCCCGTGCCGCCCTCAACTGGGAGAAGCACTTCGAGCTGAGCTTCGACCCGGACACCGCGCGTGCGTTCCACGACGAAGACCTCGACGTCGACACCGACTTCTGCGCGATGTGCGGCCACGACTGGTGCAGCGTGCGCATCAGCAAGGAGATCGTCGCCTTCGCCAGCGGGAAGGACGAACAGTACGCCACCGCCAACGCCAAGGTGAGCGCGGCGCTCACCGCCGAACAGCGCGAGATCCTGCAGAAGCGCGGCGTGCTCAGCCCGGCCGAACTGCACCGGCTGGCGAGCAAGACCAAGCGCGCCGTGGGCGCCGACGCGGGCAAGGCCGGCTGCCACAGCGACGAGGCGGACGCCGCCGCGGCACAGGACCTCCAGGCCGTGCACGAAGGCACGCACGCGCAACCACCGGCGGACACCGCCGCGGAGAACCCGCAGATCGTGAGCTGAGCCGGCTCACGCGACCTCCGCGCCGCTACGCGGGCGGGCCGTGCCTACCCGCCGGGCGTCACCGACCAGCCGTCGAACAACGGGCCCAACGCGCTCTCGGCGTTGCCGATGAAGTCGTCGGGGTGGGTCACGGTGAGGTTCAGCTCGGCGCTGAGCGCGAAGACGCGACCGCCGCTGCGCAGCGTGCGCATGCGGAACCAGCGCACGTTGGTCTGCAGTCGTCGCAGCAGTTCCGATTCGACGTCCGGTTCGTGCTCGACGCGCACGACCGCTTCGTGCGCGCCCTCGACGGCATCCACCGCCCCCTGCCGGACGACCTGCACCCGGTCGCCGGCGAAGCGTTCGTCGAAGCCGTCGACCCAGGCCTGCAGGACCTCCTCGGCCGTGCGCTTGCCGGAAGCCGTCCACGCCAGACGCAGGTCGCCGGCGGCGCGCACCTGGGGATGCTGCCACATGTCGAGCAGCACGACCCAGAGTCGCGGGTCGGGCAGGCTGACCCGCGTGCCCATCACGGAGAAGGCCAGCGCCGAGGCGTCTTCGCCGCCCGTTGCCCGGGAGCTGGCGAAGGCGTCGAAGCAAGGCGTCAACTCGCTGCGCAGCGCTGCCAGGTCGGCCTTGACCAACGGGTCGAAGCGCGCGTTGAGCACCGGCAAGCCCTCGGCTCCCTCGAGCACGCGGACCTGCTGCCAGGCCTCGCCCTCGCCGCGTGTGCGCACGATCAGGTCCTGGCCCAGCACCGCGCCCCCGGCCCCGCGCACGGGCTCGATGGACGACACCTCGACCGTCGCCTGGGCCTCGATGTTGGCCAGCATGCCCGCGGCGACCTCCGCCGGTGTGCCGGCCTCGGCCGGCACGGTCCCGCCGACGAGCCAGCAATCGCCGCGCCGCCAGGTCCCGTCGTCGCCGCGCCTCCAGCCCTCCGGAACCAGCAGCACGACGCCGCTGCTGACGAAGTGGACGTCGTAGGTGTTGAGCCCATCCGTCACCGGACCGCTCGGGCCCAGCGCGGCGACCGCCAACACAAGAGTCGTAAACCACGCCATGACCTGGCTCCGCCGGGGAAGAGGGCTCAACGGGAGCCCTGGAGTGTACGCACGGGCGTCGGCGAGGGCACGACACCCCGACCCGGGGCCCCGACCCCGGGCGGTGCTTCCCAATCCCTGCTGGAACCGGGCCGGGCCGGGCGCTATCCCAGGCCGTCGCGCAGGGCGCCGGGGCTCCGCCACGGATCCGGCCGCCGCCCTCCACTCCGGCCGAGCGGGCCCATGGACTCCGAGACCGCATGACGCAGCACCTCGCCGATCGCACCTGTGAGCCATGCCGCGGGGGCACCCCGCCCCTCGGGCCCGATCAGATCCGGCCCCTGGCCGCCCAACTCCCCCACTGGCAGGTGGTGGACGACCACCATCTCGCGCGCGAATTCCGCTTTCCGGACTTCGCCACGGCGCTGGCCTTCGTGAACGCCGCGGGCGGCGAGGCGGAGATCCAGGATCATCACCCCGACCTGGAGCTGTCCTGGGGGCGCGTGGGTGTGAAGCTCTACACCCACAAGATCGACGGCCTGGCCGAAGCCGACTTCATCCTCGCCGCGCGCATGGACCGCATCTGGCGCGCTCACGAATCCAGCCTGGCCAACCGATAGGAAGGCCAGGCGGGCTGCGACGCGACCCCCGCACCGACACGGTGCAACGGAGTGACCGATGACCACCGCCCACCCCCACTTCGACGACCGCGGGACCCTGGACTGGTCCACGAGCTTCAGCGACGCCGTGGCCACCGCCAAGCGCGACGGGAAGCTGGTCCTGATCGAGATGGGCCGCCTGTTGTGACCGCAGTGCCGCACCCTCGTTGAGGGTGTCATCCCGCAGGCGTCGATCGCCTCCCTGCTGAAGGACCGCTTCGTCGGGCTGGCCGCGGACGCCGACAACCCCGAGCGCCCGGTGGTCGAGATCGCCATGGCGCACCTCGCCGATGCGATGATGTTGCCCTTCGTGATGATCGTGGACGGAGACGGCAACTACCTCGCGGGATCGCACGGGGCCGTACGGCCCGACCGCTTCGAGGAGACGCTCCGGGAAGTCGCCAGCCCCGAGGGCTGACGGCCGCCCGCCGGCGGGGCCCCGAGGGGGCGAGGAGAGCGCTGCAGACCGATGGCACAACCCCGTCCAAGCGGAGTGGACCCAAGCAGAATGGCCGGTTCCCGGGAGGCTGCCCCGATCCGGGCGACGAGCCCCAGCGCGGACCAGGACCAGGTTTCTCGCGTAGGTCTCCGGCCGCTCCGGAAAAGTCGGAAATGCCGCCCCGGACCATCTGGACTGAAGTATGCTCACCTGCGTCAAGAACGCCCCGTTTACGGGGCGACCAAGAGGGGCGGAGGCCCCCCCAATGGCCCGGGATGCGCGCTCCCGGGCCATTCTCTTGGAAGGCGCTTTCTTGACCGATTCGCTATCGGCCCTCACCGCGAGCCTCCCGCCCCGAGCGGCCAGAGCTCTCAACCAAGGCCGTCCGTGGATCCGAGAAACCGCTTCATGACCGCGCCCCTGCGAGTGCTGCTCGTCTCGTTCGTGTTCACCGCCCTGGCGGTATCACCCCCCGTGCACGGGCAGGTCGCTGCCGAGCCATTCGCTCCGGGGCAGGCCGCGTCCGAGCACGTCATCGCCGCCGAGCTCGGCCGGGCTCTGCAAGCCGCCGGGCCGACCGAGACGCTCGAGGCCTACCTGGTGATGCGCGATCAGCTCCCGGCCCGGGACCTGGCGCGACTGCCGGCCACGTCCGACCGCCGTCTGCACAAGCGCCGCATCGCCGATCGACTCAAGAGTCACGCGGCCGCGTCCCAGGTGCAGGTGCGCGCGCTGCTCGACAGCGCCCGGGCGAGCGGCGCGGCGGACGACATCCGCGAGCTGTGGATGGGCAACGCCGTCGTGTTCTCGGCCCGGCCCGCCGTGATCCGCGAACTCGCCGGCCTGCCCGGCGTCGATCGCATCCAGCTGATCGTCAACGAGGACCCCGAGGTCTACCAGGATGCCGGGCCGCCCCCGCCGCTCGGCGTAGGCACCTACCCCTTCTCCGACGACTTCGAGACCGGCGTGTTGCAGCCCCACTGGACCGTGGAGGTCACGGGCAACGGCTACGCCGAGGTCAGCGCCGACAACGGACCCGAGGACGGCTTCCACCTGGTCATGGCCACCTCGGTGGACGGCACCGACTCCACCGCGAGCATGACCGTGGGGCTCGACCTCACCGGCCAGACCGACGTGGGGATCCGCTTCCGCCACAAGGAGTTCGGTGACGAGAACGACTTCGAGGACGGCGTCTTCGTCAGCGAGGACGGGCTCACCTGGCACCAGGTCCTGTCGCTCCAGAACGGCAGCAGCAACTACGAGACCAAGGTGATCCAGCTCGACCAGGCCGCCGCCGCGCTCGGCCTGAGCTACACCGCCAGCTTCCAGATCCGCTTCCAGTGGGGCGACAACTTCAACGTCCCCACCGACGGCTTCGCCTTCGACTCGATCGAGATCGCGCCGGGCGCGGGCGTCCCGCCGCCGGCCGACCCCGAGCCGAACGTGCTCGCGTTGCAGGCCCCGCAGCTGTGGGAGATCGGCTTCGACGGCAGCGACGTGTTGCTCGGCAACATCGACAGCGGCGTGTTCTGGACCCACCCGGACCTGATCAACCGCATCTGGGTCAACCCGGGCGAGATCGCGGACAACAGCATCGACGACGACAACAACGGCTTCGTCGACGACGTCCACGGCTGGGACTTCTTCCACAACAACGCCGACGTGAGTTCCACCGACCCGCACGGCACCCAGACCTCGGGCATCGCCGTGGGCGACGGCACGTCGGGGCGCGGCACGGGCATGGCGCCCGGCGCCACCATGGTCGCCTGCGAGGTCTCCGGCGAAGCCACCTACTGGCTCGCACAGCAGTACCTGCTCGACGTGGGCGTCGACGTGATCACGTCCAGCTACAGCTACAAGTGGCCCTCGTCGCCCAAGCCCGACTACCACATGCACCGCCAGATGTGCGAGATCGAGCTGGCCGCCGGCGTGATCCACGCCAACTCGATCGGCAACCAGGGCGGTCTGCTCACGACGTACCCGATTCCGTTCAACATCTCGACGCCGGGCAACTGCCCCGCGCCGTTCACCCACCCCGACTCCATCGGCGGCGGCGCCACGTCGGTCATGGCCTGCGGCGGCATCAAGCTCCCCAACGACGCGCCCTACTCCAACTCGGGTCGCGGCCCGGCCACGTGGGAGGACATCGCGCTCTACGATCCGGGCTACCCCCACGCCCAGGACAACACGGCGTGGGACTACCCCTACGGCGGCTTCGGCGGCGGACAAGCGGGACTGATCAAGCCCGACGTGGTGACCTACACCGACACCGTGATCACCACCACGATCGGCTCCGGCTACGCCAACTTCGGCGGGACGTCGGCGGCCACGCCCCACCTCGGCGGCGCCATGGCCCTGCTGCGCCAGGTGCAGCCGGAAGCGGAGCCGCGCCACATCGCCGGCGCGCTGCAGCTCACCGCACTCGACCTGGGAACGCCCGGCAAGGACAACCAGTTCGGCGCCGGCAAGCTGCAAGTGTTCGCCGCCGCACGCCGGCTCGTGCTGCTGGTCAAGGCGCTGGATCCCGAACCGTCACTGGGCGGCGACGTCACCTTCGAACTGTACGGGCAGCCCAACTCCTTCGTGCACGGCTACCTGTCGGGCTCGCTCGTGGCCGACGATCCCAAGTGGAACCTGCTCCAGCCGCACATCAAGCTGGGCATCTTCCTGCTCGACGCGAACGGTCGCGAGACGCTCACCTTCGGGATCCCCAACGATCCGATCCTCGAGGGCCTCCAGGCGTGGCTGCAGTTCGGCCACCAGGTGCAGGGCGACGACTGGGGCAACGGACCGCTGACCTCGGTCCCGGAGCGCATCACGGTCGTCAACTGAGGGCTTTTCTCCGCCCCGGCGCGATGTCTAGACTTCGCGCATGACACCTCCGCGCACGTCTCGCAAGAAGCCGGCCGCCAAGGCCACGTCGAAGACCAGGTCCAAGGCCCAGTCCAAGGCCCAGTCCAAGGCCCGGTCGAAGACAAGAGCCAAGTCGAAGAGCAGGGCCAGGCCGAAGAGCCAGGCCCGCAAGCGGCTGACGCGGGTCGACGACCTGCTGCACCTGCAACTCGTGTCCGACGCGCAGGTCGCGCCCGACGGCGAGTCGATCGTCTTCGTGAAGAAGCACGTCGGCGACAAGAACGACAACGTCACCAACCTGTGGATGGTGTCGACGCAGGGCGGCGCACCGCGCGCCTTCACGCACGGCGGCAAGGACGGCCACCCGCGCTGGTCCCCCGACGGTGATCGCATCGCGTTCATCGCTGCGCGCGAGGAGCACCGGCCGCAGATCCACCTGATGGCGGCGACGGGCGGCGAAGCCCGCGCGCTCACGTCGTTCCCGGAAGGCACGCTGACCAGCTTCAAGTGGTCGCCCGACGGCAGCCAACTCGCGGCGACGTTCCGCGAGACCGACCCCGAGTGGACCCAGACCGCGGCCGAGGAGCGCAAAGAGCAGGGACTGAGCACCCCCGCACGGGTGATCGACGACTGGTTCTACCGCTACGACGGTGACGGCTACTTCAACGCCCAGCGCTTCAAGCTGTACCTGGTGGACGCGCAGACCGGCGCGCACCGCGTGGTCTACGACAAGGACACCCTGGGCGACTTCAGCTACGACTTCTCCCCCGACGGACGCCAGCTGGCCATCGCGACCAACCGGGACCGCAGGGCCCTGGCCAAGCCGTGGATGAGCGAGATCCTGCGCCTCGACCTGCGCAGCGGGAAGCTGCGGCCCGTGCCCGGCCTGCCCGTGGGCGCCAAGAGCGCGGTGGCCTGGTCACCCGACGGTCGCATGCTGGCCTACGCCGGCACGGTCGGCGAGGGCAACTCGTGGGGCACGGCCAACACCCACCTGTTCACGTGCGATGCCATCAAGGGCGGCGCGCGCGACCTGTTCGCCAAGAACGACTACTGCCTGCACGCGGCCACGCTCAGCGACATGGCCGAGGTCAGCTTCGGCGCCGACCTGCGCTGGAGCCCGGACTCCAAGCGCGTGTTCATGGGCATCGGCTCGCACGGTGAACGACGCATCGCCTCCATCGGTCGGCGCGGCGGCGAGCTGACGTTCCACACCTCGGGCCGGCAGATCGCCGAGTTGCACAGCTTCTCGGCCCGCGGCGACGCGACCGGGCTCACGATCATGAAGCCCAGCGGCCCTGGCGAGATCCACCTGGGAAGCTGGCCCGACGGCCTGAGCGGAGCCAGGCACGGCGACCCGCTCGACGTCACCCGCGTGAGCTACTTCAACGGCGCGCTGCTCAAGCAGATCGACCTGGCCAAGGCCCAGTCGTACTGGGTCAAGACCCGTGACGGCACCCGCGTGCACACCTGGGTCATGCTCCCGCCGGGCGTCGACATGAACACGCGCCGCAAGCTGCCCGCCGTGCTCCAGATCCACGGCGGCC
>JAJDEQ010000225.1 GCA_029259695.1 Planctomycetota bacterium
GTGAGGGCAGGCCGGAGAAGGTGTCGTGCGATTCGGAGTCGGGCTCGGAGTCGGCGGTGAAGCGGGCCAGGCGCAGCGCGGCGCCGATCACGTACAACGCGCACAGCGCCGTCACGATGCCCGGCTTGAAGTTGATGTCGAGGGCCCGCAGCGCGTGCTCGTAGGTCACCTTGGCCAGGAAGGCGGGGGCGACGCCGAAGGTGACCATGTCCGCCAGCGAGTCGAGCATCGCCCCGAAGGGTGACGTCTGGTTCGTGAGCCGGGCGATGCGGCCGTCGAGGGCGTCGAACACCATGGCGCCCACGACCAGCCAGCAGCCGTGGCGGATGCGACTGGCGAAGTACGGGTCGAGGGGGCCGGCTCCGCCCGACCAGAGCAGCGCGTCGACCGCCTTGGCGATCGCCATGAAACCGAAGATCAGGTTGCCCAGTGTCAGCGCCGTGGGCAGCACGGGTATGCGCAGGTCGCGACGGGTGCTCATGAGTCGTTCGCCGGCACGAGGCGCGCGAGCAGCGTCTCGCCGCCCTTCACCGTGTCGCCCACGGAGACCAGGACGTCCTGCAACTCCTCGGTGGCGATCACGAGTTCGGTGCGCGAGCCGAAGCGGATCATGCCGTAGCGCTCACCGCGCGCGAAACGATCGCCCTCGCTCACCGGGCAGACGATGCGCCGCGCGATCAGTCCGGTGATCTGACGCACGCCGATCAGGCGCCCGTCCGGCCGGCGCAGGGCGATGCCGGCGGCGCGATTCTCGTCGATGGCGCGCGCGTCGCGGGCGTCGTGGTAGCCGCCCGGTCGTTGCAGCAGCGCCGTGACCTCGCCGCTGCACGGCACGCGGTTCACGTGCACGTTGAACACCGACAGGAAGATGCCGATGCGCGTGGCGGGGCGATCGAGCAGCGGGTCGTCGAGCGTCACGATGTCGGAGACCAGGCCATCCGCCGGTGACACCAGGTCATCCTCGCCCCCGGCGGCGGTGCGCTCGGGATCGCGGAAGAAGGAGAGCACGAACAGCGCCAGCGGCAGTGGTGCCAGCCACCAGAAGCCCGGGGTCGTGCGCCGGAGGACCTCGGCCAGGGCCAGCAGCGGGATGACGAAACCGAGCATGGTCCCGGTTCCGTAGGTGGTGAACGGCCATCTCATACGGCGGAGTCTCGCGGGGCGGCGGGTACGTCGGCGCGGCGCGCTGTCGCTGGCAACGGGACGGGGGGCTCCTGCTCCCCTTCGCCGGGCCGGTCCCCGCCGGACGGGCTGATCACGGTAACGCGGGGGGCATCCACGGGGCCAGTCGGGCCGTTCGACGAGGCGTGGTCCGCGACGGGGCCGTCCCCCGAACGGGATCTGTTCCCGGCTGGGAACTCGGCAGCACCGTGAGGCCGGGATAGGGTGGGCGCCATGAAGCCCCTCCCGAGATGTCCCCGATTCGCGCTCCGGTCCCTGGCCCTCTTCGCGGCCGCGAGTCTCGCCACGGCGACGACCGCCCAACAGGCACCGATCGCCGTCCCGCACGGCGCCGCCCAGCAGTTGGCGGCGCCCGTCGAGCTCACGCCGCGCCGTGTGCTGCCCAAGACCACCGTGCGCGTGCTGCCCGCCGCCGAGCGCCTGCCTGGGGACCATCCCTGGCACGATCAACTCGTGGTGAAGTTCGTGGATGGTGCCCGGGTGCGCGCCACCGAGGACGGGCGGGTGCGCTCCGCCAGCGGTGTGGATCTCACGCCGGTCGATCAGGTGGCCGCCCAGCACGGGCTGTCGTTCCGCCCGTTGATCCAGTTGCCCGAGCCCGAGTTGGAAGGTCTGCAACAGCGCGCGGCCCAGCGTTCGGGCCGGGCCCAGCCCGATCTCTCCGGACTGCACGTGGCCGAACTCGCCGGCACCGCCGCGCCCGCCGTGGATTCACCCCGCGCGCTCGTCGAGCCTGCGCTCGCGGTGCGCGTCGAGGCCGCGGGCAACGCCTTGTTGGCGCTCGAGGTGGTGGAGCACGTGGCGGTGCAGACGCTCGGTGCGCCGCCCCCCGGTGACATCGCACCGACCACGCCCTGGATGGCCTGGCGCCAGGACTACCGCGGACCGGACCCGGGCATGGACGTCGACTACCAGTGGAAGGTCGGCTCGATCTGGTACGGCTTGCGCGGGGACGGCATCCGCTTCTCCGACTGCGAGTACGGCTGGAACGCCAGCCACGAGGATCTGGTCGACAAGGACCTGAACCTCGAACCCGGGCAGACCATCGCCTCGGGCGTGTTCACCAACGGCTGGGAACAGCACGGGACCGCCGTGCTGGGTGAGACCTCCGCCGTGCCCAACAGCTACGGGTGCAACGGCATGGTGCCCGAGGCCGACGTCTACACCTATCCGGAGTGGACGAATCAGCAGGGCTTCCGGCGCGTGACGGCGATCACCAACGCGATCGCCGACTCCGATGCGGGCGACGTGGTGCTGCTCGAGATGCAGACCGGCTCTGGTGGTCCCGCCGAAGCGGACTTCTCGGTCTGGCTGGTGGTGAATGCCGGCTCCGACGCGGGCGTCGTGACGGTCGGCGCCGCGGGGAACGGCGACCAGAACCTCGATGGCGGCAGCTACTCGTCCTACAACTCGTGGGGCGACTCGGGCGCGATCATCGTCGGCGCCGGCTCGGCCAACGTCTCGCACAACAAGCTCTCGTTCAGCTCGTACGGTTCGCGGGTGAACGTCCAGGGCTGGGGCGAGAGCGTGTTCAGCCTGGGCTACGGCGGCTTCGAGATGTACGGCGGTGATCTCAATCAGGCGTACACGTCGACCTTCAGCGGCACGAGTTCGGCGTCGCCGTTCATCGCTTCGGCCGCGGTGGCGCTGCAGCAGTGCGCGATCGAGCTCACCGGCTCGCCGCTCGACCCGGAGGATCTGCGCCAGGTGTTGATCGACACCGGGACGCCCCAGGGCAGCGGTGGTCACATCGGTCCGTTCCCGAACATCCCCGAGGCCCTGTCGGCGTTGCAGACGCCCGAGGGCAACGACCACGTGTGGACCAACCTGGGTGGCTCGCTCGCGGGCGTGTCCGGCGAGCCGCAGCTGCGCGGCAGCGGCACCCTGATCGACGATTCGGCCGGAGCCCTGGACCTGACCGGAGCGGCGCCCAACGCGCCCACGATCCTGTACCTCTCGTTCAGCTCGACACCGGTGCCGTTCAAGGGTGGTCTGCTGGTGACCTTCCCGATCGGGCTCGACCTCGTGCTCGTCACCGGCCCCGGCGGCGACATCCCGATCCCGTTCACCTGGCCGGCCGGCATCCCCGGCGACACCGAGGTGAACTTCCAGTACGTGATCGGCGACGGGGCGGCGATCCAGGGCGTGGCGCTCTCCAACGGCATGCGCCTGATCACGCCCTAGCAGCCTGTGCGGAGAGTGCTCCGGTGCCGCGTTGGCCTGCGCGGGGCGGTGGCTCGGCGGAAGAGAAGAGCGGTCGGGGGGCGGAAGAGAGGTTCCCGCTCGGCGGCGACGGGCGTAGGATGAGCTGCTTTGCCACGACGCCGTGGAGAAGCGGAGTCGTGGGACCGTCACCCACCGACCCGGGCTGCGAACGATGAGCACGATCACCCACCTCCACGCCCGCGAGATCCTCGACTCCCGCGGCAACCCCACCCTCGAAGCGGACGTCGTGCTCGAATCGGGCGCCATGGGTCGCATGGCCGTGCCGTCGGGCGCCTCGACCGGCAGTCACGAGGCCGTCGAGCTGCGCGACGGTGACGCGCAGCGCTACCTGGGCAAGGGCGTGCAACAGGCCGTGAACAACGTCAACGGCGAGATCGCCGAGGCGCTGATCGGTCTCGAGGCGACCGATCAGGAGCAGGTCGACCAGGTGCTGTGCGAACTCGACGGGACGGAGAACAAGGCACGCCTGGGCGCCAACGCCATGCTCGGTGTGAGCGGCGCGGTGGCCAAGGCCGCGGCGGAGTTCCACGGGCTGCCGCTCTACCGCTACCTGGGGGGCAGCGCGGCGTGCACGCTCCCGGTCCCGATGATGAACATCCTCAACGGCGGTTCCCACGCCGACAACAACGTGGACTTCCAGGAGTTCATGATCGTGCCGCGCGGCGCCGAGAGCTTCTCCGAGGGCCTGCGCATGGGCACCGAGGTCTTCCACGCCCTCAAGGACGTGCTCAAGGCCTCGGGTCTCAACACCGCGGTGGGCGACGAGGGCGGCTTCGCACCGAACCTCGGCAGCAACGAGGAAGCGGTGTCGGTGATCATGACCGCCATCGACAAGGCCGGTTACGAGGCGGGCAAGGACGTGTTCCTGGCCCTCGACGTCGCCGCCACGGAGTTCTACGTCGACGGCAAGTACGTGCTGGCGGGCGAGGGCGGCAAGGCCTGCAGCGCTGCCGACATGACCGATATCTACGCCACCTGGGCGGACAAGTACCCGATCTTCTCGATCGAGGACGGACTCCACGAAGACGACTGGGACGGCTGGGCCGCGCTGACCAGCAGCCTGGGCGAGAAGCTCCAACTCGTCGGCGATGATCTGTTCGTGACCAACCCCACGCGTCTGGCCCGTGGCATCGCGGGCGGCGTGGCCAACTCGGTGCTGGTCAAGATCAACCAGATCGGCACGCTCTCCGAGACCTTCGAGACGGTCAACATGGCGACCCGCGCGCGCTACACGTCGGTCATCTCCCACCGCTCGGGCGAGACCGAGGACGCGACCATCGCCGACATCGCCGTGGCCACCAACGCGGGTCAGATCAAGACCGGGTCGCTGTCCCGCACCGATCGCATCGCCAAGTACAACCAGCTGCTGCGCATCGAGGAGCAACTCGGTTCGGCGGCGCGCTACGGCGTCTGACCTCCGGCGATGTTAGGTGCGAGTTAGGGTGCGCCGCTGTGACACCGCGACGGGGCGCTCCAGAATCCCGTGGAATGTGCTCCCGGTCGCCCACAGTGCCGCGTAACTTGCCCCGCATGGAACGCCCTGCGGGCTTCCTCCGTCGCTACGGGCTCGCCATGTTGCTCACCGCAAGCATGGCGGCGCTGTTCGTGTCGACCACGTTGCCGGCTATCCATGGCAAGCGTGAGATCGATCTCGAGCGAGCGCTGCGCCAGGCGGAGCGGGAGCAGCTCGAGTCGACGGTGACGCGCCAGCAGGGTTGGCTGGACGGCCTCAACGAGGACCCGTGGGTTCAGAAGCGACTCTACGAGCTGAAGCGGCTTTCCCCCGACGTGGTGGGGCCGCGCACCGTCCCGCCCGAGCCGGTCGGTGGCGACGGCAGCGAGAGCGAACTCTAGCAGGAGCGGGTGAGAAGTCCGGGCTGGCGCGCAGCCTGCTGCTGCTCCTGGCGTGCGGCGTCTGGCATGCCTCCGCCGGGGCGCAGTTCGTGGTGCCCGAGGGCAGCGACTTCCACAACGGTTCGTCCCAGCCGCTCGAGGACGACGGCGTCGCCGAGACGCTCCTGTTCCGGTTGCGTCAGGCGCTGGTGCTGGCCGACACCGACGCCGCGGCGGATCTCGTGCGGCGCTTGCGCGACCTGGAGGCCCCGTCGCTGGTGCCCTACGGCCCGCGCACGCTGATGCCCGCGCTGGAACTGGCCGCGCGGCTGGTGGCACAGCACGACACGCCCGAACTGATCGAGGGCGTGGAGCGCGACCTGCGGGCCGAGGTCGAGGCAGCCATCTCGGTGCGGGACCTCGGCCGGTTGCTGGATCTGGCGACGCGTGGTGTGGAGCTGCGACCGTCGCGGGTGGCCGCCCTGGCCGCGGCGCGCCTGCTGTTCGAGGAGGGGCGCTGGTGGGCCAGCGCGGCGCTCGCCGGGCGGGTGGCCGACCTGCCGGGGGCGGCGGAGTTGGAGCGGGTCGCTCGCAGTCGGGTCGAGGCCGGAGTGGCTGCCGACGGCGGGGCCGGCGAGAACGGCCATTCCCGCGGCCTGCGGGGCGCGGCCCGATGGTCCTGGCACTACGCCTTCGCCCGTGATCGCGGGCCCGGCGAGAACCTCGCCCGCGTGACCGACGGGCGCGATGCGGGCGAGTTGCTCGTGCTCGATGGCGTCGGTCTGCTCGGCGTCCGCCGCGAACTGGCGACGAGCGGTGACGCGGTCACCAGCTGGCGCCGGGTCGAACTCCCCGGACGGCGGCACGCCTGGGTCGAGGAGACCCTGCGCCGCCCGTGGCTGCTCACGCCGTCGCCGGAGCTGCTGCCGCTGCTGCCTCCCGAACCGCGTCAGCACAGCTTCGGCCGTGCCGGCGACGTGCTCGCGGTGCCCTACAACCGCATCTCCATCGACCGCACCTACGGCGAGAACCACTACCAGCGTCGCGCGCACCTGATCGCCTTCGACCTGGCGACCGAGCGCCAGTTGTGGGACGTCGCCGCGCCCGCCCTCGAAGGCAGCGAAGCCGACCGCCCCGGGTTCGGGCGCCCGTCGGGCTCGGGCGCTCCCTCGAGTTCGGCCTTCGGTCCTCCGCTCGTGGCGGGCCGGCGCATCTTCGTGCAGTTGTTCCGGGTCGGACTGGTGACCGAGGTCTCGCTGTTCTGTTACGACCTCGACACGGGGGAGCAGCTGTTCGAGACGCCGCTGGTGCGCGGCGCGCCGGTGTCCCGCTACGCCAGCCGACAGGCCGAGACCAACGAGTGGCGCATCGACAAGCGCGCGAGCGAGGGCGTCCTGGCCGAGCGCCACGGCATCGTCTACGCCTGCACCGGTTACGGCGTCGTGGCGGCCGTGGACGGGCTCACCGGGCGTCCGCGGCACACCTTCCGGTACGACCGGCTGGCTTCGGTGGACCCCGATCGCTACGACCCCGCCCTGCTGTTCGACACGGGCGGCTGGGACCACGAGCCGGTCCGGATCCATGGGGACCGCGTGGTCGTCGCTCCCTCGGACTCACATTACCTCTACATCCTGGCGGCCGAGGCCGGGCCGAAGGGGCAGTTGATCCTCGACGACCCCATCGAGCGGCTCGCGCGGCGCCACATCGTGGCCCTGCTCCCGGACCCGGGGGGCAGCGACTCGCCGGCGGTGCTCGTGTCGCGTGTGCGCGGCGATCGCTTCGGGCTGCAACTGCTGGGACCCGACGGCCACGTGCTGGAAGCCAGCCCGGTGCTGCCGGCGGTCGAGCGGGTGGACCTGCTGGGGAAGACGCCGCGGCCGCTGCTCGTCGGAAGGCAGGTGTTCATGCCTACGGCCCTCGGCGTCCGGCTGTTCGACCTCGACGCGCTGGAGGCGACACCGGCACTCCTCGATCGGCCGGTCAAGCTGTCGGTCCCCCTGAGCCTGCACGCCGTCCGTGACGGGATCGTGGCCCTGTCGCTCGAGCCTCGTGACCGACGCATGATGTGGGTCGAGTGCTGGACCGCTCGCCAATGAACGATCCGCAGCAGTCTCCCTCGCGTCCCCCCCTCCTCTCTCTATACTGCGTGGCCCGGCGTGGGCTCCCCAGGCCGGCCAGCCCGGGACGCTCTCGTCCTGCGCCCCGATCGTCATCGGACGCGCATCCTCCCGACTCCCCTCAGCGAACACACCTCCCGCCCCGCATCCCGCCGCCGGTGCTCCAGCACGAATCCGCCGGCGCGCGTACCTCGCCGCCACGGGGCGCGGACCGATCGCCCCCGACGCCCCCGTGAGGCCCCTCATGAGTGAAGGCTCCTGATGAGTGACAACGACGTTCAGTCCGCCGAGGCCCTGAAGCAGGCCTACGACCGCATCCGCAACGAACTCAGCCGCGTCATCGTCGGGCAGGACGCGGTCGTCAACCAGCTGATCGTGGCGCTCTTCGCGCGCGGGCACTGCCTGCTGACGGGCGTGCCGGGTCTGGCCAAGACGCTCATGATCTCGTCGTTGGCCAAGACCCTGAGCCTGCAGTTCAAGCGCGTGCAGTTCACGCCTGACCTGATGCCGACCGATATCACGGGCACGGACATCATTCAGGAGAACAAGGCCACCGGCGCCCACGAGTTCGTGTTCATCGAGGGCCCGGTGTTCACCAACGTGCTGCTGGCGGACGAGATCAACCGTACGCCGCCGCGCACCCAGGCGGCGCTGCTCGAGGCCATGCAGGACCGGCAGGTGACCACGGGCGGGAACGTCCGGGCGCTGCCCGATCCGTTCTTCGTGCTGGCCACCCAGAACCCGATCGAGCAGGAGGGCACCTACCCGCTGCCCGAGGCCCAGCTCGACCGCTTCATGTTCAACGTGGTGGTCGACTACCCGTCGTCGGACGAGGAACTCGAGATCCTGCGGCGCACCACCGAGAACGAGCCGGTGGATCTGCCCTCGGTGATCAGCGGCGAGGAGATCCGGCAGATGCAGCAGCTCGTGCGCCGCGTGCCCGTGGCCGACGAGATGCTGCGCTACGCCAACGCGCTGGTGCGCAGCACGCGCCCCGACGAGCCTGATGCCCCGGGGTTCGTGAAGGAGAGTCTGAAGTGGGGCGCCGGTCCGCGCGCCGGTCAGTACCTCGTGCTCGGCGCCAAGGCACGCGCGCTCATCAAGGGGCGCTTCCACGTGTCCTTCGAGGACATCCAGCGGGCGGCCCCTCCCGTGTTGCGTCACCGTGTGCTGACGAACTACTCGGCCCAGGCGGAGGGGATCACGCCGGACGACATCATCGATCGCATTCTCGAGACGGTGCCGGTCAACCCCAGCAGGGCGGTGAGCGATGGCGGATTCCCCGAGGTCGTCCGGACCCACGACTAGTCCGTTCTCCGGAACGGAAGTCAGCGGGCGGGGCGTACTGGACCCGAAGGTCGCGGAGCGACTGTCGCACTTGTCGCTCACGGCAAGTCGCGTCGTGGAGGGCTTCCTCACGGGGCGGCATCGCAGCCCGCATCGCGGCGTGTCCGTCGAGTTCGTCGAGCGCCGCCCGTACGTGCAGGGCGACGATCTGCGGCACCTCGACTGGAAGGCCTACGCGCGCACGCGCCGCCTGAGCATCAAGCGCTACGAGGAAGAGACCAACCTCGACTGCACGTTCATCGTCGATGCCAGCGGGTCGATGGGATACACGCGCGGCGACGGCCCGAGCAAGTACGACTACGCCTGTCAGATGGCCACGTGCCTGGCGCACCTGGTCCTGCGCGAGCGGGATGGGGCGGCCCTGGCGCTGTTCGATCAGGTGCTCGACCGGGTGCTGCCTGCGTCGACCTCCCCCGGGCACCTGCAGCCGATCATGCAGTCGCTGGTGGAACGTCGCCCGGACGGTGAGACCGACCTCGGAGCGACGCTGGGGCGCATGACCGAGCGCATTCCCCGTCCCGGGCTGGTGGTGCTGATCTCCGATCTCTTCGGCGATCTCGAGCGCTTCGCCGAGGGGCTGGGCAAGCTGTGTGCCCGCAACCACGACATCATCGTGCTGCACGTCATGCACGCCGACGAACTCGAGTTCCCGTTCGATCGCATGACGCGTTTCGAGGGCCTGGAAGACGACAGCCGGTTGCTGGTGGACGCGGCGTCGCTGCGCGAGAGCTACCTCTCGATCATCGAGACCTGGCGCGCCGACGTGCGGCGCGCGTGTCACGTGCGCGGCGTCGACTACCACCTGATCTCCACGGCCACGCCGCTCGACGTGAGCCTCTCGGCCTACCTCGGCGCCCGCGCGGCGCGTCTCGGCAGGGCCCGATGAACCTCGGCTTCGCTGCACCGTGGATGTTGTGGGGCGCTGCGCTGCTGAGCGTCCCGATCCTGATCCACCTGATCAATCGCCGTCGGTACGTGGTGCAGCCCTTCGCCGCCATGCGCTTC
>JAJDEQ010000226.1 GCA_029259695.1 Planctomycetota bacterium
ACCGTCGATCCCGTGTCGGCCCACTACGGCGACACCGTGCGCGCCATCGCCTACTACGTCGTGAACGGCGTGCACCCGGACGACGCGGTGACCGTGCGCGAGAGCTGGTTCCTCGACGGCGCGGCGCGGGGCGCCCCCACCGACGCGCCCCACTCGTCCGCGGACGACACGATCGGCGTCCCGCTCACGATCGACATCGACGACACGTTCGCCGCCGGCACCTACAAGATCGGCTTCAAGGCCGAGGCCGACGGCTTCACGATCGAGGACGAGGTGGAGTTCAAGGTCGGCCACATCGAGGTGACGGCCACGACCGTCGACCCCGAGCTGCTCGTGCTGCCCGGCTCGATCGACGTGACCACCACCTACTTCGTGCGCCTGCCGGCGAGCATGGCCGACCTCGGCGTGATCGCGACCCACAAGCTGGCCGGCAAGGTCCGCGAGGGCCCCAGCGCTCCCATCGCGCGCGCCGCCGGCGGCCCCTACACGGCGCCCGACAGCCCGCCGCTCAACATCCCCCTGCCCGACGACCACCCCACCGGCCTGCTCACCTACGAAGGCGTGATCTCCGCCGCCGGCGAGGAGGGCGAGACGGGGACCGCCGAGTTCGTGGCGGTCAAAGCGGAGATCGACCGCATCTGGAGCGCCATCGACCCGAGCACCGAGGACGTCAAGCGCGGCTTCCAACTCGGCGAGACCGCCTACCTGCGCGCCCAGGTGAACCTGGACGCCCCGGGCATCCGCGAAGACGTCCCGGCGAAGCTCGTGTTCCACCTCGTGCCGCCCAGCGGCGGTCCGCGCCGCGTGGAGCAGGACGTGGAGCTGAAGGCCGGCATCCAGTCGCTGGCCCTGGCCCTGCCGCTGCCCGACGGCACGCCGCGGGGCGTGTGGACCGCCACGGCGTCGCTGGAGATCGCGCGCACCACGATCCCGGGACCGCGCGAGATGGAGTTCCGCGTCGACCCCCTCGCGATCTCGCTGTTCATCCCGGTGGAGTTCGAGGACGACACGCGCCCCCAGTGGAACTACCTGCCGGGCGACATCTTCTGGCTGCGCCTCGACTACGACGTGGCCGACAAGTTGCGCGAAGAGGCCGGCGAGGCGGAGATCGTGTTCGAGATCACCAAGCCCGACGGCACGCTCAGCCGCAGCCGTCCCTTCATCCAGACCCTGGTCCCCGGCACGAACAACCACACCCAGCTGATCACCACCAACGAGGACACCCTCGAAGGCGTCTGGCTGGCGCGCGCCGAGGTCAAGGTGGGTGACGAGCAGACGTCGGCGCGACACAAGTTCAGCATCGCCACGCTCAAGCTGGTCGACTTCTTCGTCACCGATGCCGAAGGGGCGCGCGGCGTGACGTTCAAGAAGGACGACATGATGTACTTCATGGCGGAGTTCATCGTGGGCTCGTACGCGCGGGAGGTGGCCGGCGAGATCGTGGCCTCGCTGCGCCTGACCAGCCCCAGCGGCACGCGCCTGACCTTCACCGAGACGTTCGAGACCCGGGAGGGCCGCTTCACCTTCTTCGAGGTGCCGGTGAAGGTCACCAGCGAGATGCAGAAGGGGCTCTGGACGGCCGACGTGAAGCTGGAGCTGGGCCCGCTGACCGAGCGGGCCGAAGCCACCGCCGCCGTGGACGTCTCGTTCGAGGAGGCGCTCGACGACCTGCGCGCCTCGGGCCTGGACCTGGTCTTCGCGGTGGACACGACCGGCAGCATGGGCGGCGTGCTCGACGGCGCCAAGGCGCGCATCCGCGACATGGTGGCGTTCCTGAACGACATCGTGCCCGACTTTCACCTGGGCGTCGTGGCCTATCGCGACCGCAACGACTCCGACAAGTACGTCGTGCGCCGCAGCGAGCTCAGCTCGAACCACGCCAACGCCATGGCCGTGCTCAACGGGCTCAGCGCGGGCGGCGGCGGAGACGCGCCCGAGGCCGTGGAGGCCGGCCTGGGCGCCGCGGCTTCACTGCCCTTCCGCAGCTCGGCTCGGCGCGTGATCGTGCTGGTGGGCGACGCCCCACCCCACGACAAGGACCTGCCCCGGGCCAAGTCCATCGCGTCCGGTTTCGCCGCCGGCGGCGGCGTGGTGCACACGATGTACACCGGCGGCGGCGCGGCCGGCGCGTTCTCCGAGATCGCGGCCGCCGGCGGCGGCGAGACGACCTCCCTCAGCAATCACGAAGAGGTGCTGCGCAAGGTGCTGCACCTCGTCATCGGCACCCGTTGGGCCGACGACATCGACAAACTCCGCGAGGAGCTCGAAGCCCGCCGGGCCGCGGGCGGCTGACTCCCGCGCATCGCCGCACACACGGGATAGACTTGAACGAAAGGACTTCCAGACCCATGAGACAGATGCTCCCCCTCCTCGGCATCGCCGCACTGACGGCGCTGCTCTCCTGCTCGGTGCCACCCCGCCTGTACAAGGGCATCGACCGCACCTTCATGAGCAACATCACACGCATCGCGGTGATGCCGTTTGGTCCCTACAACCAGGCCGCGCAGACGCAGGGCGGCCAGACCCAAGGCGGCCAGCAGGGCGGTCAACAAGGCGCCGTCACCGGCACCACGGGTGCGGGCGCCGGCGGCACGGGTGCGACCGGCCCCGCCACGAACGCCGCCACCCTGACCAACACCGTCAACGCGCTCTCCAATCTGCTCATGGGACAGGGCCAGGGCGGCTCGTCCACTCCCGACGCCCAGTTGCTCACGGCCGCGGTCGAGTCGGAGCTCGTCGGCATCGGCGCGAACAACTTCGACGTGATCGAGCGCGAGCAGTTCATGCTCTTGTTGCGCGAGAAGCAGATGAACGACACCGAGTTCAAGGACCAGTCGGTGATGAACCTGATGGAGCTGGGTGAGAAGGTCGGCGTCGACGCCTACCTCACCGGCGCCATCGACGACTTCCGTTACATCCCGGAACTCGAGACGTGGGAGCTCGTCGCGCGCATGAAGGTGATCGACACCCGCGCCGCGAAGGTCTGGTACAACGAGATCTTCGTGGCTCACGGTCGCGATCGCACCCAGACCGTGCGTCGCTGGTCGCGCCTCGTGGGCAAGGCGCTCACGCAGGAAGACTTCGAAGTGGCCTTCGTGTACTGAGATGGACACGTCCGCGCGATCCACGCCCCGGCCTTGCTCAGCCGACACCGCAGCGCCGATGGTGCCCCGCGCGGGGCACCTAAGGCGCGCGGTCGCCGCGCTCCTGGCCCCGCTCGTGCTGTCCCCACTCTTCCTGGGCCTGCTGCCCGGTTGCCAGGCGACGCACGTGCCGCCCCCGCAGGTCGTCGGCGTCGAGCCGTTGCAGGACAAGGTCGTGATCCGTTCGGTCCCGGAGGCCGACGTCTACACCGTCGACGGTCGCCGACTGGGCAAGGTGCCCTACGAAGCCACGGTGTACTGGGAGCTGCACCGCTTCGACGACGGTTCGAGCGCCTACCTCGACATCGCCAAGGGCGACTACGTCCGCACCGGCAGCAAGCGACACCTGCAGTACCTGTTCGTCATGCCGGGCGGGCAGCGGGTGATCCAGAGCGTGTCGTGGACCTTCACCGGCCGCCCCCAGAAGCTCGAACGCACCGTCTTCCTCACCGGCCTCGACAAGGACAAGGACGACGGCGACACCGGCCCCGGCGTCTCCTTCCCACCGGACGCCGACGTGCCCACCCCCACCGGCCCCGACCCGGACGGGCGCTGACGCCAACCGGGCGCCCCCCCGGGCCCGCATCACGGGCTAGGCCAACTCCGCCAGGCGTGCGTCGAAGTCCGCGCGGGCGGCATCGAGCTGGTCGTGCAGGCGCTCGAGCTGGGTGAAGTGCTCGTCGACCTTGGTGCGCTTGCGCTTTGCGGCGGCGGCGAGCTTTGCCAACTCGTCGTTGCGGCCCTCCTCTGCGGCGGTGGCCATCTCCGTGTCGAGCTGCGCCACCTCCTGCTCGAAGCGCTCGATCTCCCGCTCGAGCTTGGTGATGCGGTTCTTGAGCGGGCCGGTGGTCTTGCCTCGCTCGGTGACGATCGCGGCGCGCAGCCGGCGCAGTTCCTTCCCGGGCCGCCGCGGCGCCGCCTTCCGGGCCTTGGGCTCGCCCTTCTCCGCGGCCTCGCTCTGCCAGCCCACCCGGTCCAGGAAATCGCGGTAGCCGCCGGCGAAGACGAACGCCCGGTCCCCGTCGAAGACCACCAGCCGTGTGGCCAGGCGTTCGAGGATCATCTCGCTGTGGGTCACCAGCAGCACGGCGCCCGGGAAGGCGTCGACCGCGTCGAGCAGGCCTTCGACGGATTCGATGTCGAGGTGGTTGGTGGGCTCGTCGAGCAGCAGCAGGTTGGCCGGGCTGACCAGCAGCTTGCCCAGCAGCACGCGGCTGCGCTCGCCGCCCGACAGCACGCTGATCTTCTTGAGCGCCGCGTCGCCCGAGAACATGAGCAGGCCCGCCAGCCCGCGCGTGGCGCTGCGCCCCATGTCGGGCTTGGCCACGAGCAACTCCTCCTCGATCGAGTTGTCGGGGTGGAGTCGCTCGATGTTCGTCTGACCGAAGTAGGCGATGGCCGTGTTGGGGTTGAGCTTGACCGTCCCGCTGCGCGCCGACAGGTCACCGGCCAGCAGGTTGAGCAAGGTCGTCTTGCCCTTCCCGTTGGGGCCGATGATGGCGACCCGGTCGCCCTTCTCGATGGTGAAGCTCAGATCCTCCATCAGCGCCGGTTGCCCCGGGTACCCGAACGCCAGCTCCTCGACCGTCATCATCGTCGTGGAGTGGAAGGGCGCTGCGTTGAACGCGAAGCGCAGGTCCTGCTCGGTGCCGAGCGCCTCCATGCGCCCGCGCTTCTCCAGGGCCTTGACGCGCGACTGCACCACGCTGGCCTTGGACGCCTTGGAGCGGAAACGCTCGATGAAGCGCTCCTCCTGGGCACGCTTCTTCTCGTCGTTGAGGCGCGCGTTCTCGTAGACCTCTTCCTCGGTGGCGATCTGCCCCAGCAGCTTCTCCACCGAGCCCGGCATGCGCCGCACCCCACCGCGATGGATCGCCATGGTGTGCGTGGTCACCCCGTTCATGAACTGCCGGTCGTGGGTGACCAGGATCAGCTCGTTCTTCCAGGCCCGCAGGAAGCGCGTCAACCAACGCACCGAGACGATGTCGAGGTAGTTGGTGGGCTCGTCGAGCAACAACAGGTTGGGCTCGTCCACCAGCACGCGCGCCAGGTTCACGCGGATCTGGTAACCACCCGAGAACTCCGACGCGGGACGGGCCAGGTCCTCCCGAGAGAAGCCCAGCCCCATCAGCGCGGCCTCGGCGCGGTAACCCTCCTCGGCCACCCGGTCGCCGAGCACCGAAGTGACCTCGTCGAGGATGTTGGCCTCTTCGAAGCTGAGGTGCTGGGACAGGTGCCCGGTGCGGTAGCCGCGCGGCAGCACGATCTGCCCGCTGTCGGGCGTCTCGATGCCGCTCAGCATGCGCAGCAGCGTCGTCTTGCCGTGGCCGTTGCGACCCACCAGCCCCAGGCGTTCGCCGGGAGTCAGCTGGAAGCTCACGTCGTCGAGGACGACCTGCTCCCCGTAGGCCTTGTGCAGGTTCTGGACTTGAAGCATGGATCAGACCTGCGGGCAGCGTGCGGGACGCGTCGGGTGCGGCGTCAGCCGGCTCGCGTGTAGACGTAGCGGAACATCTTGTGTTCGTTGCCGTCGGGCGTGCTCACGAACATCTCGAAGATGCGCTCATCACGGTTCACGACTTCTTCGCGCGTGCGGTAGGTCGCCATCTTCCCGGGCTCCATCATGCTCGGGCCGTCGCCGCTCATGCTCAGGATCTTGCCCGAGTCGTCGAAGCCGCCGGTCATGTGGAACAGGAACGGCTGCATGGAGTCGATCCAGGTGCTCACCCAGCGCTGCTTCAGCGGCTCGTAGCCGATCGTCGCGGAACCGGTGAAGGGCGCGCCCATCATGTCGGTCTCGAAACGGCTCACGGCCCACAGATCACCGATCATCTCGACCGTCTCGGTGGCCTCGTTCTCCATCGGCGGCTGGGAGGGATCCATGTAGTAGGTGCAGGCGACCTTCCACTTGCCCACGGCGTCCTTGAGCTGCTCGTGCTCGGCGGTGGCCTGGCTCGTGCAACCGTCCATGTTCGGAGGATCCTGGGTCGTCATCGGTCGATGCCTTCCGGTGAGGTCTGTTGGCGGGGACGCCTGGCGCGGCGCTCCGACGGACGGCGGATTCTACGCGAACTCGTTTCCCAGGTCTCATGGCCACGCCGCCGGCGTCGCAGAAGGGCCGGCGAGGGGCTCGGGAGGGGGGCCGGGCCCGCGCCCTGCCCGCGCTCCGAGCGGCCTGCAGTCGTGGCTGCGGGACTGGATCGCCGATCCCGCGGGGCCGGCCGCTTCGCCGCCAGCAACTGCCTGGGTGCCTGCGTTCCGCGACGCGACGGCGCCTCAGCTGCGCTTGGTCGCCTTGCGTGACGCCGGTGTGGGCGGGTTCTTGGCCACGAAGCGGTGGCCCTCGACGAGCGAGAGCAGATCGAATGCGGTCAGCACGCCCACCACCTTCTGCTCGTGAGTCACGATGACGCGGTGGATGCGATGGTTGCGCATGACCCGCGCGGCGGTGCTCACGTCGTCGTACTGAGGCACCGAGAAGACCTTCTCGGTCATGATCGTGCCCACCGGGGCCGAGTCGTTGGTGTCGCGCAGCAGGTCGGTCGCCGAGACGATGCCGAGCAGCCGCCCCTCGCCGTCGACCACGGGGATCGCGCTCACCTTGTTGCGCTCCATGATCTTGCGCGCGTGCTCGATGCTCTTGTGCTTCTCGGTGGTGACCACCGAGCCGCTCATGAGTTCGTTGACCTTGACGTTCATGCTTCCTCCGCTGACTCAGACGGTTGGTGACGTTCGATGAAGTCGCGCGCGGCCTGCTCGTAGGCCGGCGTGCGCAGGCCGATCACTTGCGCCTCGGCAAGTGCGGCGTCGTAGTCGAGGCCCGCGTCGAGCACGCGGTGCACGAGCCACACGGCCCCCACCCGGTTGCCCGAACCACAGTGGATCAACAGCGGACGTTCCGCCGTGGCCAGCTCGGCACGGATCCTGCCCAGGAGCTCGTCGGTCAGCTCCTCGGGGCGGCTCCAAGCCGGGTTCGCATAGGCCAGGTCGAGCGCTCGGGCGTGGGCCCGCTCGTCGAAGTCCTGCTCCTCCGCGTGGCGCAGGTTCACCACGCTGCGCAGCCCGCCCGTGTGGGCGGCGAGCAGGTCCTGCACCCCGGGTTGCCCGGCAAAGTAGATCCCGTCGAACGTGTGCAGGTTGTGGATCGACCCGAAGTGACGTGGCTCGATCCGCGAGGTCAGCTCGCGGAAGTCCTCGGCGTCGCGCACGAGCGCGGCGAACGGTGCGGTCAGCACCATCGTTTGGGCATCGCCCACATGAGCCCCGCTGGTGTGGACGCTTCCGTGCAGCACACCGTCCGTGAGGGACAGCGGCACGTTCACACCCGCGCGCGTGATCCCCTCGGCAGCCACGACCGGCCCGGCGAGTTCGGCCTGCACGATGAAGTCGGTCTTCACCCCCAGCGCGCGGGCCAGTGAGCCGCGATTGCGACGCATGCGCCCGGCGACGAGTTGAGCGTCCCCGATCGTCCCGGTCACGACCCCGTCGTCGTGCACGGTCAGGTCGACCGGGAGCAGCTCCTGCGCGCACCAGGTGACGATGATCCGGGCCTCGCCGGTCCAATGCCCCGCGAGGCGCGCATCGGGCAACTCACCATCATCGGTCAGGGGCCCGGCACAGGCGGACAGGCTCAGCGCCAGCAGCACGGCCCCCGCGCGGACCACGACCGAGGCGTAGCGTGCTGCGTTCGCAGGGTCTGTCGTCATCCTTCGCCATCCTCCGCCCCTTGCCGGGGCATTCTGCGCCATGGAGCGCGTACGATTCGACACCAGTCTGACCGGCAACCTCCGTGCGGCCATACTCCTTCGTGCGTAGACGCGCCCGCGTTGGTCCCCACAGGTCGCGGTGCACGGTCGCCCCCCCGGAGTCGATCGGCGCGCACTCACCCGGACCGGCTCACGGCAGGTACAGGTCGGCCGGACCGGCACTGCGCGCCCGCCGGTAGCGGGACAGCACGGCCAGGATCACGTCCCCCACCGGTCCCTCGGGGCGCGAGGACAACGACATCCCGCGCGGGAGCAGGACCAGATCGAAGCGTCCGTCGCCCACGGCATCGAGCAGCGGCCGGGGAGACAGCGTGCCGCTCTTCCACGACAACGAGTACAGCAGCGGGTCGTTGAAATGGACGCGCGACCCGAGCATCAGGTCGTGGACCGGGGTGTACACGTCGAGCACGCTCGGATCGAGCAGCCCAAGCTCGGTGCAGACCGTGCGCAACCCGTCCGCGAAGGCGGCGCGCTCGGCCCGACGCGCGGAGTCGGAGTGGGCGTAGTCGGCCGGAGCGGCGAGCCACAGCTCGAGACCCAGCGGCAGGGCGACCAGCAGCGCCGCGCACGCCGCGCGACGAGCCGGCCCGCGATCCCGCCCCTGAACCGGCCCGCGCCAGCCGGCCCAGCGCAGGCTCAACGCGTCCACGGCCCAGAGCAGCACCGCGAGGCTGGGCTCGATGAAGTAGTTGGTCCACGAACCCCGCTTGCCGAGCGTCGCCAGCAGGATCACCCAGGTGCACAGCACGTAGGGCACCAGCGGCGAGCGCCCGCAGCGGACGCGGAAGCCGTGCGGCTCACCGGCCACCTGCCGGGTCACGCTCGTCGTCCCGGCGCCGCGCGTCACCACCCACGCCACGAGCGCAGACAACACGAGCGCGAAGGCGGGCTGCCGCAACATCTCGCGCCACGCGTTGGCGAAGTGCGTCGCGCTGAACGGATTGGTCGGCACGACCAGGGTGCAGAACCAGAATCCCGTGCCCCAGGCCGCGTGCGCCCCCAGCGCCAGCAGGGCGCCGGCGACCAGCGCCACCGCGGCGAACAGGCGCGCACCGCCGAGGGGACGCAGGCACAGGTGCAGCCAGCAGGCGGCCAGCGCCGCCGCCGACGTCTGCTTGGTGGCCACGGCTCCTACCGCGAACAGGGCCGCGGCGACGATGCGACCCGACCCGACCCGCGGCCCGCGCAACAACAGCACCGCCATCACCGAGAGCGCCAGCGCCAGGCCATCCCCGCGCACGAAGGCCGCCTTCTGGGTGACGGGCCACAAGAGCACGAAGGTCGCCAGGGCAGCCAGGGCCGGCACGGGCGCCGCGCGACCGACCAGAGCCAGGCCCGCGGCCGCGCACACCATCGCCACCAGGGAGACGAGCCGTCCCGCGCGATAGGGGTTGTCCGCGTCCCCGGGGAGCAGCGCCACGAGCAGCGGGTAGATCGGCGTGTACATCGTGATGACGAAGGGCACCTCGTCGTACACCGCCGCGGCGTAGGGATTGATCCCGTCCTGCAGCAGTTGCACGCTCGCCAGGGCCGGCGTCTCGTAGGCCAGGTCGAAGCGGTCCGCGAGCTGATCCCCGGCCACCCGGGTGAAGCGCGTCCCGGCCAGCACCGCGGCGAGCACGAAGACGATCGTGACCACGCCCCACAACGCGGCCCCGGAGCGATCGTGGGACGGCGGGTCGGTCAACAGAACGCATCTCCTCGATGGCGCGGCGGACCCACCGTAGCAGCGCGCAGCCCGGGGGATCGACTACCATGCCGCGCGATGCAGGCTGAACCCCGAGACGTCG
>JAJDEQ010000227.1 GCA_029259695.1 Planctomycetota bacterium
GGCGGTGTGGGCGCCGGTGGAGTCGGCATCGGCGGTGCGGGCTTCGGTTACGCGGCCTTCGGTGGCTCCGCCGCGGGGCACTACGCCGTGGGCGGCGCCGCCCACGGGACGCACGTCATCGCGGGGCGCGGTGCCGACCCCGAGGCCGTGGCGTTCTTCGACGAGCACCTGCCGTGGTTGCTCGACTACCTGGATGGGGCGCGCGCCGGGAACGGGCTCCCGAGCCTGCGCTCGCCATCCGCAGCAGAGACTTCGACGGAGGTGCGCTGAGATGACGATCACGACGGAGGTCTCGCGCCTGCTGGCGCCCATGGCCCTGGCGGCCTGCATGCTGAGCGCGAACGGGCAGGCCGACGAGGTCGAGGCCACATGGCATCGGCGGACGCTCGACAACGGACTGAGCGTGCTCGTGGTGCACGTGGCGCAGGCGCCGCGCCAGTCCAGCTTCACCTTCATTCCGCTGGGGTTGCTGCACGACGAGCCGGGGCGGGCGCAGTTCGCTCACGTGCTCGAGCACATGGTGATCCGCACGACCGATCCCGACGGACTGCAGGTCGACGGGATCGACATCAACGGCGAGACGACCGGCGCCGCGTTGCGGCTCGACACCATCGCGCCGCCGGAGCGCTGGAGGCCGGCGCTGGAGCGGCACGCACGTTGGCTCGGCGCCCGCTCGTTCGACGCGACCGTGCTGGAGCGTGAGCAGGGACGCATCGCCGGTGAGGAGTCGGGCACAGTCGTTCGCGGGGCCACGCACAAGTGGGCCCTGGCGGGGTGGAACCAGGTCGTGCGCCACGGGGCCGAGCACGCCGCCGTGCACGCGGACGCGGCGGCTGCGGATGTCGACGTGCTGGCGGACTACGCGGCGCGCTACATCGGCCCGGGCCCCGGCGTCTCGCTCGTGACGGTGGGGCCGGTCGCCGCCGAGGAGGTCATGGACGCGATCGTCGAGCAGTTCGGGGAGTTGCCCCGACTCGAAGGTGATGGCGCCGTCCGTCCGGCCGAGGTGCACGGCGGCGACGCGCGTCACGTGGAGGCCAGCTGGGACCTGGGCGCGCGTCACCTGCAGATCTGGTACGCGCTGCCCGATCGGGACGCCGTCGATCGCGCGGCGGCCGTGGTCCTGGGTCAGTTGATCTCGATCAGGCTGGCACAGGACAGCGAACTCGCCGGGCTCGGCGTGCTGGCCATGGCGGACACCCAGGTGGTCACGCCCGAGGGGCGTTACCTGATGCTCTCGGCGGGGCTGCCTGCGGGTGTGGATGTCGACCGCGTGCGTGAGCAACTGATCGGTGTGGTTGCGGGGCTTGCCGATCGGGAGGATGGCTCCGTCGCGTGGAACTTCGGTGTCGCCATGGTGCGCAGGCAGTTCGCGGGCCGTCCCGACTTCGCCTCGGCGCGCCGCGCCTATGCCGCACAGGGCCTCGACGCGCGGACCACCGACCTGATCGAGGCCCAGATGATGTTGAGCCTGAGCATGGTCGGCATGCAGGTGGGCGTTGGCCCGGAGGGCGTCGCCGAGGCGTTCACCGCCGTGGACGGGGATCGTGTGGGGGAGCTGGTGGATGAGTTCCTGGTGCCGGCCGACCGGGCGCGCTCGCTCGTGCTGATGCCCGCCGAGTAGCGGGCCATGCCTGCCTCGCAGGCTTGTGGGGCCGTTCACCGCAGTCGGGCGGTTCGTCGTGCTCGCCGGATGCCGCGGGGGCATTCGGTCGCAGGCTAGGAGGCTCCGGTTGCGCGGAAGCGCCCGTTCTCTCCGCATCGGGACACTTGCCGGGCGCCCCCGAGGGACCCGAGTACACTCTCTGAGGACGAACCGTCCCTCTCGGGAGTGCCCCCTTGTCGCAGATCACAGCCGCCACGACCCTGGCCTCGTTCCTGCTGGCGATCGCCTCGCCCGCCCTGGCCTGGGACGAGCCGGCGCCCGGCGTCGCGCCGAAGGCACCGCGCTGTCTCATCGATCACGGCAAGGCTGCCGAACTCGTGGTGGCCGCCACCGTCGAGGTGGTGGGGGGCGACATGGTCACGATGCGCATCGTGTCCACGCTGAAGGGTGAGGCCGCGGGTGACTTCGTCGACGTGTACTACCCGAACCTGTGGTTGGAGCACGGCCGCCTCGCGGTGCGACCGGCCTACGAGCCGGGGGACGCGGTGATCGCATTCCTGGCCGGGGCTCCGTGGGCCGGCTTGTACGTCCCCGTGAACCCGTTGCACGGGACGGCGACGCGTGTGCTCGATGGCCACGCCCGGACCGAGTACAAGCGCCGCGTGAAGCAGCTGCTCAATCTCGACAAGGAACTCGACCAGAGCAAACGAGATGCCCGGGCCGTGGAAGTGCTGGTGCGCATGGTGGCCGAGCCGCTCACCCGGCGCGATGGACTGTGGATGCTCGACACGAGCGCGAGCAAGCGCGCGGCGTTCGGCTGGGACAAGGACTACGCCTCGATGCTCACGCCGCGGCAGCTCAAGCGACTGCGGGCGGTGCTGCGGGCGACGCACCAGGGGCTGGTGGCCCTGACCGAGGAGGGCGCCAAGGGCAGCTTCACCAAGGGCATCGAGACCGGTCGCCTGATGGTCGTGATCGCGCAGCGCATGGCGAACGTCGAGGCGCAGGAACTGGCCCGCGAGTTCCTCACCAAGGCCCGCCGACGTCAGCTGGATCCGGTGACGGGCCGCGACATGCTGGATCGTTTCGTCGCGCTCCTGGGGCTGTTCGTGGATGGCCTCGGCGCGGCGCCGGGTCCCACGGATCGCGGACTCGGGGGCCCTGATGGCGGAGATGGCGTTCCTGGGGTCGGCGGGCAAGCGACCGACGTCAGTGCCCCGCAAGATGCCGCCGGGCCGCTTCGTACACAGCCAACGAGTCTTCGCTGAAGAGCACGAAGCGCACGCGGTCCGGGAACCGCAGCTGCGCCAGGCGCGACGCCACGGCGCCCATGGCGACGGCAGCTGCCTGCTCGACCGGGTAGCCGTAGACTCCGGTCGAGATGGCCGGGAACGCAAGCGTCGCGAGGTCGTATTGCGCGGCGAGCGCGAGGGCCGCGTGGTGGCAGCTCGCCAGGGCGTCGGCCTCGCCGTGAGCGCCCCCGTGCCAGATCGGGCCGGGGGTGTGGATCACGTGGCGGGCGATCAGGCCGTGGCCGGCCGTGATGCGCGCTTCCCCGGTGGGACAGCCCTCGGGATGACGTTCGATGCACTCCGCCAGCAGGCCCGGGCCGGCGGCGCGGTGGATCGCACCGTCGACGCCCGCGCCTCCGCGCAGCGACGTGTTGGCCGCATTGACGATGGCGTCGACGTGTTGCTGCGTGATGTCGCCGTGCAGGCACTCGATGCGTTGGAGGACGCGGCTCATGAGCTGTGGCGGCGGGGCCTTGCGCGATCAGCGCTCGGCGTCGTGCGCCGGATCCTGGTCCCGGGCGGCGTGGCCGGGGGACGGCTCGCGGACCGGGGCCGTGGAGAAGAACACGAGCAGCTCGAGATCCTCCGTGATGTCGTGGAAGCGGTGCTCGACCTCGGCCTGGACGAAGAGGATGCCACCGGGGGACACATCCCGCGTCGACCCTGCGACGGTGAAACGCGCCTTGCCCTCGACCACGTAGTACACCTCGTCCTGTCCGTGAGGTGTCTGCTGGTCGGTGGTGCCGGCGGGCAGGCGGTACAGGCCCATGTGCATGGTCGACCGCTCGAGGAAGGTGAGGTAGGGGCCGCCCTTCTGCTGAAGGCGTTCGCGAACGTCACGCAGTTCGTGGGCCAGCCACAACGGCGCGGCGGCGGCCGCGAGTTGCTGAGCGCCCGCCGCCGGATCCGTGTCGTCTCCGCGGCCGAGTGCCAGCGTCATCAAGGTCATGGCGAACAGGCCGAGGGCGACGCCTTGCTTGCGTGGGATCGACATGTGGTGGGCCCCGAGGAGAGGAGCGCTCGGTGTCATCGTGCTGGCGGCTTGCGTCGGGCGAGGCCGCCCGCACGGTTCCGAGGGCCTGGTGGTTGGTCGAGGTGAGCGGAGAGGGCTACCAGGCCGCGGTAGAGCAGGTTGCGGACGGCGCCTTCGCTCTTGTGCAGCCGTGCGGCGATCTCCGCGTGCGAGCAACGTTCCATGCGCGCCAGCACGATCACTTCGCGGTAGTGCGCTGGAAGCTCCGCGAAGGCGCGCTCGATGTGCAGGAGTTCCTCCCGGGCGATGGCGTCCTGGCTCGGCGTGAGGCCGAATCGGCGGAGCGGGCTGTCGGGGTCGTCCGAGACCTCGCGGGTCGACGTGCGGCGTTCCGCCGTGTAGTAACGGTAGCGATCGATGATCTTGCGTTCGGCGGTGCGGAACAGCCAGCGGCGGAAGCCGTCGTCGTCGTCGTGGCGGAAGCGGCTGGCGTGTTCGATGACCTCGCGGCAGACCGACTGGACCAGGTCGGCGGCGGACTCCTTGGCGGAGACGAGCGGGTCGGTGCGGCGGCGCACGTAGGCCGTCAGGTCCGGCAGGTGCTGTTCGATCAGGTGCCCGACTGCGGCCCGGCGCGGCGCGGCGCCCGCTGCCCGGGGCACGCTGTCACCGCGAGTGTCGGCCGGGGACTGCGAACCGCTTCGAACTGGATGCGTCACTTCCTGCCTCAGGTGATGGGCATGTCGACCGCCGTGGGCGCGAGATCATTGTAGGGCACGGTTCGCCGAGGTGTCTTCGAACACGGAAGGGGGAGGGCTGTCTTCGAACAAGGGGGTGTCTTCGAACTGCAGAGGGCCCGTCCCGCGGGACCAGCTTGCGGTGGTCTGTGGCGGGACGGGCCCTCGAGTGCGTCCGGTGGCGGCACCGGACGTCTTGTCCGGTCGATCAGCTGCCGTACTTCACGCCGCAGCCGTAGGGCTCGGTCTTGCTGGAGCTCACCGCGTTGCCGGCCCAGTACTCGTTCATGGCCTGTAGCACGTAGTTCACGGAGCCTTCTCCGAGACCCGAGTCGTTGTCGATGGCGCCGTCGTAGATCAGCATGCCTCCGGCGTCGATGACGAACATGTGCGGCGTCGAGCGGGCCTCGTACAGCCGGCCCACGGTGCCGTCCTCGTCCATCAGGATCGGGTAGGTGACTTCGTACTCGGACTTGGCGAGCACGTTGCGTTCGAGGCCCGCACCCTGCTTGCCGGGCGCGCCGGAGTTGATCGCCAGCCAGACAACGTCCTTGTCGGCGCAGCTCTCGTAGTAGCCCACCATGCGACGTTCAGGCGCGTGATACGCCTTGGTGTACGGGCAGTCGGGGTTGAACCACTCGAGCACGACGAGCTTACCGTCCCGCGTGTAGTCGCTCAGGCGATGCTGGTTACCGTCGACGTCGGTCAGCGAGAAGTCGGGGGCGAGCATGCCGAGGGTCGCGACCTCCGGCTCGTTCTCGGAGCCGGTGGCGTGTGCCGTGCCTGACGTCGAGCAACCGGTGGCGACGAGGGTGCAGGCAGCAAGGGCGATCGCCCCGATCAACTGCTTGGGAAGGGTCTTCATGCGGTACGTACTCCTTGGGTCGGGTCTCGCTGGCGGCCGGATGGCGGAGCCGGGGGTCGCCGGAGGTCGTCACGGCTCGCGGGGCCCGCGGGCGGCGCGACGAGGAGCCTGAGAATAGCGGGGATGGCCGCCAAGATCCCGTCTCGCTGTCGCCGCCGAGCCGGATACGCCCGCCTGAAGTGAGCCCTACGGGACCCTGATCGCGATTTGTCTCGGGAAGCTGCCATTTCCAAAAGGACCGCGGCGATTCAGACCTCGGCTCCTCGTGCGCGCGACGGCCGTCGCGCGCGCACCCGGCTGTCCTGCATGACCATCACCCCCGCTCGTTTCCTCGGGGGCCGCTTGTCGGTTCCCACACTGCCGCGCACCGGTGCGTTTGTGCCCTCGTGCCGTTGTTCGTTCGATGGCGGGTGGTTCGCCGGGATCGAGGCAGTGAGCACGGGAACGGGCGCGAGGCGCCACTTCCGGAGTCGGCGTCATGACGCGGGGTCGGCATGCGTCGCTCGCGGCCGAGTGGAGGGGCGAACGCGCCGACCTGGCAGCTTCGCGCAGTCGGCGATCGGGAACCGACCATCAACCACGTTCAAAGAACCGGGCAGTCGTGACGTACCTGAGGAAACCGACAACTGCAGCTGCGCATGCAGCCGCGAGGGGTGTCCAGAGGGGGCTCGGTACGTCCGCCGTCGGGAACTATGGCGATTCTGAGGCAAGAGGAGACCAGCATGCTTTCTCGTGAGACCGCGAGAGGTTCGGCGCCTAAGCACGGTTCAGTCCTACAAGATGTAGTACCGCGAGTCTTCGGCTTGTCTGACCGGGCAGTCATGTCACACCTTCGATGTCCCAACCCGATCACGGGCGATCGCCCCACCTCCGTGCTGGACGGGGACCACAGGGTCCTGCGTAGCGACGGTCCGCCGCCGCTGGTGGCCGAGTCGGCCGCCATGGATCACGTGCGGGGTGTGCTCGAGCGGCTCAGGCAGTCCCACGCCAACGTGCTCGTCACCGGTGAGCGGGGGACCGGCAAGGAGGGCCTCGCTCGCCTGCTGCACGCCACGTCGCAACGGTCGGGACGCACTCTGGTCGCCGTCAGCGCGAGTGTGCTGGCCGACGCCGGGCTCGAGACCGAGCTGTTCGGCCAAGCGAACGGTGGCGCCGATCTGGCCGGGTGCCTCGAGCTCGGTCGGGGCGCCACCGTCTACCTCGAGGGCATCACCGGGACGTCGTTGGACCAGCAGCGCAAGCTGCTCGAGTTCCTGCGCAGCGGTGCCCTCAACGGTCGGGCGTCCGGTCACGCGGGTCCGCCGGACGTGCGTATCATCTCCAGTACCCACGTCGACATCGTGGACGAAGTGGACAGCGGTCGGTTCGATCAGGACCTGCTGGACGTCCTCGGTGAGATCGAGGTGCGTCTGCCGCCGTTGCGCAAGCGCGCGGCTGACATCCCGCTGCTGGCCCGGCACTTCCTCCAGGTGCACGGAGCGCGCTACGGCAAGTCGCTGCACGGCTTCGACGCGCAGGCCATGATCGTGCTCGAGGAGCACGAGTGGCCCGGCAACGTGCGTGAGCTCGAGCAGGTCGTCGAGCGTGCCGTGCTGCTGTCCGCCGGTGTGGAGGTCACCGTCGAGGACCTGTTGCTCGGCCCGGGCACCGCGGCACTCGAGGGCATGACGTTGCAGGACGTCGAGCGGGTGCTGATCAAGAAGGCCCTCACCCGTCATGACGGCAACGTGAGCCGTGCCGCCCGCACGCTGGGTCTGAGTCGCAGCGCGCTCTATCGCCGGCTGCACCGCCACGGTCTCTGACCGGAGCGGTCCCTGCCCACGCTGTCGGGCCGAGCCGGTCGACGTGGCGCCCGAAACCCGGCCCGAGGCCGGGGCACGCGCCCCCCGGGTACGTTGGTAACGTGCGCGGGACGATCCGGTCGCTCTGCACTCACCGTGGGTGAGGCCGCCGGAGTGACCCGGGAGTGCACGCGAGATCGGGCATGAGTTCATCGGCACGCTGGATCCTGGTCGTCGGCGCGGTCCTGGTGCTCGTCGCCGCAGTCGCCGTCCTGCTCCAGGACGACGGTGCGAAGACGGGCGGGGAGAGCGCCGTGTTGACGCGCACGACGCCCGAAGCCCCACGGCCCCTGCCCGATCGGCCGCGGGTGGCTGCCGACGCATCACCGCGTCCGATCGAAGTGAACGCGGCCGAACCCGCCGAGGTCTCCGGTCGGCGAGTCGCGCCTGCCCCGGACCAGACCAGACGCGTCGAGGGAGTGGTCGTCTTCGCCATCGATGGGAGCCCGGTGAGCGGAGCCGAGATTGCCGGCTCCGATCAGCTGCTCGCGTTGCAGGCACAGCAGCTGGATCAGGATTCCCATGACCCGAAGGCCACGCCAGCGGTCGCGCTGGAGCCCATGGGGCGCACCGACGCGAACGGTCGGTTCGATCTGCGCGTGCCGACCAGCAACGCGGACCTGATCTTCATGGTGGCAGGTTCCGGACCCTACGGTGTCAATGAACGGGCAGCCCGAGGGGGGGTGACGAGTCCCTCCGAGACCACATGGCGCAACCATCCACTGAGTGGAGCCGGCGACCTGTCGGGCCTGCGCGTCGAGTTCGACACGGGCTGGGACGTCCACGGCGTCGTGCTCGATGATGCGGGGGTGCCCGTCGAGGGTGCCTCGATCCAGCTGGACGGAGAGCGCATCGAACGGACTGATCGCTCGGGACGGTTCGAGATCCGTTGGATCCAAGACGCAGGTGGAGTGGAACTCACCGCTTCGGCGCCTTGGTACGTCCCGGATACGACCGACCTCGGTGAGCCGGATGTTCCCCGGCGAGTCGGACCGATCAAGCTGCAGCTGGAACCGGGGGGCGCCCTGGAGGGCTTCGTCACCACGCGGGGCGGACTCGCCGTGGCTGGCGCGCACGTGCGGGTGCGCCTGGTGATGACGACGCGCCACGGCCGGTCCGTCGTCTCGGCTGCATCCGCAACGAGTGACGAGCGCGGCTGGTACAGCATTCCGGGGGTTCCCTCCGGAACGCTCCTGGTGAGCGCACGGGCGGAGGGCATGGTCGATGCCTGGCTGCCGGACGTGTTCGTCAGTGCGCGGGAGGTGACGCGCTTCGACATCACGTTGAGCGCCGGCGCGACGCTTGCCGGCCGGGTCTCCGACTCGGCCGGGAACACCGTGCCGGGGGCGGAGCTCGTGGTGCAGCGCCTCGTGCGCTGGGCGGCCCCGGACCTGGACGGCAGCATGCTCTCGAGTCGCGACGAGCTGAAGATCGTCTCGCGCCTGGGCGACGATGGCGAGCACGTCTCGGAGTTGACCAGCGTGGAGCAGCGCGCCACCTGTGATGAGCGTGGCGAGTACGTCATCTCCGGTCTGAGCCCCGGCGACAAGCGCATCACGGCATCCGAGGGGACGGCCCGGCTCTCGCCCGCGGAGCGCGATGTCACGCTCGGGGCCGACGAGCGCCGCGAGGCGTTCGACTTCATCTTGAATGCAGGCCTCTCCCTCACCGGTCGGGTGACCGACATGGCCGGCGATCCGATCGAGGACGTCTCGATCGTGGTGAAGGGTCAGGGCGAGGCCCAGATGTGGACCACGGAGGGCGGTGCGCGCACCGATGGCGACGGGCGTTTCGTCGTCGCGGGACTGGTCGACGAGCCGATGACGCTCTGGGCTCACCGACAAGGCTACGGCGATCTCTGGGAGCAGGTCCGCATCAGCGCCACCGAGCTGCGACTGGTCATGCAACCATCGATCGAGTTGCGTGGCCAGGTCCTGATCGCCGGGACGGGTGAGCCGCTGAACGAGTTCGACCTCGAGCTCCGCACCGAGTCGATGACGATGGGCATGGGCATCGAGGGGACCGAGGGACACTTCGCCGTGGACCTGGACGAGGACAAGCCCTACGACGTCGTCGTCAAGGCGGAGGGCTACGCCGAGCAGACGCTGGAGCGAGTGCTCCCGTCGTCCACGCTGGCTGCACCGCTGACGATCTACGTCGTGCCGGAGTGAGCCCCGCGTGCACGACGCATGCGGCGGCTCGGCGCGCCCTCAGGACTCGCCGCGCAACACGGCCAGCGGCGGGCGCTGGTGCACGCCCCGACTGTGCAGGCGGCCCACGATCCAGGTCAGCCCGCAGACCACGACGGGCGTCACCGCCAGGGCGCGCCAGGACGGAGTGAAGGGCTGCTCGAACACGAGGTTGCTCAGCGCCCAGCCCGCGCTGAGGGCGAGCAGCATGCCGGTGAGTGTGGCCAACAGGCCGAGCAGCAGGTACTCGACGTTCATGATGCGTGTGACCTGTGCCCGCGTGGCGCCCAGCGTACGCAGCAGCACGCTTTCCTCGGTGCGTTGAGAACGACTGACGACGACCGAACTCATCAGCACGAACGTGCCTGCGAGGATGCTGAACAGGGCCATGAAGCGGATCACGAAGGACACGTGACCGAGGATGTTGTCGGCCACCTCGAGGATCAGCGTGATGTCGATCAGTGACACGTTGGGGAAGGCGCTGACGATCGCGCGCTGCAGTCCCGCCATGGCGCCGGGGCCGTCGGCACGTGTGACGAGCACGTGGAACTGGGGTGCCGCGTCGAGCACCCCGGGGGGGAAGACCACGAAGAAGTTGGGCTGGACGCGGCGCCAGTCCACCTCGCGGATCGAACCGATGACGGTCTCGACCGGGATGCCCTGGACGTCGAACACGAGCGCGTCGCCCAGGCCCACGCCGAGGTCCTCGGCGATGTCCTGCTCGATCGAGACGGGCGCCGGCCCGTCAGCCACCCACGGCTCGGCGACGAGGCGGCCCTCGAGCAGTCGCTCGGTGTCCACGAGCCCGGCGCGGTAGGTCGAACGGTACTCGCGGCGCAGGACCCAGTTGGGCGTCTCGCGGCTCTCGTCGTTGCGCAGTTCGGTCACCGGCCGCCCCTTCACCGATGACAGGCGCATGGTGACGATCGGAACCACCTGGCGCACGTCGAGCCCCTGGTCTTCTACGAGCCGCACCACGTCGTCGCGCTGGTCTGACTGGATGTCGAACAACACGACGTTGGGTGCGTTGCCGCCGCCGCTCAGGGCGAGCTGCTCGACCAGCGTGTACTGCACGAGGTGCAGGGTGAGGATCAGGAACGTCCCCAGTCCCAGCGAGACCATCAGCAGCACGGTCTGGTTGTGTGGTCGGTGCAGGTTGGCCAGGCCCTGGCGCCAGGTGTAGGGGCCGCGGCGCGGCGCCGCGTGTTGCACGACCCAGGACACCAGGCGCGCCACCAGGGCCAACAGACCGAAGGCCACGCCGACGCCACCCGCGAAGCCGAGCCCGACGAGCAGCTCGCCCGTCTCCCAGTACGCGAAGCCTGCCACGGACAAGGCGATCAGGGCGAACAGCGGCCAGCGCAAGGGGTCCCGACGTGGCTCGTGGGTGGAGCGCAAGGCACGCAGCGGTGGGACGCGACGCACGGTGAGCAGGGGCGCGAGGGCGAACAGCACGGCAGCGGCCCAGCCGATGGCGATGCCGCGCCCCAGAGCGGCGGGCTGGATCGACACGGCGACGTCCATGGGCAGCAGGTCGGCCAGGATCCGCGGCAGGACCTGTTGCACGGCGACGCCGAGGGCGGCGCCCGCCAGCGCGCCCAGGCCTCCGATCAGTGTGGCCTGGATCAGGTACACCGACAGGGCGCGCCAGGAGGACGTGCCCAGGCAGCGCAACACGGCCACGGTGTCGAGCTTGCTGCGCACGTACACGTGCATCGAACTGCCGACGCCGAGGCCGCCCAGCAACAACGCGACGAAGCCAACCAGGCTCAGGAAGCCGTACAGGTTGTCGAGTCCTTCCGCCCAGCCCTCCTCGGTGGATGCCGCGGTGTTGGCCCGCATCCGGTTCTCGCGGAAGAACGGACGGTGTTCGTCGCGCAGGCTGTCGACGTCGGTGCCGGGGGGGAAACGGAACAGGGCCTGGTACTCGGCACGGCTCCCGCGCACCAACAGTTCGGGGTCGAGCTCGGGCAGCGGGAGGTAGACCCGCGGTCCGAACATGGCCGACGCCGCCGACTCCCCCGGGACCGACAAGAGCGTGCCGGCGATGGAGTAGCTGCGCCGCCCGACGACGATCTCGTCGCCCACGCGCGCATCGAACTGCAGCATCACGGCGGCGTCCACCAGCGCAGCGGCTCCCTCCCGGAACGTGTGCGCGGCCGCGGCGGGTTCCGTCTGCAGCGTGCCGTAGTACGGGTACTCGCCCTCGAGTGCCCGCACCCGCACGAGGCGCACGGCGTCCCGTTGCTCTGCCGGGGTGTGGGCACCGCCGGGGAAGCGAGCCATCGAGGAGAACGAGATCAGCCGCGAACGCTCGGCCCCCAGTTCCGCGCCGAACGTCTCGGTGAACAGCGCCTCCGCTTGCTCGGAGAATCTCTCGCGGCTGGAGACGCGCAGGTCCGCGCCGATCAGTGACCGCGCCTGGGTCGCCACGGCCGTGCGCATGTTCTCGCGAAACGACCCGATGGCCACCAGGGCCGCGACCCCGAGGGTCATCGAACTCACGTACAGCGCGAGGCGCTTGCGGCTGCGCCGGCTGTCGCGCCAGGCCATGCGCCAGGCCCAACCCCAACCCGGGCGGGGAGCGGCGCCACGCGCGGGCTCGTGGCCGACGCGGTCCATGGGTTGCTGCTCGCTCACGTGGTCAGGGTCGCCGGGGCGTGGGGATCCGGCGCGGTCGTCGGTGACACGAGGCGACCGCCCTTCAGGGGCAGGATCCGATCGGCGCGAGCCGCGATGGCATCGTCATGGGTGACGAGCACCAGCGTCGTGCCCCGGTCGGCGTTCAGCTCGAACAACAGGTCGACCACGATCTCGCTCGTGCGGTCGTCCAGGTTCCCGGTGGGCTCGTCGGCGAAGAGGATGCGCGGACGATTGACGAAGGCGCGAGCCAGGGCCACGCGCTGCTGCTCACCGCCCGACAGCTGGGTGGGATAGTGGCTCGCCCGAGGCTCCAGGCCGACGCGCTCCAGCAGTTCGCCGGCCGCCACGCGAGCGTCGGCGCGCCCGGCCAGCTCCAGCGGCACCATCACGTTCTCGAGGGCGGTCAGGGTGGGGATCAGCCGGAAGCTCTGGAACACGAAGCCCACTTCCACGCCGCGCAGCCGGGCCAGGGCGTCCTCGCTCAACCCGGAGAGCGAGGTCCCGGCGAGGCGGACCGAGCCGGTGGTGGGTTGGTCGAGTCCGGCGCAGAGCCCGAGCAGCGTGGTCTTGCCGCTGCCGGACGGCCCGATGATCGCGCAGGACTGGCCCGGCGACAGCTCGAAGCCAATGTCTTCCAGGACCGTGAGGCGGGCGGGTCCGCTACCGTAGGTCTTCCCGAGGTGCTCGACGGTGAGGATCGGATCTTCAGGCATGGGTGGTTGGTCGATGAGTGGGACGAGGGTGTGGTGGGCTGCGGCGCTGCTCTCGGTGAGCATGGCCTGCGGCGTGGCCGAGGGGGGGGGCGATGATCTCTCCCCGGATGGCGGCGTGTCGAGTAGCACCGCGCCGCGAACCGGCAGCGACGCCCGGGGAGAGGGGGCCGACGCTGCCGAGACCGCCGCCGAGGTGCCGCTGGTGCTGTTCCTGGGGGACAGCCTCACGGCGGGCTACGGACTCGATCCGGATCAGGCCTACCCGGCGCTCATCGGCCAGGAGATCCGTGCTCGCGGCTGGCAGCTGGATGTGCTCAACGCCGGTGTGAGCGGCGAGACGACGGCAGGCGGACTGCGCCGTCTCGACTGGGTGCTCGGTCAATCCGACCCGGCGCTGGTGCTGCTCGCGCTGGGTGGCAACGACGGCCTGCGCGGCGTGCCGGTTGCGACCATGATCAGCAACCTGCGCGCGATCGTGGCGGGGGTCCGCGAGCGCTCGCCCGAGTCGATCGTCGTGCTGGCCGGCATGCAGTCGCCGCCCAACATGGGTGCCGAGTACATCGAGGGCTTCCGCGCCGCGTTCCCGCTCGTGGCCCGGGAGGACGACCTGCCGCTGGTCCCCTTCCTGCTCGAGGGGGTGGGCGGCGTTCGCGCGCTCAACCAGGCCGATGGGATCCACCCCACTGCCGAGGGGCAGCGCGCCCTGGCCGACAACGTCTGGGCCGTGATCGAGCCGTTGCTCGAACAGCGCATGTCCGCTGCGGCGCGCTGAGTCGGCGGCGGGCGTCGCGCTCGCGATCAACGACGGTCCCGTGTGCCGGCCGCTTCCCGGTCGATCAGTCGACGGCACCGTCGCCGTCGCTCGGGCGTCGCGGCGGGGCCAGGTAGCGGTAGCCCGAGTTCGGGTTGTCGCGGTCGAAGGCGAAGGCCTCCCGGTTGTCGATGAAGTGCTTGATGTAGTTGATCGGGATGGCGAAGTTCAGGCCTTCGCTGAACGAGTAGCCCCAGGTGTTCACGCCGACCACCTCGCCGCGGGAGTTGAACAGCGGACCCCCGGAGTTGCCGGGGTTGATCGCCGCCGTCGTCTGGACGTAGACGAGCCCGTTCTGTGCGCGGTTCTTGATCGACACGATGCCCTCCGAGACGCTGCGCTCCAGTCCCAGCGGCGCTCCGACGGCGAACACCTTCTCGCCCACTTCGAGCTCGGAGATGTCGCCCAGGGCCACGGTCGTGAGCTGGAAGTCGCCCAGTTCCTCCGTGGCGATCTTGAGCAGGCACACGTCGACCCAGGGGTTGAGCGCGACGATCTCGACCTGCTCGAAGACCCGCTTCTCGAAGCCGTCCTCGGTCTCGAAGTGCACCGTCACGGTCACTTCGACCTCGCCCTGGACGACGTGCGTGTTCGTGATCAGGTAGCCGTCCTCGCGGATCACGAATCCCGAACCCAGGCCGTTGGGCTGCTTCACGACGACCACGCCGGGCCCGTACTTCTCTACGGTCTGTTCGACCGGCAGTTCGGGCAGGTCGAGGCCGGCGGTGTAGAGGCTGCGGGCCCGCGCCGACTCGGGCATCGCCAGGCGTTCCTCGGCGGACGTGCGCGTGACCTGCACGACCGTGTCCCGCGGGACCGCGACGATCTCGAAGCCGACGTCCACGTACAGGTGGGTGTCGGTCTCCTTGAGGATCTCGCCGGCGATGGAGCCGCCGCCGCGCAGTTCGACCTGGTCGGCGCGGGCCGGAGCGCAGAGCGCGGGCGGGGTGAGGAGCGCGAGCGACGTCAGGCTGAGGATGAGTGCGAGCATGCGGCCAGCATAGCAGTCACGCCTGCGTCACTCGCGCGACCGACGGCCCCGCGGCCCGGGTCTGTCACCGGCGGGAGGTGGTCACTATCCTCGGGCCTGCGGGAGCCCGCCTCGGGCCGGCGCGTCGTGCCGGATGGCCGTTGCGCCGGACGCCCGCCCGTCTCGCTGGAGCGGCTCGCCCGCCGATCTCTGCTCGTCTTCTCGGTTGGGGAGTTCGTTCGTGTCGTCACCCGGATCGTGCCTCGTCGCCCTCGCACTCTCGTGGTCGCTCGCGGTGCCCGTGGCGGCGTCAGCCGCTGACGAGGAGCTCCACCGTCAGTACGGCTTCGACGGCCTGCTCATCTCCAAGTTCGACGACGGGATCTTCGGCCTGCGCGCTGCCGACGTGAACGGAGATCACCGCGGCGATCTGCTGCTCGTGAACAACACCCGGGCGCGCATCGAGATCCTGCGCCAGCGGGCGCCGGACGAGCCGCTCGACGTCTTCGATCCGAGCAAGATCAACGAACTCGCCGACGAGACCTACTTCAAGCGCGAGTCGTATGCGCTGGAGGAGCGGGTGACCGCCGTGGCGGTGGCCGACCTGGACGCCGACGGCCTGCCCGACCTGCTGTCCACCGGCGACTCCCAGCGCCTGACGATCGCCTACCGGGATGCCCATGGCGACTACGGGCGCCGCCTGCGCCTGCAGCTCCCCGATCCGTCGACCCGGCCGACGGCGATCCAGACCGGGGACCTGGATGCCGACGGGCGCATCGACGTCGTCGTGCTCGGCAAGCGCAAGACCTGCCTGTTCGTGCAACAGTCTGATGGGGGCTTCGGCGAGCCGGTGCAGTTGCCCAACACCAGCGCCGACCCGACGGAGTTCGCGCTGGTCGACGTGAACGACGACGGGCGGCTCGACCTGGTGTTCGTGGAGTACGAGTCGGAGTGGCCCTTCCGTGTGCGGCTGGGCCGGGGCGGGACGGCCTTCGGACCCGAGCTGCGCTCGCGCTTCACGAAGATCCGGTCCTTCGCCTACGGCGACGTCGATGGCGACGGGCGGCTCGAGATCGGAGCGGTGCGCCGCCGCAGCGGCCGCTTCAGTCTGCTGCGCTTCGGCGCCGGGGGAGACGGGGGCGACGGGTTCACGGCCCTGTCGTCACTGCGTCGTCTGCCCTACCCGGAGCTGGCGGACGCGGGCAAGCGCGAGCAGGTCCTGGTCGACCTCGACGGTGATGACCGGGTGGACCTGGTCGTGGCCGAACCCTCAGCCGCCCGCCTGTTGGTGTATCGCGGCGGGGATGCCGGGCAGTTCGGAGACGCGCAGACCTTCCCGGCCATGCTCGGTGTGCGTGGTCCCCGGGCGGCCGACCTCGATGGAGACGGTCGGCCCGAGATCGTGGTGGCCGCGCCCGACGAGTCGGCCGTGGGCGTGTCGACGGTCGATGACCAGGGGCGCCTGGGCTTCCCGCGGGCGCTGGCCGTTCCGGGGGAGGACCTGCTGGCCTTCGACGTGGCGGACCAGGACGGCGATGGTGTGCCGGAGATCTGGGTGCTGGTGGCCGCGGGCAAGTCGCGTTCGCGCAAGCACACGCTCGCGCGCCTCGGCGCGAACGGCGAAGAGCGCCGGGAGGTGGAGGTCGACCTGGCGTCCGACCCCAACGACCTGGCACTGATCGATCTGGACGGCGACGGCCGGCTCGACGTGTTGCTGTTCGTCCCCGGCAAGCAGCCCGAGGTCATGCTCGCCGACGGAAGCGGGTTCACGCCGCTGAACGTGGACGACGTGCCCGGCCTGGGCCTGCTCAAAGGCGTCTCCCGCGCGCAGGTCGCGCTGGCCGACATGGACGGGGACGGCGTGCGCGAACTGGTGGTTCCCGGCCCGAACTTCGCGCGGGCCTTCCTGCTGGAGCGGACCCCGGACGGGTCCGGCTACCGCAGCCGCGTCGTGGGGCAGTTCAATCTCGACGATCCGTCGGCCAAGGTCACGGCCGCGGGTGTGGCCGACGTCGATGGTGACGGGCGCGCCGAGGTGCTGCTGGTCGAGGAGTCGACCAGCACGCTGTTCGTGCTCGCGCAGCGGGAGGGTGGCACGCAGACCGTGGCTCGCGTGGCGCTCGGTGGGCTCGCGCCCAAGGGGCTGATCACCGCGGACGTCGACGGTGACGGCGCGGTGGACATCGTGCTGCCCGCCGCCGAGCTGTGCGGTCTCGTGGTCAGCGGCCAGGCCGGCGCCGCGTTCGAGCAGGTGCACGAGTTCGAACTCCCCGTGAAGGACACCAGCCTGGATCGCGTGGCCTTCGGTGACCTCAACAACGACGGCGAAGCTGACGCGGTGTTCACCGAGACCCGCCGCCACCTGGTGGCGCTGGCCGCCCTGCGCGCCGACGAGATCGCCTACGCACTCAAGTTCCCGGTGTTCGAGGAACGTCTCTTCGATTCGGGGCGCGGCGGACGTGAGCCGCGCGAGATCCTCGTGGCCGACGTCACCGGTGACGGGCTCGACGACATCGCCATCATCGTGCACGACCGCGTCCTCGTGTACCCGCAGGAGTCGTGACCATGTGGCGCACCCCGATGTGCAGCTTGATCTCAGCCCTCGGGCTGTCGTTCCTGGGCGCGACGACGCTCGCGGCCCAGGATCGCGGGTGGCAGCACGCCGTGCCCGCCGACGCGCTCCTGTTCGTGGGTGTCGAGGACATGCACAGCCTGGGCGCGGGTCTGCGCGCGTCGTCCTTCGGCCGGCTGATGGGCGACCCCGCGTTCGCGCCGATCCAGACTGCGTGGGACGGCTTCCTGGCCGACATGTCGCAGGACCTGCAAGAGGACATGGGGGTCGACCCACTGCGGCTGCACGACTTCATCAACGGCCCGGCTGCGCTGGTGTTGCTCGACGTGAGTGACACGCCCGACTACGACGAGGCGATCTTTCCGCTGCTGGTGGGCGTGCTGGCCGACGTGGGCTCGGGCGACAACCTGGCCGGATTCCAGGAGGTCCTCGACGGTTTGCTGGACGTCGCGGCGAGCGAACAGGGTCTGGTGGTCACGAACGAAGAGGTCGACGGCATCGACGTGACCATGCTCGAGTCGCCCGAGGAGGGTGTGCCGGCCATGTTCCTCGGTCAGCAGGGCGGCATGTTCGTCGCGGCCTGGGTCGACGTGGGCATGCAGGACACGTTCTACGAGTTGCTCGATACGATGTCGGGCGCCGGGAACGTCGATGTGCTCGCCGAGCGCGACGACTTCGTCGGACCGCTTGGTGCCGCCGACGACAGCAGCATCGTCCTCTACGGGGACATGGGGCGTTTCGCCGAACTCGTGCTGGAGTTCGAGGATCCCGACGACGAGCAGCGCGCGATGTTCGAGACCACGGGGCTCGGCGACCTGGGAGCGCTCACCGGTCTGTGGAGCTTCGCGGACGGCATCCGGCAGATCGCGGCGCTCGAATGGGGCGCGTCGGACGGGGTGATCGCGCGGGTGGCCGACGCGCTCATGGGTCCAGGGCCGCCGCGGCTGCTCGAGATGGTGCCCGCCGACGCGCTCACGGCCACTGCCGGTCACCTGCAGCCGGCCGACGGCTTCGACGAATTCGTCCGGCTGATCGTCGAGCTGACGGATACGTCGATGGCGGACGTCGTCGAGGGGATGGTGGAGATGGACACCGAACTCGGCTTCAGCCTGCGCGACGACCTGTTGCTCAACCTCGATGGGCAGTTCGCGTTCTTCAGCGCCGAGGTCGATTCGATGGAGGCCTTCCCGGTGCCGGACTTCCTGACCGGGGACTCGGTCAACCTGGCACTGATGATCGGTCTCGAGGACGGCGATGCGGTGCGCACGCTGGTGGAGACGCTGGTCGACGGCACGGCCTACCGGGCCACGCTCAAGCGCGAGCAGTTCGCCGGCTTCGACGTGTACGAACTGCCCCTGGGCATTCCCGGACTGCCGCTGAACCTGCACTACGCGATCCTGGGTGAGGTCGGCGTGCTGTCGCCGTCACCGACCCTGTTGCGCGATGTGCTGCGCCGGATGGTCAGCGACGACCTGCCGAGCCTGGCCGGACAGGCGGCGTTCGTCGAGAGCCTGACCCAGCATCCCTCCCCCCACGTGATGGTCAGTTACGACGACACGGCACGCACCCTGTCCAGCGGCCTGCGTTCGCTGGTCGATCAGATCCGGGTCCTGGCGGGACCCGCTGGCGGCGGCCCCCGTTTCGAGATCGGCCCCGATGGCGAGTTGATCGCGGTGCCCGACGAAGGTCGGGAGCAGGACCCGATGGTCACGCTGCTGAGCGAGATCGAGATGCCCGGCGACGAGGTCTTCCGGCGTTACTTCGACGGGCCCACGGTGGCCACCGTCGTGGTGGACGAAGCCGGCCTCACGATCACGCAGACGTCGCCTTGACGGAGCCGCGCGCATTCGCCGAGCCGTTCGTGGGCATGACCGTGGAGTTCCGCACGGGCGACGAGCTGTTCGCCGGAACCGATGACAACCTCTACGTGGGTGTCTCCGGACGCGGCGGCGGACGCGAGTTCGCCGTGGACGTGCGTCTCTTCGACGACCACGAGCAGGGCAGTGACGTGTTCTATCGCTTCGGCGAGGTGTGGGACGCCGCGTTGCTGGAGCGCCGCGCGATCCTCACCGCGTACGAGGCCGACGGTTGGAACTCACCCCGCCGCCTGCCGATGCTCCTGTCCGACGTGGAGCAGGTGTACGTGCGCAAGGCGGGCACGCGTCAGGGCGACAGCGATGACGCGTGGATGCTGACCGGCGCGTGCGTGACGCTGTACGGAGATCGTCGTCCGGCGCTGCGTCGCTTCGAGTCCGCCGGACCGATCTGGCTCGGGAACGAGTTCGGCGAGAAGCTGTGGTTGGTCGAGGCGCCTGCCCCGGAGGCCTGAGCCGCCGCGGGCCGGGCGCCCCGCCTCAGGCGTGAGCGGCCTTCAGCTCGCGCACGGCTTCGGTCAGCTTGGGCACGACCTCGAAGGCGTCGCCCACGATGCCGTAGTCGGCCAGCTTGAAGATCGGCGCCTCGGGATCCTTGTTGATCGCCACGATGTACTTGCTCGTGCGCATGCCGGCGAGGTGCTGGATGGCGCCCGAGATGGCGACGGCGATGTAGAGCTGGGGCGAGACGGTCTTGCCGGTCTGGCCTACCTGATCGGAGTGGGGACGCCAGCCGGCGTCGACGACCGCGCGGGACGCACCGACAGCGGCGCCCAACTCGTTGGCCAGGGCCTCGATCATGTCGAAGTTCTCGGGGCCCTTCAGCCCGCGGCCGCCGGACACGATGACGTCGGCCTCGGTCAGCTCGAGCTTCTTCTGGGCGGCCTGCACGATCTCCTGCAGCACGGCTCCCAGCCCCTTCGTCGGGGCGCTGGCCGCGCCCGCCTGCACCGCGCCGGCGGCGGGCCGCTCTTCGGCGCGGATGGCGTTGGGGCGCACGCTGGCCACCAACGTGGCGCCCGTGCTGGCGACGTTCACCACCGCCTTGCCCGCGTAGATCGGGCGTCGGGCGAGGACCGAGCCGCCGTCGACGCTCAGTTCCACGCAATCGGACGCCAGGGGGGCGTCGAGCAGGCCGGCGATGCGCGGGCCCAGGTCCTTGCCGTAGTTGGTGTGCGCCAGCAGGACCAGCGTCGGGCTGCGCGGGCCGGCGGTCTCGGCGATGGCGCTCGCGGCGGCGTTGGCGTCGGCGGGATCCACGTCGAGGGTGACGACGGTGGCGGCGCCGTGGGCACCGAGGACGGCGGCCGCGTCGGCGGCGCCGGCACCACACACGACGGCGGTGGTCTCCGCGCCCAGCTCCGCGGCGACACGCGCGCCGGCGGTGAGGGACTCGAGCGAGGCGCGCTTGACGCTGCCGTTCTCCTGTTCGATGACGACGACGACTTCACCAGCCACGATGGGCTCCTTCGGAGGATGAGTTCAGCGGGGGCTGAGAACGATGGTGTGCAGGGACGAGACGGGCGTCAGAGCAGCTTGGCTTCTTCGCGCAACAGGCGAACGAGTTCCGGGACGGCTTCGGCGCCCTCCCCGACGATGCGGCCCTCGCTGCGTTCTGCGGGCAGTTCCAGGCTCTTGATCGCCATGCGCGCCTCGCCGAGGTCGGCGGGACGCTCGTCGATGGGCTTCTTCTTGGCGGCCATGATGCCCTTGAGCGACGCGTAGCGCGGCTCGTTGAGCCCCTTGGTGCAGGTGAGCACCGCGGGCAGGGCCACGTCGTACTTCTCGCGGTTGCCACCTTCGCCGCTGCGCTCGCACACGGCCTTGCCGTCGGCGATCTCGAGTGCCTTGATCTCGGTCAGGCAGGCCCACCCGAGCTTGGCCGCGATCAAGCTGCCCACCTGGCCCTGGTCGCGGTCCACCGCGAGCTTGCCGGTGAGTACCAGGTCGGGAGACAGTTCGGAGATCACCTTGGCCAGGGCCGTGGCGGTGAGCTGGGCGTCGCGCGAACTGGCGTCCGGGTCGCTCAGCAGGATCGCCTTGTCGGCACCCATGGCCAGGCAGGTGCGCAGCTCCTTGGTGGCCTCGGGCGGGGCCAGCGAGACGATCGTGACCTCACCTTCGCCGGCCTTCTCCTTGATCTGGAGCGCGGCCTCCACGGCGAACTCGTCGTAGGGGTTGATGACCCACTCGACCTGGGCGGTGTCGACCGAGACGCCGTCAATGCCGACCTTCACGCGGGTGTCGGTGGCGGGGACTCGCTTGACGCAGGCCACGATCTTCATGGGTGTCCTCGAAGGGGTGTCTTGGGGATCTTGCAGGCGACGCGCGGAGCGGCGGTTCCGTTCCCGGGTCGATCCCGGCGGCTCGCGGAGCCTGCACTCTCGGGTGCCGAAGGTGCTGCCCGCGCTCGCCGGAGGAGCGACTTTTCGAGCGGAGAACGATCCCGGAATGTCGCACATGGCCGCCGGGAGGGTCAACCCGGCCAGCAAGCCCTGCGGGAGGTGATGCGCGCCGGGTGCCGCCCTCGGTCAGGCGCTCGCGGCCGCCGGCAGGGCGATGGGGACGTTCTCGATGGCTCGCAGGAACGTGTCCACGATCTCGGCCGGGATCTTGGTGCCGGCTTCGGCGCGCAGGGTTCGGGCGGCCAGTTCGAGCGGCATCGGGTCGCGGTAGGGGCGCAGCGAGGTGATCGCCTCCCAGTAGTCGGCCACCTTGACCACGAAGGCCTCGACGGGGATCTGGCTTCCCAGCAGACCGTCGGGGTAGCCGTGCCCGTCCAGGGACTCGTGATGCCAGCGGATCATGGGACGCAGGTCCTGCATGGTGCGGATCGGGGCGATCAGGTCGTCGCCCACGACCGGGTGGCGCTTCATGACCTCGAACTCGGCCCGGGAGAGGGGGCCGTCGTTGTCGAGGATGGCGTCGGGGATCCCGATCTTGCCGATGTCGTGCAGCCGTCCGCCGAGGGCGATCTTCTCGATCTCCTCGGGTGCGAAGGCCATGGCCTCGGCCAGCAACCGGGCCAGGTCGGAGACGCGGCTGCTGTGTCGGGCGGTGAAACGGCTCTTGGCGTCGATGATCGTGGCCAGCGAGACCAGGAACTCCTCGAAGTTCTCCTCGTCCGCCGCCCGCCGCTCCTCGATCTGCGAGAGCATGGCGCTCTTCACGACCAGGCGGCGGCGCTCGACGGCGCGGGCCACGGCGGCGCGCAGCAGTTCGAACGGGAACGGCTTGGTGAGGTAGTCGTAGGCGCCCTGCTTGAGGGCCTCGACGGCGTACTGCAGGTCGTTGTGCGCCGTCATCATCATCACGTCGATGTCCGGATGGGCGTGACGCACTTCGCGCAGCAGGTCCAGTCCGTTCTCGCCGCCGCGCAGGGTGATGTCGGTGAGCACGACGAGGATGTCGTGCTCGGCGAGGTGGGCCCGGGCTTCGGACAGGGTGCCCGCGGCCAGGACGTCGTAGCCCTCGCGTTGCAGGTAGCGCGACACCGTGTCGCGGACGCCGTAGTCGTCGTCCACGACCAGGACCGCAGAACGCTCGAGGTTGCGCCAGGGGCGCTCGTCCCCGACCTCGCCCTCAGGCGGGGCGGATCCCTCGTGCGATGTGGGGGGAATGGAGCCTGGCTCACTCATGGCGTTCGCTCCCGCAGTGCCACGACCACCTGCAGCCGGACGGCGCTGCGGTGGTGCACCCAACCGTGATTGACCCTCCCGATGGGCGCCGGCGCTCGTTCCGCGAGGACCCGACGCGTGAGCGCCCTGGTCGCAACGCGGAGGTCAGCCGCTGGTGTCCATCGTGAACCGCTCACCAAGGTACACGGCCCGGACCTCGGGATCATCCGCGAGATCGGTCGCGCTGCCGTGCCGGAAGATCGCGCCCTCGTAGATGATGTAGGCGCGGTTCGTCGTGCCCAGCGTCTCGCGCACGGCGTGGTCGGTGAGCAGCACGGAGATGCCGCGGTCGCGCAGCCGGAACAGCAGGCTCTGGATGTCCTCGATGGCGATCGGGTCGACTCCCGAGAACGGCTCGTCCAGCAGGATCAGCCGGGGATCGAGGGCCAGCGTGCGCGCCAGTTCCAGCCGGCGTCGCTCGCCGCCCGACAGGGTGGACGCCACCGAACGGGCCACGTGCCCGAGGCCGAACTCGTCCATCAGGGTGTCGGCCTTGTCGCGTCGCTCGGCCTTGCCCATGCCTCGCGCCTCGAGCACGGCGAGCAGGTTCTCGCGCACCGAGAGCTGGCGGAAGATCGATGGCTCCTGGCTCAGGTAGCCCATGCCCAACCGCGCGCGCTGGTACATCGGAGAGCGGGTGACGTTCTCACCCTCGAAGATCACCTGGCCCTTGTCGGGCGTGATCATGCCCACCGTCATGCGGAAGGTGGTCGTCTTGCCGGCGCCGTTGGGGCCCAGCAAGCCCACGATCTCGCCTTCGTCGACCTGGAAGGAGACGTCCTTGACGACGGTGCGGTCACCGTAGCGCTTCGTGAGTCCGTTGACCTGGAGCAGAGTCATGCGCGTTGCATCCCGAGGCGGTTCGCGGAACGGTGGTTGCCGCTGGCGGGGTTCATCGGACGAGCTTCCAACGGAACGGTTTGTACACCGGCCAGAAGACGGCCAGGACCTTGCCCAGCAGGTAGCGCCGATGGATGAACGGGGCGGGCTCGACGTTGAGTTCGTCGACCTCGCGCCTGTCGATCGTGTGGACGTCGCCGTGTGAGTCGGCGAAGGCGATGCGGAACTCGTCGATCGGCACCGAGTTCGCGTCCGGCGGGGCCACGCCGAACGCCGGCGGCGGGAAGTGGAAGCCGCTGACGACCTCGTCGCCCATGCGGTAGCTGTCGCGACGCCACTGGCGACTGTCGTACGACGACTGGGTGTTGTCGCCCAGCCCGAAGTAGGAGTCGTCCGGGACCTCCCAGCGGGCGGGCGCCCCGTTCACCGCCGTGCGCGGCAGGTAGTAGATGTCCCGACGCACGATCACGTCCTCGATCGCGCCGCCGCCGCGCACGCCCAGGGACACCAGCGCCTGTTTCGGGAGGTCGGTTCGCGGTCCGGCGAGGTCGTCGTCGTAGCGCAACCACTCGTCGCCGTCGACGCTCAGCACGATGCGGCGATCGACCGACCGCGCTGTGATCTCGATCGGGCGTCCGGTGGGGACGAAGTGGTCCGTCGCGTCGAGGAACACCCGCTCGGCACTGCCGTTGGATGCGGCGCCGGTGGTGGTGAGGGTCACGCGCGCTCTCTGTCCCGATCCATCTGCGGGAAGGAAGAAGACCGTGTCTCCGTCGTCAGCGCGCAGCGTGATGCGCAGCCCGTCGGCTCCCTCGTCCAGCGTGGCGCGCAACGACACGTCGAGGTCGGCAACGGCCTCCGCGCCGTTGGGCTGGCCGCGGATGCGCCAGGCCAGATCGTAGCCGTGGGTGTAGACGTGCTTGACCGTCTTGGTCAGTTGCAGCTCGCGCAGGGTGTCGGGCGGAAAGACGGCCCGGTCCTGGTTGATCGTGATGTCCGCACCGTCGGTGTCGGTGCCGGTGGCGCGGAAGGCCAGCTTGAGGTCGAACCCGCCGTCGACGACCGGTTGGATCGTCTTGAGCACGGACTCGTTGACGTGGTCGGGCTTGCGCGCGATACCGCCGTCGATCCAGACATCGCCACCCTTGATCTCGAGCGTCTCACCCGGCAGCCCCACGATGCGCTTCACGTACAGGCGGCGCTCATCGCTGGGGAAGCGGAAGATCATCACTTCCCAGCGTCGCGGGTCACGCAGCATGGTGCAGAGCTTGTCGGCGATGACCCGGTCCTTGATGCCGGTCAGGCGGTCGCCCAGGATCGTGGGTTGCATCGAGCCCGACGGGATCTGGTAGGCCTCGATGATGAAGAACTTCAGCACGAGCGCCATGGCGATCGCGATCGCGACCGACTCGAGCTGCTCCGTGCACCACAGATCGAGCGGGCGCCGCGGGGCGTTGCGTTCGCGTTCGGGCGTGGGGGGCGACATCGGCGGGCGGCTCTTCGGGTGTGGCTGGGGCGCCGAGGGGCGGGGTCGAGCTGGGGTGCGGTGCGGGGCGGGCGTCGACGGGTTCGTGCAGGCTGGGTCGTTGCGGGCCCGGGTGACAGGGCCGGCGCGGGCAGCCTAGAAGATAACGTCGGGAGGGCCCCGATGCGTCAATCGTCGGTCGCGGAGAGTACGGCCAGGAACGCCTTCTGTGGGATCTCGACGTTTCCGACCATCTTGAGTCGCTTCTTGCCCTCTTTCTGCTTCTCGAGCAGCTTCCGCTTGCGGCTGATGTCGCCGCCGTAGCACTTGGAGGTCACGTCCTTGCGCACGGGCGCGATGTTCTCGCGCGCCACGATGGTGCCGCCCACTGCGGCCTGGAGCGCCACCTTGAACATGTGGCGCGGGATCTCCTTGCGCAGTACGCGCAGGATCGACCGGCCGCGTGACTGGCAGTGGCTGCGGTGCGCGATGGTGGAGAGGGCGTCCACCTCGTCGCCGTTCACCATGATGCGCATCTTCACCAGGTCATCGGCGATGAAGCTCTCGAACTCGTAGTCCATCGTGGCGTAGCCGCGGCTGATCGACTTCATCTTGTCGAAGAAGTCGAAGATGATCTCCGACAAGGGGATGCGGAAGCCGAGGATCAGCCGACCGGGGCCGATGTACTCCTGCTTGAGGAACCGGCCGCGGCGCTCGATGGCGAGCTTCATCAACGGTCCGACGAACTCGTCCGGCGTGACGATGTCCAGCTTCACCACGGGCTCACGGAACTCGACGATCTTCGTCGGGTCGGGGACCTCGGCCGGACTGTCGATGCGCTCCGTCTTGCCCTCGGTGTCGACCAGCTCGTAGGTCACGTTGGGGGCCGTCTGGACGATGTCGATGCGCGACTCGCGCTCGAGGCGCTCCTGCACGATCTCCATGTGCAGCAGGCCCAGGAAGCCGCAGCGGAAGCCGAAGCCCAGGGCCTCGGAGGACTCAGGGGTGAAGGTGAAGGCCGCGTCGTTGAGCTGCAGGCGCGTGAGGGCGTTGCGCAGGGTGTCGAAGTCCTTGTTCTGCACGGGGTAGATGCCGCAGAAGACCATCGGTCGGGCCGGGCGATAGCCGGGCAGGCTCTCGCTGGTGCGGTCCTTGTCGAGCACGACCGTGTCGCCGATGCGCACCGCCGAGAGCGTCTTGATGTTGGCGATGAGGTAGCCCACCTCGCCGGTCCCGAGGGTCTTGCGCGGCTCCAGACCCGGTCGGAAGATCCCGATCTCGACGGCTTCGTGGCGCGTGTCGCCCGCCATCAAGCGGATGCGGTCGCCGGCGTTCAGCGCGCCGTCGATGATGCGCAGGTGCATGACCACGCCGCGGTAGTCGTTGAACTCGGCGTCGTAGATGAGCGCGCGCAACGGCGCTTCGGGGTCTCCCGCGGGCGGCGGCACCTCGTCCACGATCCGGTCCAGGATCTCCTTCGTCCCGATGCCGCTCTTGGCGCTCGCCGGGACGATGCGCTCGCGCTCGATCGTGAGCACGTTCTCGATCTGTTCCGAGACGTCGTCCACCCGCGCGGCGGCGAGGTCGATCTTGTTGATGACCGGGATGATCTCGAGTCGTGCCTGGTCGGCGAGCATCGTGTTGTGGACGGTCTGGGCCTCGACGCCTTGAGCTGCGTCGACCAGCAACACGGCTCCCTCGCACGCTTGCAGCGCCCGTTCGACCTCGTAGTTGAAGTCCACGTGCCCGGGCGTGTCGATCAGGTTGAGGCGGTAGCGGATGCCGTCCTTCAGGTAGTCCATCGAGGCGGCCTTGGCCTTGATCGTGATGCCGCGTTCCCGTTCGAGGTCCATGTCATCCAGCTGCTGGTCGCGCGAGTCGCGCTTCTCGACCGTCTGGGTGAGCTCGAGCATGCGATCGGCCAGCGTGCTCTTGCCGTGGTCGATGTGCGCGATGATGCAGAAGTTGCGAATGTGTGCCTGGTTCACCGGGCTTCGTTCTCGATGTCCGTGGGCGGAGAGTGCGGGGCGAGCGCGGCCCGTTGCAGCAGGTCGCCGTGCTCTTCACACCACTCACCCAGGGCGGCCAACGCGCGTCCACGGTGGGAGATCCGTCGCTTCTCGTCGCGTGTCATCTCGGCGAAGGTGCGGCCCGCCGGTCCCTCTTCATCGGGCACGAACAGGGGGTCGTAGCCGAAGCCGCCCGAGCCGCGGGGGGCGCGCAACAGGTGGCCCCGGACTTCGCCCCGGACCTCACACAGGACCTCGTCGGCGACGATCAGGCACAGCGCGCACTGGAAGCGCGCACGGCGGTCTCCGGCATCGGCCAGCTGCTCCAACACGAGGGCGTTGTTGGCGGCATCATCTGCATCGGCCCCGGCGTAGCGGGCCGAGCGGACCCCCGGCGCGCCGTCCAGGGCGTCGATCGCGAGCCCCGAGTCGTCGGCCAGCGCCGCGCCGCCCGTCAGGCGAGCGTAGAACCGCGCCTTGGAACGGGCGTTCCCCGCGAGGGTCGCTTCGTCCTCCGGTGCGGTGGGGAGTCGTCCGAACGCGTCCAGGCCGACCACCGAGAAGCCGAAGCCCTCGAGCACCGGCTTCAATTCGGCCACCTTGCCGGCGTTGGTGGTCGCGACGGCGAGACGGGTCACTGGGCCAGGGCGAATCGCTGCGCCTCGGCGACGCGAGCGCAGGTGACCTGGGCGAGTTCGACCATCCCGCCCATCTGTTCCACCGAGAATGTCGAGCGTTCGGCGCCGCCGCTGACCTCGATGATCTGTCCCGACCCGGTCATGACCAGGTTCATGTCGACATCGGCGCTGCTGTCCTCGTAGTACGAGAGGTCCACCATCGACTGGCCGTCGACGACGCCGATGCTGGTCGCCTGGATGCTGTCGCGCAGGGGCCAGTTCTTGATCTGCTTGCGCTCCTTGAGCGTCGTGAGCGCGTCGTGCAGGGCGACGTAGGCGCCGTTGATGCTCGTCGTGCGCGTCCCCCCGTCCGCGTAGATCACGTCGCAGTCGACCCAGATCGTCCGTCCGGGAATGGCCGAGCGATCGACCACGCTGCGCAGCGTGCGCCCGATCAGTCGTTGGATCTCGACCGAGCGTCCGTCCACGCGCGGCCCGCGTTCCCGTTGGCGCCGCGGCGAGGTCGCGGCGGGGAGCATGGAGTACTCGGCGGTGACCCAGCCCTCCTTGCTGTTCTGCAGGAACGGTGGGACCCCGTCCACCACCGAAGCGGTGCACAGCACGCGCGTGCGGCCCGCCTGCACGAGCACGGAGCCGGGGACCTCGGGGATCCAGCGGCGTGCGAAGCTCAGCGGGCGCGCTTCGTCCACGGCGCGACCGTCCAGTCGGGGGTTGCTCATGCACGCTGTCCGTTGCGGAGGGCTGGTGGGACGGTCGAAAATCTCGACCCGACTCCAGCCCATCGAGTATAGGAGCGCTCGGGCGGGCGGATCAACGCGTGGTGCCGGAGCTGCGGGCCTCAGGGGAGCGTGGTCGATGCTCCGCCCTTGATCTGCACGAGTTCCACCAGCTCACCCTCGAGCAGCTCGCCCTCGGCGGTGACGAGATCCCCTTCGGGGGTCACCTCGGCGATGCTGAGCGCGCGCTGCTGCCCGGCGTGCGTCAGGACGACCTCTCGGCCGTCCAGCCAGGAGCAGCGGCGGAACTCCTCCCCGCGGGCCCGATCGGCCGGGCTGCCCACTTCCGCGCAGGCGCGGTCCACTTCGGCGACCAGGCGGGTCAGCAGGCGGTCCCTGTCGGCCGGCCCCCGGGGCAAGCCCGCGTCGCCTACCAGGGGCTCGAGCTCGGCCGGGACGTCGCCGGGGCGCGCGATGAGGTTGATGCCCACGCCGATGATGGCCAGGGCCTCGCCCGACGGGGTGCGGCTGGTGTCGATCAGCAAGCCGCCGATCTTGCGCTCACCCCGCATGAGGTCGTTGGGCCATTTCACCAGGACGTCGTGAACGCCCGTTCGTGCCAGGGCCCGCCGAGCCGCGACGGCCGTCAGGATCGAGAGCCGAGTCGGTCGAGCGAGGGGCGGCGGTCGTACCACGATGCTCGTGGCCAGCGAGCGGCCGGGGAGCGTGAACCAGCTGCGCCCGCGGCGTCCGCGGCCGGAGGTCTGCCGGTCGGCCACGACGACCGTGCTCGCTCCGAAGCGTCCCTGCTCGACGCCCTCGCGGGCGACGTCCTGGGTGGAGGACGCTTCGTGGAGTTGCACGACGTGATGACCGGGCACGGAGAGGGGCACGCCTCGGGACGATACCCGACGCCGTCGGCTTCGTGAGCGGGCCTACAGCATCAGGCGGTCACGGACGCCTTCCAGGTGCACCTTCAGCTTCTTCATCACGTTGCTGTGGATCTGGCACACGCGCGACTCGGTGAGCGTCAGGACGTCCCCGATCTGCTTCATCGTGAGACCGTCCCGGTAGTACATCAGGATGATCTGCTTCTCGCGCCGGTTCAGCGAACGGATGATCGTCCGCATCACGTCTTCCTGATTGATCACCTCGGCGGGGTCGACGGAGCGCGGATCGCGGATGATGTCGACCTTCTCGACCGACTGATCACCCGAACCGTCGTCCCAGGTCTCGGAGAGACTGTGCATGGAGTGTGCACGGGCCTCCTCGGTGATCGCCTGGTAGTCACTCAGGCCGACGCCCATCTGGTCGGCCATCTCGGCGTGCGTGGGCGCGCGACCGTGGAGGGCCTCGAGGGCGGCCTGGGCGCGGGCGAGCTGGTGGGCCCGCAGGCGGACGAGACGCGGGACCCAGTCCTGGCTGCGGAGTTCGTCCAGGATCGCTCCGCGAATGCGCGTGCTGCAGTAGGTCTTGAACTTGATGCCCCGGTCCACCTCGAAGCCGTCGATGGCGTCCATCAGGCCGAAGACGCCGGCGCTCTTCAGGTCTTCGAGGTCGATGCTGCGGGGCAAGGTGAGCAGCAGCCGCTCGGCAATGAACGACACCACCGGGAGGTAGGCCTCCATCAGGCGGTTGCGAATCTCGGGATTGTGGGTCTTGGCGTAGTCACGCCAGAGGGGCTCGTCGGGGCCGCCGAGTTCGCCCCGTTGTGCACTCTTCGTGCCGCGCGCGGCCTTGGTGGCGGTGTTCTTGGAGGAGGCTGGGGCGGGGGCCGTGCGGGTCTTGCTCTTGGGGGCCGGCCCAGGGGCCTTCTTCGCGGCTGGCTTGGCGGCCTTGGTGCTCGGCTTGGTAGCGGTCTTGCCCTTGGAGGTCGTCTTCCGGCCGGTCCCGGCGCTGCCCGCCTGCTTGCGGACGGACGACTTGCTCGCTCCCTTGGTCGCTGGCATCAGATCGCTCTCCCTGATCTCTTCCTGACCTCTGTTTGCTGACGGGGCGCCGTCGCCCCGCACTCGCTGCCCTGCATTGGCGGGCGCTCGTCCCGGCCGTTGGTTTGGGCTAAGCAAGTCATCGGTGTAAATTGTATAAACTGTACAAGTTGTGAGGTTTTTGGCTGGGCGGGCAACGCATCACTCTTTCTCGATCTATTCGCGAGCGGTAGCGGATCGCCGCCTCTTCCGCCGATTCGGCCTCCGCCCCGGGCGACTTGAGGATGAGCGGGGGAATCGCCCTCAGGTCACGAGCGCTGGCGGGCGGCGCGCTCCGCTCGTCCGGACTCCTCGCCGCCCGCTCGGCCACACTCGGGCGGTCCAAGCCGTCCGGCGTCGAGTGGGCCCGCTCCCCACTCTTGGCCGGGGGCGTCGGCCTTGGTCTTGGCGGCTTTGGCTTTGGGCCGCCCCCGGGGCCTGGGCGCCGCGGGGCTCGACGGGCGTCACCTGGTCGTCTGTCGCGCCCCGGCAAAGGGCGGGCAATGGGCCCGGAAACAGCACCGGGCCGCGCTGGCTGGCAGCGGCGGCCCGGTGGGGGCGGGCGGCTCGAGGAGCGGCCCGGTGCTGGTTCGACCGACCCGTCAGGAGCTGACGGTCGCCGGCTTGCTCAACGACGTCTCGCCGAAGTATTGCTCGGCGAACTCGAGGAACTGGGCCTCGATGAACTCGCTGAGCGTGGTGCGCCCGGCGTCGGTCATCTCGGAGCGGACGGAGTGCGACTCGAGGTCACGGTTGCGCACCGTCTTGCGACACTGGAGGTCGAAAGCGTCCTGATCCGTGTGCGGATCGAGCAGGAACATGAGCCGCGAGAAGTAGCGATCGGCGCGGCCCTCGGAATCGACGAGTTCCTCGTTCAGGCGCAGGGCGAGCATGTACTTGCCCTCGAAGAACCCGCGATTCAGCACGAAGACGGGGGCTTCGGCCTGGAAACTCTTCACGAGCTCGGTGATGACGGCTTCGACGCTCTCGCGGAACTCGAAGGCCTTCACGGTGCGCTGCGACTTGACGAGGTCTTCTTCGGATCTGAGCTTCAGATCGATGACGCTGCGCTGCGTGCTCGCGTCACGAATCTGCTTCAACTTGTCCTTGAAACGCGTGGCCATCGGGGTGCCTTCTGCGAGGAGGACTGGGGCGGGACCAAGGTTCTTATCGGCCGGGAGGATCGGCTCGATGAGTGAAGAATACGACGGAACGTGGCCGAGGCAAGTGACGCACGATTCCGTTGGTCCTCTGCTCATAGCCCCGGAATCCGCCTCCGGGGGGAGAGGTTGGCGCCGGCCCCTGGGGGGCGGCGCGCAAGCACCGGAAGTCGACCCCGGGACATGCGCTGTTCAAGTCGCGCTGATGAAGCGCGGGCCCCGACCCGGGGGCGGGGCCTGCTCAGGAGAAAGTCAGCAAGGCGCTTGCGTCGTGGTCGCCGAGTCGATCGCGCCAGGGCAGGAAGTCGAGCGAGATCAGGAAGCGCATGGCGGCCACCCGACCGCCGACCTGCTCGATCAGCTCGACGGTCGCGCCCGCGGTGCCGCCGGTGGCGATCAAGTCGTCGATGATGACGACGGACTGCCCGGGTGCAATCGCGTCCCGGTGCATCTCCACCGTGTCGGTGCCGTACTCGAGCGTGTACTCCTGCCGCACCACGTCGTGGGGGAGCTTGCCCGGCTTGCGCACGGGAATGAAGCCGACGCCCTTGGCGAGCGCGAGCGCCGTGCCGAAGAGGAAACCCCGCGACTCGATCCCCACCACGGCATCGCAGGGGACGCCCTCGATCGAGTGCGCGAACTGCTCGATGCACGCCTGGAACGCCCCGTGATGGGCGAGCAGCGGCGTGATGTCCTTGAACACGATGCCCGGCTTGGGGAAGTCGGGGATGTCGCGGATGTAGTCGTGCAGGTTGGTCATGAGGGGGAAGCCTTGTCCTTGGGGACTCTTTCTACATCCGGGTGGGAACGTCGATGCCCAGCCAATCGAGGCCGTTCACGATCGCCTGGCGCGTGGACGCGGCCAGCAGCATACGCGCCGCCGTGAGCGGCTCGTCTTCGGAGATCACCTTCCAGTCCTTGCGGGCATAGAGCGTGCTGAAGCGCGCTGCGATGTCGAGCAGGCGGTCGGCGACGAAGGACGGTTCGCAAGCGTCGACGGCCCGGCGCAGGCTGTGAGGCAGGGCCTCGATCGCCAGGGCCAGACGCAGTTCGTCGGGGTCCGACAGCCGGGAGAAGTCCACGTCCCCCGAGACGGCCCGCCCGTACTTCTCCTTCATCGACGCGATGCGCGCCGCCGTGTACTGCAGGTAGGGCCCCGTCGCTCCTTCGAACGACAGCACTTCGTCCCACTTGAAGACCACGTCCCGCGTGCGGCGGTTCTTGAGGTCGTTGAAGACGACGGCGCCCACGCCGATCTTGTGCGCCTGTTCGTCGATGTTCTCGGGCAGTTCGCGCCCCTTCTCCCGGGCGCCCTTCTCGATCGTCTCGCGGGCCAGGTCGACCGCCCGCACGAGGACGTCTTCGAGGAAGATGATGTCGCCCTTGCGGGTGCTCATCTTGCGGTCGTCGAAGCGCATCATCCCGAACGGCACGTGCTGGATGGCTGCATGCCACGGCTTGCCCAGCAGGTCGAGCACCTTGATCATCTGGGCGAAGTGGAGCGCCTGGGCAGCCCCCACGACGTAGAGCGAACGCACGAAGGTGTAGGTCTCGTGCCGATACTCGGCGGCGGCCAGGTCGCGCGTGAGGTAGAGCGTGGATCCGTCGCGCTTCTTGACCAGGGCGGTGCCCAGGTCCCAGGCCTCGAGGTCGATCACGGTGGCCTCGTCGCTCTCGGTCAGCAACTGCTTGCCGGCGAGCTGTTCCAGCACGGCCCCCATGCGGTTCTCGTAGAAGCTCTCGCCGCAGATGTCGTCGAAGCTGATGCCCAGCATGGCGTAGACACGCTCGAATTCGGCCAGCGACACGTCGCGGAACAACTTCCACAGGCGGCGTGCCTCGTCCTCCCCGTCCTCGAGGAGTTTGAACATGGCGCGGGCGCGGTCCTGCAGTTCGGGCTGCTCGACCTTGCGCGTGTTGAACTCGACGTACAACGCGAGCAGGTAGCTGATGCCCTCCTCGCGCAGGCGCTGTTCGTCGCCCTCCAGCTCCCAGATCGCCAGCAGCTGCCCGAACTGGGTGCCCCAGTCGCCGATGTGGTTGATGCCGACGGGGCGGTACCCCGCGGCGCGCAGCATGCGCACCAGGGCGTGCCCGATGACGGTCGAGCGCAGGTGGTGGATACCGAAGGGCTTGGCGATGTTGGGCGAGCTGAAGTCCACCGGCACACAGCCGTCGCGGCCGATGTCCAGCGTGCCGTAGGCGTCGCCCCGGTCCACGACGTCGGGCAGGACCTCGCGCGCCACGATCTGGGGGTCCAGGAACGCGTTCACGTACGGGCCTTCGGCGCGCACTTCGCGGATGGCCCCCGCGGGTGCGACCGCCGCGGCGAGCTCCGCGGCGATGGCCGGCGGAGCCTTGCGGAGCAGCTTGGCGAGCGGGAAACAACCGAAACCCAGCTCACCCATCTCGGGGCGTGGAGGCGGCCCGATCGCGGCAGCGAGTTCGTCGACGTCGAGCCCCGTCGCGGGGGCGAGCAACTCGGCGAAGGCGCGGGCGAAACGACTCATGGGACAGGACTCCTGCACGCGGACCCGTCCGGCATCGGAGCGACGCGGCGGGCGCGGCATGGTAGCGATTTGGAGCGCCCCGGGAGGCGGCCCCACCGGTGCCGTTCAGCGTGGGCCCAGCAAGCGCGTGGCGATGTCCCCGGCCGGCCGGCGCAGGCCGCCGGGGCCCAGCAGCCCCTGGGTGTGTCCGCGATCCTCCCAGCCGTCGAGCAGCAGCCCGGCGATCGTCGTATCGGCTCCGGTGCGGGCGATGCAACCCTCGACGAAACGCGCTTGCGCCGTGGTGCCGTACGCCAGCGGCGAGCAGCCCGCCGCCAGCACCCACAGCTCGGTCGTCGCCGGCAACTCCGCCATCCAGCTGCTCCAGCGGTCGAGGATGTCGCCCGCCGCCTGGGCGCCGCCGCCCGCGATGCCGCCCGGCGCCAGCCGCGGGCCGACGATGGAGACCACCGCCGGTTCGGCCACCAGGGCGCCCAGCAGCAGCCGCGAACGCTCCTGGGTCTGGTGCAGGCGGACGGCAAGCCGCGTCTGCGGACTGACCTCGGCCAGTCGCGCCGCCACGCGCTCGTAGAACGCGCGCCACTGGACCGGGCCCATGTTCGCGCCGAAGAAGAGCGCCGCTTCGCCATCGGGCTCCGGAACGGGGATCAGGATCGTCGGCTGCAGGCGCTCGGCCAGACGACCGGCCGCGTCGAGGAAGGTCTGCTCCACCACGTCCCGGGCGGGCACGCTCCAGCGCCAGCCGCGCGGGGCTCGCAGCTCCAGCACGAGCGGGCGCTGCGGCGGCCGCAGGTCACTCCCGTCGTCGTCCGCGGGGAGCACCCAGGCGGCGAAGTCGCCCGGCGGCCGGGCGACGTCCGGGCGCGCGCCGGCTCGCGGGCGTTGCCAGACGCCGGCGTGCAGCGCGCCGGACAGCGAACCGATCCGCGGCTCGAGTTGGAACGACCGCACCACCTCCTCGGCCCCCGACCGGAACGCGACCAGCATGAGCACGGCGAAGGCACACAGGCTGGCGGGCAGCAGGGCGACCGCCAGGCCCGGGAGCGTCTCGGGCGTGCTGCGTCGCAGCAGGATCGGGGGGTGCCAGGACAGGGTGCTCACGTGGGCCAGGAAGCTGCCCAGCAGGCGTTGCAGCACGCTGTAGTCGTAGAGTAGGACGTCCCATGCGGGGCCGGTGTGGCCGCCGAGCAGGGTCACGGCGGAGACCGTGACGCACGCGCCGATGCCCACGTTGTAGACCACGATGGGCACGTCGGTGAGCCGCGGCCCGCGCGCCCGGATGGCCGAGACGTTCTGGCACAGGGCGAGGATGAACGCGAGCGGGAACAGGCCGGCCACGGCCGGTGAACCGAGCCAGCTGAGCGCATCCACGGTCCAGCGATCGCGCACCAGCACGATCGTCAACACGATCTGCAGCGGGATGAAGAGCTTGCGGTCCAGTGGCCGTCGGGCCTCGCCCGCGGGCGCCGAAGCGATCAGGTTCCAGAGCAGTGCCAGGCCGAGGAAGGCCAGGAAGACGCCATGCAGGACGGGGATCACGTGCGGCGGATCGTGTCCAGGGCCGCGGCGGCCAGGTCGCGCAACTGACCGTAGGGCAGGACGCGTGCCGCCTCCGAGCCGTCGGCCCAGACGAAGTCGAGGTGTTCGTCCGACAGCCTGGGGGCGCCGCGGGGCGCGACCCCCATGAAGTAGGTCACGCGCTTGGGATACTCGGGGCCCTCGTTGCGCACGATGTACTCGACCTGGGCGCGGAAGGTCGGGTGCAACATGACGTCCGTGTAGCCGGTCTCCTCGCCGACCTCGCGCAGCGCGGTGGCCACCTCGTGCTCATCGTCCGGGTCCCGTCGCCCCTTGGGGAAACCCCAGTGGCCGCCGTCGCGGTTGCGCAGCAGGAGCAGCTGCGGCTGATCTCGTTCGAGGCGGTAGAGGATGATGCCGCTGGCGATGACCGTCATGGAGTCGGTGATCCCGTCGGGTGGGGAGCGCAGGAGCCGCGGGCCCGCTGTGGAGCCGCGGTGTCGGGCGTGAAATGAGCAATGGCGCGAAATGATAGGATCCCGCGCGAGATGAGTGCTACTGCCACGAAGACGAAGACGATGGTGTCGCGCGCGGCCCGCATCGTGGCGAACGAGGTCGTCGACGGCGGCTGTCACCGCCTGGAGGCCGAGATCGAGGGTACCTGGCCCGTCGCTGCGGCCGGCCAGTTCTGCATGCTCAGCCTCGATCACCCCAACTTCCCGCTGTTGCCCCGGCCCTTCAGCCTGCTCGGTTCGCGCGTCGGCGACGACGGCGCGGCGCGGGTGGAGTTCATGATCATGCCGGTGGGCAAGGGCAGCGGCCTGCTGTGCTCGAGCCGGCCGGGCGACCGCCTCAACGTCGTCGGGCCACTGGGGCACGCATTCGTGGGCGACGTGCCGGACGGTCCGTTGGTCTGCGTGGCCGGCGGCTACGGCGTGGCCCCGTTCATCTTCCTGCTGGAGGCCTGGCGCCGCGCGGGCGATCCGCGCGCCGACAGCACCACCGCCGTGTTCGGTGCCCGCACCGCCGAACGCCTGACGCTCGCGGACAGGTTGGCTGCGGCGGCCGGTCGCGTCGAGCTGTGCACGGACGACGGCAGCCGCGGCTTCCACGGGCGCGTCGACGCCCGGCTCACGGCCCTGGTGGACCAGGCCGCCCCGGCGGCGATCCTGACCTGCGGTCCCGAGGCCATGATGGAGGCCGTGCAGCGGGTGGGGCGCAGCGCGAGCATCCCGGTCAAGGCATCCCTCGAGACCTACATGGGTTGCGGCTACGCGGTGTGCAACGGATGCGCCGTGGCCGTGGAGAAGGACGGCACGCCCGACGGCTACACCTACGAGTTGGCCTGTCGCGAGGGCACGGTGTTCGACGGAGCACGGTTGCATTGGAACCTGCTCTGATCTCGCCCGAGCGGATCGACGCGTACACCGACGCGGTACGCACGGCGCTGACCTCGGTGCCGGACGACGTGCACCAGCGTTTCGTTCGCGGTCTGCTCGACGCGCGCCAGATCGTCGTGGCCGGGCGCGGGCGCTCGGGCATGATCGGCTCGGCCTTCGCCCGGCGTCTGGGCCAGATGGGGCCCGCCGTCTGGAGTCTCGACGACAGCACCGTCCCGCGGCTCGGAGCGGGTGACGTGCTGGTCGCCTGCACCGGCAGCGGGACCACCCCCACCGTGCTGTCGCTCATGGACACGGCGCACACTGGGGGAGCGCGGGTCCTGGCCGTGACGCGCGCGCCCGACCAGGAGCTGGTCTCCGACGTGACGGTGGAGCTGGCGCTGCCACCCGGCGGCAGCATCTATCCCCTGGGTACCCTGTTCGAGGCGGCGCTGCTGGCCTACCTCGATCAGGTCGTCGTCGACCTCCTCGCCACTCTGGGCAAGACCGAGTCGGAGTTGGGGGCGCGGCACACGAACCTCGAGTAGCGCGCGGGCGGCTGCCGGGAGATGACATGACGCGTGACGTTCGCCGCCCGCCCCGTCGCTTCTCGCGCGTCGCCATGGCGCTCTTCGACACGGCCGGTTGGTTGGGTCGGCGCGTCTGGCCGGGCAAGCGCATGTACGCCCGGGCGCTGCGACGCGGCGGCCTGGAGGTGGTGCAGGTCGACGTCCCGGTGCCGGACCTGCCCGCTGCCCTCGACGGGCTGTGCATCGTCCAGCTCAGCGATCTGCACGCCGGCCCGTTCTTCGACGAGATCACGTTGCAGCCCGTGCTGCCCCTGGTGGCCGCCTGCCAGCCGGACCTGCTCGTGCTCACGGGGGACTTCCTCACCTCGGCGCCGGAGGACGTGGCCGCGCTCGGCTCCGCGCTCGGTCGCATCCACGCGCCGCTGGGCGGCTTCGCGGTCTTCGGCAACCACGACTACCGCGGTCGGCGCGAAGGCGAGCTGGCCGCGGTCCTGCGTCGCCAGGGCATCACGGTCCTGCGCAACGAGAGCCGTGTGACTTCCGTGGGCGGAGCCCGTCTCGCGATCGCCGGGCTCGAGGACATCGAGGAGAGCAAGCTCGCCGATCTGGACGCCGCGCGGGCGGGCATGAGCGGCAGCGAGGAGTTCCGGCTGCTGCTCTGTCACCACCCCGACGTGGTCGACACGCTGCCGGGGGGCCTGTTCCACCTGGTGTTGTCCGGCCACAGTCACGGGGGACAGATCAACCTCCCCGGCCTGGGCTCGCTGGCCGGACGTTGGATGCCGCGTCGCGTCGCCGGCAGTTATCGTCTCGAGGATGATGGCTTGCTTCACGTGAACCGGGGGCTCGGCGTGCTCGTCCTACCCTTCCGCATCGGCGCTCGGGCCGAGGTGACCCGCCTCACGCTGCGTCGCGCAGTTCGCGACCCGGACGGCCGGGGGGCGGACTGATGCGCGGGGCGCTGGTGTTCGTCCTGCTCTCTGTCGCCGCCGCGACCTGGCTCGCGTGGCCGCAGCTCGGCAGCGAGGCCACCCAGCCCTTTCTCGCACCCGAGCTCGTGCAGGTGGAGCACCCCGGGGGCGTGGGGCTGGTGCGCAATCTCGCCACGGGCGGCGGGCGCATCCGGGCCAAGGCGAAGCTCGACGTGGTCTTCCGCTGGCTCGTCGATCCGGTGGAGCTGGACCTGCGCGGCCCGTCGGGTGGGTTGACGCTGCGCTTCGGTCGAGGTGACCTGGCCCAGGCCGAGTTGCTGCTGGAAGCCGAGGGCGTCCAGCTCACCGTGCGTGGCGAGGGCGCGCCGGTGGTCCAGCGCTCGCCGATGGCCGCGGAACCCGAGCGCGTGACCTTCGCCTACGTCGACGGTGCCTACGCCGTGCGCGTGGACGGAGAGCCCGTGGGGCAGCCGGTCCCCGGGCCCGCGCCCTCCGGGGCGGCGCGCATCGCCATGACCAAGGGCAGCTCGTTCCGCGCGCTCGGTTGTCGCACCCGGCGCGGTGACGACCGCACGATCGAGGGCATGGACCTCTCGGGCGGTGTGCCGCGCACGATCTGGGCTGCACTGGCCGCGTTGCTCGGCTCGCTCTCGCTGGTGTCGTGGGGGCGTGTCGTGATCGCCGGGCGCCCCGGTGGCGGTTGGGCCTGGGTGTTGTGCACCGTCGTCGTGAGCTGGCTGCTGTGGGGCGTGGTGACCACGCTCGGGGAGCACAACGGTGTGCGCCTCGGCAGTGCACCGCAGCCCTGTGAACAGGCGCTCCTGCGGCAAGCGGGGCCCATCGACCTGCGTCCGGGTGCCGGCTTCAGCACCGATCCGCGGCGCGACGGCGACTTCGTGCTCACGGCCGAGGTGGTGCTGCACGACGTCGCCGCGCTCGACGTGATCGTGCGGGCGGCCAAGCCCAATACCGACCGAGGCGTGATCGTCACGCTCAGCACCGATCCGGAGCTGCCCAGCAGCGTGTCGCGCAACCTGGGCACCTTCCTCGAGACACATGAGGGGGACGAGCGCCTGGCGCGGCTCGAGCCCGGGCGCCGCTACGCCTTGCGCGTCGAGTGCGAGGATGCCGACACGCGCGCCTACGTCGACGGGATCGAACTGGCGACGGTGCGCGACTACGACCTGCGCGCTGGTCACGTGGCCTTCTACGCCTTGAGCGGGCGCGCCACGGCCGAGTCGATCCTGGTGCAACCGTCGGGTCAGCCGGAGGCGCTGCCGGGGGCCCTGCGCTGGTGGCAGCTCGCGGCAGCCGCGGGCCTGCTGGTGGGGCTGCTCCTGCTGGGCGGGCTGGGCGGACGCCGGGCAGCCGGCGTGCTGTGGGCCTGGCCCCTCGCCGTGGCGACGTCGGCGGTGGCACCCGAGGGCGCGCTCGTCGTGGCGTGCCTGCTCGCCGGCACCTTGTTGTTGCTCACGCCCCGCTCAGGGAGCCGGCTGGGCGCCTGGATCGTGGGCGCGGCCGTGATCGCCGTGACCGCCTGGGGGTTGACCGAGCGGGCCCCGCCGATCTCCGCCAGCATCCTCAACCGGCTGAACCTGCAGGACGTGCGCGGGGAACCGGTGGCGCCGCGCTACATGTGGGCGCGCCATCCGTTGTGCCGGCGTTTCAACCACTTCGCGCACCGGCAGGAGTTCCGCCGCGGGCCGATCGAGCCCGACAAGCGGCCCGGCGTGGCGCGCATCGTGACCATCGGATCGTCGTCGACGTTCGGGTACGGCGTGAAGCCCGAGGCCGCCTTCTCGGCGCTGCTGGAGCGTGCGCTTGCATCCCATGGCGTCGAAGTGGAGGTGTTCAACGGGGGCGTGTCGGGCAGCACGGCTGAACGCATGCGCCACGTGCTGGACGGCGCGCTGCTGCCCCTGGCTCCCGACGTCGTGGTGATCGACCTCTCGTTCAACGATCACATCCAGGGCGGCACGTACGACGAGCGGGCGCACTTCGAGGCCATGGCCACCGAGGGCCTGGGGCGTTGGGGCCAGCTGAAGGCGTGGTTCGCCAAGCGCCGTGCGGATCGCAGCTGGGGGCAGTTCTTCAATCTGCACAAGAACGGCAAGCCGATCCCCGACGAGCTGCGCGCGCGGCATTCGTTGGAGCCGGCCGAACGCTTCGCGGACTCGCTGCGCGAGATGGCGCTCGCGTGCCGCGCGGCGGGGGCTGCGGTGATGTTCGTTCAGGAGCCCACCAACCCCGAGGGCATCTCGCCCATCGAGCCGTTCCACGAGGCGATGGGGCGGGTCGGGGCCGAGCTGGGGGTCCCGGTGGTCGATCCCCAGCCGGCCCTCGACCGGGCCCCCGAGGGCACGTTTCTCGACGCGGTCCACCCCAACCCGCTGGGGCACCGGATCATCGCCCGCCTGCTGGCGGAGAGACTGGTCCGGGAGCAGCTCGTGGGTCCCTGAATGGGGCGCGGGGCGGCTATCCCCACAGCCACCCGATTTCGATAAACTGGACCCCCTTTTGGGGGTGCTAGGACGGACGTTGTCAGCACTCGCCACGGCGGCCCCGCAATCCGGGCGCCGTCGGCCGATGGGCCGGGCGGGCGCCGCCGTCGACGGGCCCTGGTCCCCCGAAGATCCGACCGCGGCGCCGCGTGAATCCTCGGCCGCCCAACCCCCGAATCAGACATTCCACACGGAGCACGACACCGCCATGACCGACGTCGTCATCGCCAGCGCCTGCCGCACACCGATCGGCAAGTTCCAGGGTGCCCTCACGCCGTTCAGCGCCCCCCAACTCGGCGCCCTCGTGGCGCGCGACGCGCTCGCCCGAGCCGGCGTCGACGGCGACCAGGTCGACGAGGTGATCATGGGCAATGTGCTCTCGGCCGGTCTCGGCCAGGCGCCCGCGCGCCAGGTGTTGCGCGGCGCGGGCATCCCCGACAGCGTGGCGGCCGTGACCATCAACAAGGTCTGCGGCAGCGGGCTCAAGAGCGTCATGCTGGCCGCCCAGGCGATCAAGTGCGGTGACGCCGAGGTGGTGCTCGCGGGCGGCATGGAGTCCATGACCAACTCGCCCTACATCGTGCCCAAGGCGCGTGCGGGCATGCGCCTGGGTCACGCCCAGATCCTCGACTGCATGGTCAGCGACGGCCTCTGGGATCCCTACTACGACGAGCACATGGGCAGCACCGGCGAGGCGGTCTGCCAGAAGTACGAGGTCACCCGGGACCAGCAGGACGAGTGGGCCGCCAACAGCCACCGCAAGGCGAGCGAGGCGATCCAGGCCGGACGCTTCGCCGACGAGATCACGGCGGTGGAGATCAAGCCCCGTCGCGGTGACGCCTGGAGCTTCGACACCGACGAAGGACCGCGCGCCGACGTCACGGTGAGCGGGCTGGGCAAGTTGCGCCCGGCGTTCGCCAAGGACGGCTCGGTGACGGCCGGCAACGCCTCGAGCATCAACGACGGCGCCGCGGCCACGGTGGTCATGAGCGCCGAGAAGGCGAAGCAGCTGGGTGTGAAGCCGTTGGCGAAGGTCACCGGCTACGCCACGGGCGGCCTCGACCCCAAGTGGGTCATGATGGCGCCGGTGGAAGCGATCAAGAACCTGGAGCGGAAGACCGGCGCGAACATCTCCAGCTTCGACCTGGTCGAGCTCAACGAGGCCTTCAGCAGCCAGTGCGTGGCGGTGCGCCAGCAGTGGGGCATCGAAGCCGAGCGCATGAACGTCAACGGCGGCGCGGTGGCCCTGGGGCACCCGATCGGTGCTTCCGGTACGCGCGTCCTGGTGACCCTGATCCACGCGCTGCGCCAGCGCGACCTCAAGACCGGCGTGGCCACCCTCTGCCTGGGCGGCGGCAACGCGGTCGCGCTCAGCGTCGAGGTGCTCTGAGCATGGCCGCCATCCAGAACGTCGCGGTGATCGGTTGCGGCACCATGGGCAACGGAATCGCCCAGGTGATGGCCGTGAACGGCAAGCAGGTGACGGCCGTCGACCTGAACGAGGACGCCCTGGCGCGGGCGCTCGCGTCGATCGAGAAGAGCCTCGGACGCATGGCCAAGAAGGGCAAGCTCGACGAGGGCGAGATCCCGACGATCATGGGCCGCATCAAGACCTCCACCTCGCTCGAGGACACGGCCAACGCCGACCTCGTGGTGGAGGCTGCCGCGGAGGACGAGGGCATCAAGGCGCGCATCTTCGCCGACCTGGACCGGATCACGCCCGAGCACACGATCCTGTCGAGCAACACGTCGTCGATCTCGATCACCAGGCTGGGGGCGGCCACGTCGCGTCCCGACCGCGTGATCGGCATGCACTTCATGAACCCCGTGCCGGTGATGAAGCTGGTCGAGGTGATCCGCGGGCTGGACACCAGCGACGCCACGACCGACGCCGTCAATGCGCTCTCCGCGGACCTCGGCAAGACCGCGGTGCCGGCCAACGACTTCCCCGGTTTCGTCAGCAACCGCATCCTGATGCCGATGATCAACGAGGCGGTCTTCTGCCTGATGGAGGGCGTGGCCAGCCGCGAGTCGATCGACGACATCATGAAGCTCGGCATGGCCCATCCCATGGGGCCGCTGGCGCTGGCCGACCTGGTCGGCCTGGACATCTGCCTCGACATCATGGAAGTCCTGCACGGCCAACTGGGCGACTCCAAGTACCGCCCGTGCCCGCTGCTGCGCAAGATGGTGGCTGCGGGTCACCTGGGCCGGAAGACCGGCCGTGGTTTCTACGATTACGAGGCTGCATGAACTTCGAGCTCACCGAGGAACTCCAGCTCATCAAGGACACGGCGAAGAGCTTCGCCGACGAGGTCGTGGCGCCGACTGCGGCCGCGCGGGACAAGGAACACCGCTTCCCGCTCGACGAGTTCAAGCGCTCCGCCGAACTCGGGTTCGCCGGCATGCTGGTGCCCGAGGAGTACGGGGGCAGCGAGCTGGGCGCGTTGGTGTTGACCATCGTGATCGAGGAGATCAGCCGGGCCTGCGCTTCGACCGGCGTCACGCTCAGCGTGCACAACAGCCTGGTCTGCAGCCCGATCCTGCGGCACGGCACGGAGGAGCAGCGCAAGGAGCTGCTGCCCCGGTTGGCCTCCGGTGAGTGGCTGGGTGCGTACGCGTTGAGCGAAGCCGATGCGGGCAGCGACGCGGCCGCGCTGCGTTGCCGGGCCACCCGGGACGGCGACGACTGGATCCTGGACGGCCCCAAGCTGTGGATCACCTCGGGCGACAGCGCCGACTTCTTCGTCGTCTTCGCCCGCGCCGAGGAAGGGGTCACGGCGTTCATGGTCGAGGCCACGGCACCGGGGTTCTCGGTGGGCAAGGTGGAGCAGAAGCTCGGCATCCGCTCGTCGAGCACGGTCGAGATCCTGCTCGACAAGGTGCGTGTGTCCGCCAACCGGGTGCTCGGCGCGGTGGGCAAGGGACTCAACATCGCCTTCGACACCCTCGACGGCGGGCGCATCGGCATCGCGGCCCAGGCCGTCGGCATCACCCAGGCCTGTCTCGATGCGTCGATCAAGTACGCCCAGGAGCGCGAGCAGTTCGGGCGCCCGCTGGCGCGCTTCCAGGCGGTGCAGTGGAAGGTCGCCCAGATGTCGGCCGACCTGGCTGCCGCGCGCCTCGCGACCCAACGTGCCGCGTGGTTGCGCGACCAGGGCAAGCCGCACACGCTCGAAGCCAGCCAGGCCAAGCTGCTGGCGTCGACGCTCTCCAACCGGGCTGCGAACGAAGCGGTGCAGATCCACGGCGGGGCCGGTTACACCACCGAGTTCCCGGTGGAGCGTTACTTCCGCGACGCTCGCATCACCGAGATCTACGAGGGCACGACCGAGATCCAGCGCTTGGTGATCGCCAGGAACCTGTTCGGTCGATGACCGCCGCGACCGAGGCCGACGCGATGGTTCGACCCGAGCGCGATCTCGTGGCACGCGTGCGGGCCGGTGAGAGCATCGCCTGCGCGCGCATGATGACCTGGGCCGAGCGCGGCGACGCACGCTTCGCCGCCGTCTACGGCGAGTTCGAGAGCGAACTGGGGCGCGCCCGCCGGATCGGCATCACCGGTCCGCCGGGTGCGGGCAAGAGCACCCTGGTGGAACGGCTCGCGACCCATTGGCGCGCTCAGGAGCGCACCATCGGCATCGTGGCGGTGGACCCGAGCAGCCCCTTCTCCGGGGGCGCCCTGCTCGGCGATCGCGTGCGCATGTCGAGCCTCGCGCTGGACAAAGGGGTGTTCATCCGCTCCATGGCGACCCGCGGTGTGTTCGGCGGTCTGGCCCGGGCGACCGATGACCTGGCCGACGTGCTCGACCTCTACGATCGGGACGACATCCTGCTCGAGACGGTGGGTGTGGGGCAGAGCGAGGTCGACGTGGCCCGCAGCACCGACCTCACCCTGGTCGTGCTGCACCCCGGCGGGGGTGACACGATCCAGGCCATGAAGGCCGGCTTGATGGAGGTCGCCGACGTGTACGTGGTCAACAAGGCCGACATGCCCGGCCTGGAGCAGTTGGTGCACCAGCTCACCGACACACTGGACGTGCGCGACGTCCCGCTCGACGAACGCCCCCCGATCCTCACGACGGTCGCGTCGTCCGGTGAGGGCGTGGCCGAGCTGGCGGAGCGCATCGATGCGCTCGACGCCGAGCGCCGCGCATCGGGCAAGCGTGATGCGCGCCGCGCCGCCAACCTGCGGCTGCGCGTACGGCGCATCGTCGAGGGGCGTCTCCAACACGATATCTGGCAGGAGTCGGGATTGGCGCGCACACTCGACGAGCGCGTCGCGGACGGCAGGACGCTGTCCGCCTACGGCCTGGCCGACGAGATCCTCAACGCCTACCGAGAGCGGCGGAACCTGGAGGGACCAGCATGACCACGGTTGATCGCGTCACGAACGCGAGCTTCGAAGCATGGAAGGCCGCCTACGACAGGGCACGTCAGCGCGACGTCCCCTTCGAGACGGTCTCGAGCGCGCCCGTGCTGCCGCTGACCACGCCGGCCGACCTGTCCGGCACCGACGCCGACGCGGAGATCGGACTGCCGGGGCAGTTCCCCTACACCCGCGGTCCCTACGCGAGCATGTACCGCACGCGCTTGTGGACCATGCGGCAGTTCGCCGGCTTCGGCACGTCGATCGACACGAACAAGCGCTACCACTACCTGCTCGACCACGGGCAGACGGGGCTCAGCGTCGCCTTCGACCTGCCCACGCTCATGGGCTACGACAGCGATCATCCCCGCAGCGAGGGGGAGGTCGGCAAGTGCGGCGTGGCGATCGCGTCGCTGGCCGACATGGAGACGTTGTTCGACGGCATCCCGCTGTCGGACGTCACCACGTCGATGACGATCAATTCACCGGCGGCGATCATCTGGGCCATGTACCTGGTGACCGCGCAGAAGCAGGGCACCAAGCTCGATCAGCTCGGCGGCACAACGCAGAACGACATCCTCAAGGAGTACACCGCGCAGAAGGAGTTCATCTTCCCGCCTGCGCCGTCCATGCGGCTGGTGATCGACACCATGGAGTTCGCCACCAAGCACACGCCGCGCTGGCACCCCGTGTCGGTCTCGGGCTACCACATCCGCGAGGCGGGCAGCACGGCCGCGCAGGAGCTGGCGTTCACGTTGGCCGACGGCTTCGCCTACGTCGTGGCGGCGATCGAACGCGGCCTCGACGTCGACTCGTTCGCCCCGCGCCTGTCGTTCTTCTTCAACTCGCACGTGGACTTCTTCGAGGAGATCGCGAAGTTCCGGGCGGCGCGTCGGGTCTACGCCAAGCGCATGCGCGACAAGTACGGCGCGAAGAACGAGCGCTCGCTGATGTTGCGCTTCCACACCCAGACGGCGGGTTGCAGCCTCACGGCGCAGCAGCCGCTCAACAACATCGTGCGCACCACCTGGGAGGCCCTGGCCGGCGTCCTGGGCGGCACCCAGAGCCTGCACACCAACTCGATGGACGAGACCCTGGCCCTGCCCACCGAGCACGCTGCCAAGGTGGCGCTGCGCACCCAGCAGCTGATCGCCTACGAGTCGGGTGTGGCCAACACCATCGATCCGCTTGCGGGCAGCTACTTCATCGAAGACCTGACGAACAAGATGGAAGCCTCGGCCAACGAGATCTTCGATCAGATCGACGAGCACGGCGGCGTCGTGCCGGCCATCGAGAAGGGCTGGTTCCAGCGTGAGATCGCTGCGGCGGCCTATCACTACCAGCGTGAACTCGACGCGGGGCAACAGATCATCGTGGGCGTGAACAAGTTCGTGGAGCAGGGAGACGACACGAAGCTGGACACGCTCTTCATCGGTCCCGAGGCCGAACGTGAGCAGCTCGAACGGCTGGCCAAGGTGCGCAGGGAGCGCAGCCAGGGCGCCGTCGATGGGGCTCTGGAGCGGATCCGCACCGACGCCGCTTCGAGCGTGAACATGATGCCGGCGTTCATGCAGGCATCCGAGGCGTACTGCACGCTGGGCGAGATGATCGACGTGCTGCGCGACGAGTTCGGGACCTACACCGAGGCGCCGGCGTTCTGACGCCCGCGGCGACGAAGAAAGAGGCGCATCAGATGCAAGCGAGCGAACAGCCGATCCGGGTCCTGGTGGCGAAGCCGGGGCTCGACGGGCACGATCGCGGGGCCAAAGTGGTGGCCGCGGCGCTGCGCGATGCCGGGATGGAGGTCATCTACGGCGGACTGCACCAGACGGCCGACCGCATCGTCGAGATGGCGATCCAGGAGGACGTGGACGCCGTGGGTCTGTCGATCCTGTCGGGGGCGCACATGACGCTCTTCCCGAAGGTGCGGGCACTGCTGAGCGAGGCGGGCGGCGGGCACATCCTGCTCACCGGCGGCGGCATCATCCCCCAGGAGGACATGGACGCGCTGGCGGAGCAGGGAGTGGGGCGCCTGTTCGGCCCCGGCACGACCCTGCAGCAACTCGTCGACTACATCCGCGACGAGGTGAGCAACCGCCGCGCGGCGGCGAGGAGCTGAGATGGCCGGCCACCAACGCAAGACCCAGCCGCACCCGATGCCGGACCAGGAGATCCTGAACATCGACGACGCGGCGGCCTTCCTGGGGGTCAGCGTGAAGACGTTCAGCAAGGTGCTGCGGGAGGGGGACGTGCCGGGTCGCAAGGTGGGGCGTGAGTGGAAGTTCTCGCGCCAGGCCCTGATCGACTGGATCGGCACCGCCCGCTCCGAACACTTCCTGGATCACACCGACCACGGCGAGTCGGCGGCGAACGATGGCGCCCGCGCTCCGACGCCACGCCGGGTCTCTTCCCGCACGACGGGTGGCAGTCGGCGTCGCGGCCGCGCCCCCGATGGCTTCTCCGTGGACGAGCTCTGATGTCGACCCTCACCGAACACCCCCTCACCGAAGAACAGGTCATGCTCGTGGAGGCCGTCCGGGCCTTTGCCCAGGACAAGCTCCTGCCGCAGGCCGTCGAGATCGACCGTGACCGGCGTTTCCCCGTGGAGACGTTCAAGGAGATCGCCGCGATGGGGCTGCTGGGCCTGCCCATCCCGGAGGAACTCGAGGGCGCCGGGGTCGACACCATGACCTCGACCCTGATCATCGAGGAACTGGCGAAGTGCTGCGCGAGTACGGCGCTGGGCGTCGCCGCTCACACGTCGCTCTGCCTCTGGCCGATCTACACCTTCGGGACCGAGGAACAGCGCCGCCGCTACGTGCCCGACCTGGCCTCGGGTCGCGTGCTCGGAGCGTTCGGCCTGACCGAACCCAATGCCGGCAGCGACGCGGGCGGGACGCGCACGAACGCCGTGCGCGACGGGGACGACTGGGTGCTCAACGGCACCAAGATCTTCATCACCAACGCCAACTACGCCGAGACGTTCGTCGTCACCGCGCGCACGGACAAGGACAAACCGACCCACGGCGGCATCTCGTCGTTCATCCTCGAGCGCGGGACGCCCGGATTCGAAATCCACAAGGGTGACGAGAAGCTGGGCATGCGCGGCAGCGACTGGGGCGAGCTGAGCTTCCAGGACTGCCGGGTGCCCCACAGCCAGATGCTGGGCGCCGAGGGCGAGGGCTTCCCCAACTTCATGAAGACCCTCGATGGGGGCCGGGTCGGCATCGCCGCGCTCTCCCTGGGCATCGCCGTCGGGGCCTTCGAGCGCAGCCGGGACTACGCCAAGGAGCGCATCGCCTTCGGCAAGCCCATCGCCGAGCAGCAGGCCGTGGCCTTCAAACTGGCCGATATGGCGGTGGACATCGAGGCGTCGCGGCACCTCGTGCGGGGGGCAGCCGAGCTGCGTGACGCAGGCAAGCCCTATGCGCGCGAGGCCGCCATCGCCAAACTGTTCTGCAGTGAGGCGGCCATGCGCATCACCCACGAGGCTATCCAGGTCCATGGCGGGTACGGCTATACGGCCGAGTATCACGTCGAACGCATGTACCGCGACGCCAAGTTGTGCACCATTGGTGAAGGCACGAGTGAAGTTCAACGCATCGTCATCAGTCGCGACCTGCTCCAGGACTGAGCGGCAGACCAGCACGACACTTCCCGGGGCCCGGCCCCACGACAATCCCCACGACGGATCACCAACACCCTGTGAGCGACCAGATGACCGGGCATGACCTCGCCTCTCTCGCGGCGAGCGGACTCGTCGAGGAATTCGAAGCTGCATGGCTCGAGGCGCTGGAGGAGCCGGCGGATGCCGACGAGTTCCTGCAAGCGCTGTCGGCGCTTCCGGGAGAGCATCGCGGCGGTGCGGCGGCGCCCCTGCTGGCGCTGTTGCTCGAGGCGTACCAGCAGCGCGACCGTCACCTCGACGTGATCGTCGTGGCGCGCGAGTTGCATCCCCATCGCCAGAGCCGCGTCGACCTGCGCGAGGCGGTGCGCAAGTCGCTCGACGGGCTGTACACCGGCGAGGAGTGGTACGAGCTGTTCTCCGGACAGTCGGGCATCAAGGAGGACGGCCCGCTGATCGAGGCGCTCGATCGGTTCGAGGCGCTGCGCGGCCTGCTCCCGGGGCGCGTCGTGTATCACCGCAGCGGTTGGGGCGAGGGCCTCGTGATCGAGGTGGACCTCTCGGACCAGAGCTTCGCGGTCGCGTTCCGCGAGGACGGGCTCACACGCAACATGCCCTTCAGCACCGGGCTCGACGTGCTGACCCCGCTCGCGCCCACCGACCTGCGCGCGCGCCTGCTCACCGAGCTGGAGCAGCTGCAGGCAGAGGCCGCCGAGACGCCGTCGCACCTGGTGCGCGCGGTGGCCAAGCTGCACAAGGGCCGCGCCACGGTGAAGGAGGTCAAGAAGTGGTTGGCCGGCACCGTGATCGAGGAGAAGTCCTGGAGCGGCTGGTGGAAGAAGTGCAAGACGGCCGCCGTGCACGATCCGTGGCTGGCGGTCGACAACCCGTCCCGACCGGTGTTCGTCCTGCGCCAGAGGGCGCTGTCGGCCGAGGACGAGTTGCGCGCGGCGATGCAGCGCGCCCGTGGTCTCGCGGCGCTGCTCGAGGTGGTCGGCGGGCCGCTGTCGCTCGACCCCAACGAAGACATCAAGAAGCAGATGCTCGACCGGCTCGCGGAAGTGCTCGAGTCGGGTAGCGGGGAACCGCACGACCAGCTCGAGGCCGCGCTGCTGCTCTGGCGGCACGAGGCCTGGACGGAGGAGCGCACCGTCGAGTTGTTCACGCAGTTGCTCGACGGCGGCGCCGACTTCATCGACCTGTGTTGCAAGCTCTCGAACAACGGCGCGCGCCGCAGTGCGCTGGACGCGTTCGTCAGGGCACGCCCGCAGCTCTGGTCCGATGCGGTGATCGGCAACCTGGCACGGCTGCCGATCCCGTTGCTCGATCTCGTGGCCGACCGTCTGGTGGAGGGTGGCCGCGCCGAGGCGCTGGCCAACCGCTTCCACATCTTCCTGCTCAGCCCGTCCCGTCAGCCGCTCACGGTGCTGCGACTCGCGCGTCGCGCGGTCGAGGGTCTGTTCAAGGACATCGAGGGGGCGCCCAGCGTGCCCGAGGTCGTGATGGGCCTGTTGCACCTGGCCGAGACCCAGGCGACCCGCGCCTCGCGCGGCGACAAGCCGGCCAAGGAGGTCATGAAGCAGTTGATCGAGGTGCTCACCACGCGCAAGGGCGGGTTGGTGAAGCGCTTCGCCACGGAAGGCACGCGCCTCGACCTGGAGCAGGCCATGAGCGTGATGGCACGCTGCCGCTCGTTCCCGGACGAGATCAGCGGGGCGCTGACCAAGGCCGTGCACGAGCGCGACCCGGACCTTGTGCCGCGGGACGAGGTGCCCTTCTGGGAGACGAACGGCATCTTCTGCTCCCACGCGGGTGTGCTCGCACGACAGGAGGAGTACCGCATCCTGCTCGAGGACAAGATCCCCGAGAACAGCGAGACCATCGGACGTGCGGCGTCCTACGGCGACCTGTCCGAGAACTTCGAGTGGACCGCCGCGATCGAGCAGCAGCGTCAGCTCACCGAGAAGGCCGCCGCGATGGAGGCCGAGCTCAAGCTGGCGCAGGTCATCGAGGAGCAGGAGCTCACGGACGACGTCGTGGCTCCCGGCATGCGGGTCACCTTCAGGCAGGATGGCGAGAGCAGGACGATCACGATCCTCGGGCCGTGGGATCACGGTGAGGGCATCGTGAGCTACCGCGCTCCGATGGCTGCCGGCATGCTCGGCGCCGGGGTGGGTGACTCGGCCATGCTCGAGTTGCCCCAGGGCAACAGTGAGGTGGTGATCGAGGCGATCGAGAAGGCCGTCTGAACGCGGCCCGTGCCACCGGGCTCGCGCCTCGGGAACCGGGGCCTGCTGGAACCGGGGGCCTCGGGCGGACCGGGCAGCCCGGGACGGGGTGACTAGAGCGTCACACCCAGCACGCCCTTGAGGGCGAGGCCGGCCAGGATGCTGACCACGAAGAACACGCCCAGGATACCGGGCTCGCCGCCGGGCATCCATCCCAGGTCGCGGGAGGGGTAGCTCAACTCGGCCAGCGCGACGGGGGAGTCGGACGCGAACTGCGGCTCGCCGGGGAACAGCAAGCCCTCCAGGCTCTTGGTGCGCTTGATCGGCACGCGGCGGGCATCGCCGCCGACCGACAGGCCCTTCTCGTAGACCTCGTCGCCCACCTGGAAGCGCAGCACGTGGTCGCCCGGTTGTTCGGCGCGCAGGCGCCAGGCGATGGCGGCATCCGCGGTGCGCACGGGGCCCGCCTCGAGCACGACGCCGGGCGGGAGTTCGAGCGTCACGTCCTCCACCGCCACGTCGGTGTAGGCCGGATCGAGGCGCACCTTGAACAGCTGCACGGTCCCGGGCTCGACGGGGTCGTAGCCGTAGGTGGCCACCAGCTGGATCAGGATCGCCATGAAGGGCACGAACATGACCGCCAGCGGCAGCAGGTTGTGGCCGAGATAGACCATGTTCTTGGCCAGGATCTTGGCCGTCGACGAGAGCACCGTGCCGATGTCGTCCTTGAACAACCGGATCTCGAGCAGGTGCACCTTGATGTCGTTCTTGGCGCGCTCGATGCCCTTCTGGTTGCTGGCGTACTTGTAGACCACCATCGCGACGGCGCCGCCGACGATCGACCAGAGCAGGATGTCGATCCACGCCGACCAGTTCTTCTCGGCTCCGAACGGCGCGAGCAACACGCCGAAGATGGTGGAGAAGAAGGAGTTGAAGGCATTCATGGCGCGCTGATCCGTTGCACGGCGGCGGACCTGTGGGGCGGGGTGCCCGTCAGGAGATGTAGCCGAGGCCCTTGAGCTTGTTCTTGATGTCCTCGTCGCTCTCGGAATCTTCGAACTGCGAGAGCTCCTTCTCGAGGATGTGCGTGATGAACTCCTCCACCGTCGCGTAGCCGGCGGTGTCGGACACCCGCTTCAGTCGATCGATGAGGTCCTTGTCCAGCTTGACCTTGCCGCCTCCGAACATCGTGCTTCTCCTTGGGATTCGCGGTTGGGTTTGGGGAAGTGGGGCCGCTGCCGGCCCGGGCGAGGATTGTCCTACTTGAAGATGGACGTGCCCACCATGCCGTCGGCCGGGGGCAGTCCGTAGTGGTCGAGCAGTGTCGCCGTGAGGTCGGTCAGATCGTGACCGTCGCCCGGGATCTTGCGGTTGCTGAGCAGGATGCCGGGGACGACCTCGGGGGCCATCAGGTGGTTGCCGGTGAAGCCCACCTCGTCGTTGTCCGCCAGGACCGGCTCGCCGGTGATCTCGCCCAGGGTCGAGGCGTCCGAACAGCCGTAGCCGGCGTCGTAGCCGACGACCAGATCGGGGGCCTCGGCCACCCGCTCGCCGGAGTACACCTCGGTGCTCTTGCGCGCGTGCAGCACGACGCGGCGTCCGGGTTGGGCGGGGTCGGTCAGGGCCTCCAGCTTGGCGCTGATCTCGCTCAGCAGGGCGTCGGCCTCGGAGGGGGCGACGATGCCGTCCCGCTCGCGGCCCTCGAGGTTGAGGTAGACGCCGTTGAAGCCCATGCCGTAGGCCCGGGTCGCCTCCCAGTCGATGCCGTCGAAGACGCTCGCGCTGGTCTTCCCCTCCTGCAGCACGAGGTAGCCCTCCTGCACCAGCCAGTCGTTGAGGTGCAGGACGCGCGTCTGGGCCTGGAAGCCGTGGTCGCTCATCACGATCAGCAGGGCGTCCTCGGGCAGCGCGGCGCGCACGTCACCGAGGGTCTTGTCGACGCGCTCGTAGAAACCCTCGATCACGCCCTGGTAGCGGGGTGAGTGCTCCGGGTCGAAGGCCGGGTGCCGCGGCGCGGCGGGGTTCTTGGGGTCGTCGTGGCGCCAGAGCATGTGGCTCTGCAGGTCGATGTCCGACAGGTACATGAAGCTGGCGTCGCCGCGATCGAAGCGCCGCAGCGCCAGGTCGAGCATGGCGTCGCCGTCCTGGTGGACGAGTTCGACCTGTGCCAGGTAGTCGTCGTCGTCGAACAGGCCGTCGCGGAGGGCGTTGGTCTCCTCGGGCATGCCCTGCGTGTAGAAGTGTCCGAGTTCCTCGAACATCCACTCCGAGCCGTCGTCCGGCGTGGTCACGGGCTGCGCCGGGAGTCCGGGGTTGATGTTCACCGGCGATGCGTAGAGCCGCAGGTTCGGACGCACCTCCTTGAGGTAGAAGCGCACGATGCCGGTGAAGTTCAGCGACTGCTCGAGCATGCCGCCGAAGTCCACCTCGAGCCAGTCGCTCCACTCGCCGGCTTCGATGATCGTCTCGGAGCGGCCCTCACCCACGTCGATCCAGATGGCGTCGGCTACCGGGTCGACGCGAATCACGAGCGGCGCGGTGATGTAGTCGCTCTCGCCCGGGGCCTTGCCGGGCGGGAGGTGCAGCAGGTCGGGCGGTCCCTTGAGCTCGGTGCGCACCGTGTCGGGGCGGTCGTCGCCGTCCTCGTCGTCGATGTTGACGACGTAGAGATCGGCCTTGAGGCCGTCCATGAGCATCACGTCGGTGTCGTCGGTGTACCAGGTGTAGGTGCCCGGGCTGCCGCGCACGTCGGTCGTGCCCATGCCGCTCAGGGTCAGGGCTTCGGACGGGGTGGGCGGGTAGTTGCCCGGCATGCGGTAGACCTCGACGTCCACGCCCGCGTCGTCGAGCACGTCCCACCAGGGCGTCCCGCTGCGGTTGTTGACCACCTCGTCACCGCCGCTCCAGGGCATGGGCACCACGTACCCGAACAGCGTGATGTAGGTCACCTCGGCGCCGCTGGGAGGCGGGATCGCCGACGACAGGGGCAGGTAGCTGCCCGGGTCGCGGTGGATGAAGTCGTAGATGCCGTGTCCGCCCGGGTTCATGCCGGTGACGAAGTTGGACCAGGCCACGGGGCTCTGGGGCGGGTTGCTCGTGCCCAGGGACTGGAATTCACCCTCCCGGGCCAGGCGCGCGAAGTTGGGCATGCGGCCCTCGTCCATCAGCCGTTGCAGCACGACCGGGTCGACGCCGTCGATGCCGAGCACGAAGACGCCGGGGGGGCCGGCGTCGCTCGGGGAAGCAGTCAGGATGACCGCGCCCAGCAGTGCCGGGCGGATCCAGCGAAACAACGACGAACTCATCGGCCCGAAACCTCACCGGCCCGGACCCGCGCACGGGTCCGCAGCTGCCTGGACGGTACGCGGCTCACTGCCGCAGTCCCTTGGCGCCGACGGCCGCCTCGGCGTGATCGGCGGTGGTGCGATCACCGGTCTCGCTGGGGGGGCCGTCGGGGAACACGAGCGCGCCGGGGGCCGCACCGGATTGGCGCAGCAGGCGCGGGTCGACCGGGCCACCGACGTCGGCTTCGCGGTCGGGGCTGCCGAGGATCGGCTTGCCCTGCATGTACTTGGGGATCTCGACGCCGAACAGGTCCAGCGTGGTCGGCGCGAGGTCGAGGATGTTCGGTGTCTCGGTCGTGATCTTCTCGCTGCAGAAGAACACGCCGGGCACGATGCGCGGGTCGACGCAGTGGTCGCCGCTCCAGCTCTTGGTGTTGTCGCTGAAGACCTCGCTCGGCACGGCGCCGGTGGCGCAGTCCCAGCTGTTCCGGTAGCCGCCGTCGTAGCCGATGATCAGGTCGGGCGCGTCGAAGCGGTAGGGGCCGTCGAAGAAGTCGGTGGCGGCGAACACGTCGAGGATGCAGCGCTTGTCGCCCTTCGGGTCGACCATCGCCTTGAGCCCGGCGATCAGCTCCGTCTTGAGCTGCTCGTACTCCTCGCCTTCCTCGACGATGCCCTGGCCCTCGCGGCCCTTGCGGTTGATGAACATGCCCGTCAGGCCGAGGCTGAAGGCCCTGGTGCGGCTCCAGTCGACGTCCTCGAACCAGTCGCCGCTCGTGTCGTGGCCTTCCTTCAGGAACAGGTAGCCGTTCTCGCGCAGCCAGGCGTTGAGGTTCACGCCGCGGCGGAAGTTGGTGAAGCCGTGGTCGCTCATCACGATCAGCGCCGTGTCGGGCTTGATCAGTTCGTCCCACATCTCGCCGAGCATCTTGTCCATGCGCCCGTAGATCTGGGCGATGGCGTCCTTCCAGCGTTCGGTGTCGCGCCCCTCGTTGGCCGGGTGCTCCGGATCGAGGTAGCGGTAGAACATGTGCTGCGTGCGGTCGGTGGTGTCGAAGACGCAGGTGACCAGACCCTTCTTGGTCGTCTTCAGCGCGTCGCGGAACATCGCCTCGCGTTCGTCGGCGATCAGGTTGACCTGCTTGAAGAAGGCCTCCTCGTCGATCACGCGCTCGTTGAGCGCCCAGGTGTCCTCGGCCAGGCCCAGCGTGGCGAACTTGCCCTGCTTCTTGGCCAGGTAGATCGAGTAGACCGTGGGGTGGCTGATCGGCATCGCCGGGTTTTCGGGGTCGATCTGGATCGGCGTGATGTACAGGTTGAAGTCGGGCTCGATCGCGGTGATGTAGAAGCGCGTGATGCCGCGCACCTTCTGGCCCATGCCGGCCTTGAAGTTGAGCGTGATCCACTCGCTGTACTCGCCCACCTGCAGGGTGAACGGGTCGTTGCCGTCGTCGAGCGCGATCGTGGCCGACTGGTTGTCGTCGGCGATCATGATCGTGAACGGGACGGTCATGTGCCCGCCGGCCTTCATCAGGCTGTTGGGGGGGCCCATGACGCGCGAGCGGATGATGTTGCCCTTGCGGCGCAGGACGGTCTGCTCACCGCCGGTGAAGGCCGCGTGACCGTCGTCCTGGCGCGTGCTGAAGAAGCCGAAGGTGCCCTGGGTGCCCTGCAGGTCCGGCACGCACATGCCGCTCAGCAGCAGGCCGTTGAACGGCACCGGTGGGAACGTGATCGGCACCCGCTGGATGGTGGAGAAGATGTTCTTCTCGCCCAGCAGCTTCCAGAAGGCCTGGCTGCGCTGCAGCAGTTTGATGCTCGGCTTGCCCAGCGGCACCATGTACTTGCCGATGTTGAGCACCTTCTTCGACGCACGGATGTCCGTCGAGGACAGCATCGGGGTGTAGGTGCACGGGTCGCGGGTGAGGAAGTCGTAGATGTTGTGGCGCGAGGGGTCCACGCCCGTGGTGAAGCTGGACCAGGCCACCGGCGACATCGAGGGGTAGCTCGTGTCGAGCGGGCGGAAGACGCCCCGGTCCGCCAGGCGCTGGAAGTTGGGCAGGCGCCCCTCGCGCATGAACTTCGTGGTCAGCCCCGGGTCCATGCCGTCGAGCCCGAGGATCACCAGCCGCTTCACCCGCGCGTGCTTGAACGGGTTGCCGGTCACGATCGCCCGCCACAGCATGCGCAGCGGGAAGATCGCGATCGTGCCGAAGGCCAGCACGAAGGTGGTCAGCAGGACGAACATCGATCCCGCCAGGGCGAACCCCGCACCGGGGCCGATGTACGCCTCGGCCGGCGGCCCCACGAAGAGCAGCCAGACGGCGAGAATTGCGGCGATGCGGAGGTTTCGGAACATGGCGGGGGCGGGGCCGGCTGGGTCGGTCAGATGAAGTTCTGGGCCTTCAACTTATCCACGATCTTGGCTTCCTCGTCAGCCGAAATGTCGGGCGCCGAAGAGGCCGGGATCAGGCCGCGGTGCTCGAGGTAGCGCAGGATCGTGTCGGTGCTCTCGTCGATCGACTCGTTCTCGGTGTTGACGGTGATCTCGGCGTTCTCGGGCTGCTCATAGGGATCGTCCACACCGGTGAATCCCTTGATCTCACCTGCCAGGGCCTTCTTGTAGAGGCCCTTCACGTCGCGCTCGGTCAGGGTCTCGATCGAGCACTCGGTGAAGACCTCGACGAAGCTGTCGCCGTGCAGGGCGCGCACCTCGCGGCGGATGGCGGCGTAGGGCGAGATGGCGGCGGCGAGGCAGACGACCTCGTTGCGGGCCAGCAGGTTGGCCACGAAGCCGATGCGGCGGATGTTGGTGTCCCGGTCTTCCTTGCTGAAGCCCAGGCCCTTGCTCAGGTTGGTGCGGATCACGTCGCCGTCGAGCAGCTCGACCTTCAGGTCGCGCATCAACAGCTCCTTCTCCACGCGCTTGGCGAGGGTGGTCTTGCCGGCACCGGAGAGTCCGGTGAACCAGAGGGTGAGGCCCTTGGTGGTGGTCATGTCGCTCGCATCTCTCTCGTTGGGAAGTCGTAGGGAACGCACCGTCGGGGGCGTTCGTTGGGGCCTGGCCCGCCGGGCCCGGCCGCGTGGGGGTGAAAGCTCACGATCGGCCACGCGCCGGGGGGCGGCGCGCCGATCGGGGGGGCTGCCCGCGTCAGCGGACGAGGCCCTCCATGAAGGGCACCTCGAAGACCTTCTCGTGCATGATCGGCCCGTGGCCGAAGTAGCCCGACTCACCGAACAGCTCGCCGTGATCGGCGGTGACGGTGATGAAGGTGTTCTTGGGGACGATGTCGTACAGCTTGGGGAAGACG